>JAUNLB010000029.1 GCA_030532485.1 Pseudoclavibacter sp.
CGTTCAGACGAACCCGATCGTTCAGACGAAGGCGGCCAGGCCGGTGATGCTGCGGCCGACGATCAGGTGGTTCATCTCCCGCGTGCCCTCGTAGGAGTAGATCGCCTCGGCGTCGGCGAAGGCGCGTCCCGCGCCGTAGTCGGTGACGATGCCGTTGCCGCCGAGCACCTCGCGCGCACGGGCGACGACGGCGCGCATGCGCACGGTCGTGAACGCTTTGGCCAGCGCCGAGTGCTCGTCCCGCTGCACCCCCTCGTCGAGCATGCGGGAGGCCTTGACGCACACCGCGATCATGGCGGTCACGTCCGCCAGGCAGGAGACGAGGTGGTCCTGGATCATCTGGTGCTTCGCGAGCGGCTCGCCGAACTGCACGCGCTCCCGGGCGTAGCGCAGCGCGGACTCGTAGGCGCCCAGGGCGATGCCCGTCGCGAGCCAGGCGACCTCGGCGCGGGTCTCGCGCAGGACCGCCGCGGTGTCCCGGAAGGACTCCGCGTGCGCGAGCCGGTCCGATTCGGGCACGCGCACCTCGCGCAGCTCGATGTCCGCGTTCTGCACGATCCGCAGGGACATCTTGTTCTCGATCCGGCGCGCCGAGTAGCCGGGGGCGGAGGTGGGCACGATGAAGCCCTTGACCTGCCCGTCGGCCTCGTCCTTGGCCCACAGCACGACGATGTCGCCCCAGTCGGCGTTGCCGATCCAGCGCTTGGCACCGTTGATCACCCACTCGTCGCCCTCCCGTCGCGCGGTCGTGCGCAGCCCCTGGGCCGCGTCGCTGCCGGACAGCGGCTCGGTCAGGCCGAAGGCGCCGATCGTCTCGCAGCGGGCCAGGCGGGGCAGCCACCTGGCCCGCTGCTCGGCGGAGCCGCAGATGCCGATCGCGCCGATCACCAGGCCGTTCTGCACGCCCACGAAGGTCCCCGTCGAGGCGTCGACGCGCCCGAGCTCCAGGGCCGTCCAGCCGCGGAACACGGCCGAGTTCTCGAAGGGCCGGGTCTCCGGGTAGCCCAGGCCGACGACACCGGTCCGGGCGAGGATGCCCGGCAGCTCGGGCGGGAAGGTCGCGTCGTTCCAGTGCCGGTCGACGATCGGCCGCACCTCGCGCTCGAGCGTGCCCCGCAGCCGCATGAGGAACGCCCGCTCGCGCGGGGCGAGCTCCTCCGCGAAGCCGTAGAAGTCGCCCGCCAGCGGGGTGAAGGCGGCGTCCTCGTCGTGCATGTCCCGGCTCCCTCCGTGATCCGCGCCCGTCCCGGTCCCGTCGCCGCCTGGCGACCCCGGGCCCGACGAGTGTACGGTCGGCCTCCGCGCCCGCGCTCCGGATTGCACGGGCCCCACCAAGCCCCGGCCTCCCGGGGGCCGTCGGCTGTGCAGCTCCCGCAAAGCGGCCGCCGGGACGGGCCGATTAGGCTGATCGAGGCATGTTCACACGACTTCGGAATCATCCCGTCCCGTATCCGTGGGGCCAGGCGGGGGGCATCTCGCGCGTGCTCGGCGAGCAGGGCGCGCTCCTCCCGGACCCCGATCCCGGTGCCGGGGGCGCCGGACGCCCGCAGGCCGAGCTGTGGTTCGGCGCGCACCCGGGTTCGCCCAGCCTGGTGGATCCCGCCGCGTGCGACGGGGCCGAGGACCTGGCCGAGTGGATCGCGCGGGACCCCGAGCGGGCGCTCGGTGCGGTCGGCGCGGCCTCGGCGCGGCTGCCGTTCCTGCTCAAGGTCCTGGCGGCGGCCCGGCCGCTCTCGCTGCAGGTGCACCCGGACCTGCGGCAGGCGGCCGCCGGCTACGAGCGGGAGCGGCTCGCGGGGGTCCCCGTGGACGCGCCGGAGCGCAACTACCGGGACCCCTTCCACAAGCCGGAGCTCATCGTGGCCGAGTCGGAGGCCATGGCCGCGCTGGCCGGTTTCCGCCCGGCGGAGGAGGTCCGGGCCTGGGCGGCGCGCGTCCGGGCCCTGGCGGAGCGGGGCGGCCCGGAGGCGGCGGACCGCCTGAGGCCCGTGCTGGACCGCTTCGAGGCCCTGGGGGACGAGGCGGATCTGGCGCGGCTGCTGTCCTGGCTCCTGCACCGGGACGAGCGGTCCGGTCGGCGGGCCGCGGCGGCGCTGGCGGAGCTGCTGCGGGGTGCGCAGGGGGCGGCCGAGGACTTCGCGCCGCCGGACCGTTCGACGGCCGAGCTCGTGCTGGACGCCTTCCCGGACGATCCGGGGGTGTTCGTGGCGATGCTGCTGCGGCGCGTGGACATCCCCAGGGGGCAGGGGCTGTTCGTCCCGGCGGGCTGCATCCACGCCTATCTGCGCGGCACGGGGATCGAGGTGATGGCGGCCAGCGACAACGTGCTGCGCTGCGGGCTGACGCCCAAGCACATCGACGTCGACGAGCTGCTGCGGGTGGTCCGGCCGGACTTCGCCGCTCCGCCGCTCGTGCGGGCGGTGGAGCTCGCGCCGGGCGTGGCGGAGTACCCGGCGCCGGTGCCCGACTTCCGGCTCGTGCGTGTCGAGCTGGACGAGGCGGGCCCCGCTGTCGCGCGGCTGCCGATCGGGGGGCCCGCGGTGGTGCTCGCGCTCTCCGGATCGTTCGAGCTGGCTGGCAGCAAGAGCACAGGGAGCGTGCGCGCCGGTGAGGTACTGTATGGCACGCCGGAGGAGCGCGAATTGCGCTTCGGGGGACGTGGTCGGTGCCTCGTCGCGACGACCGCTACGGTCGGCGCGTTCCGCACCACACCCGGCGGCGCCCGAATCTAAGCAGCAGAGTACAGATCGGGGGCGGCGTGTTCGGCGTGCCCGAAAACGCACCCAGAGTGAGCCTCCCACAGTTGCGACACACCCGAGCGCGTGTCGCGGCAGCGGGGGATTTGCTCGGATTAGGCCGAAAGTTTGCTCCGGTCGACTTGACGGCACTAAACGACACGGGTGTAATTACTTGGGACATCGCGGACAGGTCGTTGTCGACGAGCGTGGGGAGAACGTGAAGATGGCAAGCCAGGGGCTCAACCGCCCGGTTCCGGACGATTGGTACGTCGATCCGGTTCAACTCGGCGTTCCCGGGGTTCGCTCGGGTATCGGCGACGACAATCCGCTGGCCTGGCAGGCCGACGCGCTGTGCGCCCAGACTGATCCTGAGGCCTTCTTCCCTGAGAAGGGTGGTTCCACGCGCGAGGCCAAGAAGGTCTGTGGATCCTGCGAGGTCCGCAGCGAGTGCCTCGAGTACGCGCTGCAGAACGACGAGCGCTTCGGCATCTGGGGCGGGCTGAGCGAGCGCGAGCGCCGCAAGCTGCGCCGCCGCGCCTAGGCGCGCGTCCGCAGGCGGCGTTCGCGGCCCTAGCATCGATCCCGATGCCCACCTCGTTCACCACCATCGTCCTCGCCGATCGCGGCGCCGACGCGCTGGACCGCACGCTGCGCGCCGTCCGGGCCCAGGACCGGCCCGCCGGGGCGATCGCGGTGGCGGTGCCCCGGGGCGATGCGGCCATGCGGGAGCTGGCCCGGATCGCGGCGCCCGATCTGATCGTCGCCGTCGACGACGGGACCCGCTTCGGGCCGGCGGTCGCGGCGGCCGCCGAGGCGGTGCGCGAGCACCTGTGGCGGGGCGAGAGCCCGGCCGAGCGGTGGCTGTGGTTCCTGCGGGCGGGCGACGAGCCGGACGAGGACGCGCTGCGGCAGCTGCTGGCCACCATCGAGAAGAACCCCTCGCTGGAGATCGCCGGCCCCAAGCTGCTGGACGCGGAGGACCCCTCCCGCATCCTGGAGTTCGGACAGACCACCACGCACGCGGGCGAGACGGTGCACCTGCACCGCGGCGAGCTGGACCAGGGCCAGTTCGAGACCCTCAGCGACGTGCTCGGGGTCTGTGCGCGCGGCATGGTCGTCCACGCCACCGCCTGGGAGGCGCTGGGGGGCTTCGACGCGGGGCTGCCCGACGCGGACGGGGGACTGGAGCTGTGCATGCGCGCCCGGCTGGCCGACGGGCGGGTCGTGCTGGCCCCGGCCGCCCGGGTCCGCGTGGCCGCCGACGATCTGGACGAGGCCGACTACTCGGCGATCAGCCGGGCCCGGCTCCATCGGACCCTCAGCGCCTCCGGCCCGGCCGAGTACCTCGTCGGCCGGGCCCTGCTCGTGCCCGCCGCGCTGCTGCGCTCCTTCTGGCATCTGCTGCGCAAGCAGCCCAGCCGGATCCTGCCGGACATCGCCGCGGCCGTGCAGGTCGCCCTGGGCCGCACGGGCGTGGCCGCCTCCCGCCGTCGTTTCGCCGCCACCCGGCAGTACCCGTACCGGATCCTGGAACGCCTGCAGCTGAGCCGCTCCGAGGAGCGGCACCGGCGCGCCGTGCGCCGGGAGCAGATGCGGGCGGAGACCCAGGCCGAGCGGGAGCGCTACGCGCTCGCGGGCGCCGGCGGCCTGTGGGTGCTGCTGGCCGCGGCCGTCGTCTCCGTCGTGCTGCGGGCGCCGCTGCTGGGCGCGCCCGTGCTCAGCGGCGGCGGGCTGCTGCCGCTGAGCGGGAGCCTGCCGGAACTGTGGGGGCACATCGGCTACGGCGTGCGGGACCCGGGGGCCGGGGCCCTGGGCTCCGCCGACCCCTTCACGCTCGTGCTCGTGCTGCTCGGCACGCTCACCTTCTGGCAGCCGAGCCTGTCGATCCTCGTGCTGTGGGTGCTGGCCACGCCTCTGGCCGCGCTCGGTGCCTGGATGCTCGCCGCGCGCATCGCCCTGAGCCCCTGGCTGCGGGCCTTCGCGGCCTTCGCGTGGATGCTGGCGGCTCCGCTGACGGGGGCGCTGGCCGACGGGCGGATCGCCGCCGTCATCGCCCACATCGCCCTGCCCTGGCTCGTGCTGGCCGGCATGCGGGCGCTGCGCTCCTGGGGCGGGGCCGCGGCCGCGGCGCTGCTGGCCGCCCTCGTGCTGGCCTGCAGCCCCTCGCTGCTGCCCGCCCTGACCGCGGCCTGGATCGCGCTCATGCTCTTCGGCCGCCGCTTCCGGCTGCGCCTTCTGGCGCTGCCGCTGCCCAGCGCGGTGCTCTTCGCGCCGCTCGCGGTCACCCAGCTCAACCGCGGCCGCCCGCTGGGGCTGCTGGCGGATCCCGGCGTCCCCTTCGCGGTGGAGCCGCTGCGGGGACCGGCCGTCGCGACCGGGGTGCCGGACACGCGGCTGGGCGGCTGGTCCGCCCTGCTCGGGGGGGCGGTGCCCGAACCGGCCGTGCTGCTCGCCTGCCTGGCGGCCCCCGCGCTCCTGCTCGCGGTGCTCGGCCTGGCCGGCCCCGGCCGCCGCCTGGCGGCGGTCGGCCTGGGACTGGGGCTGCTCGGCTTCGCGACTGCGGTCCTGGCAGGGGGGCTCGCGCTCAGCACGACGGGGGCGGCCTCCGTGCCCCTGTCCATCGCCCCCGGCCAGTCCCTGATGTGGCTGGGGGTCCTGCTCGCCGCCGTCGCGGGGGTCCACGGCCTGGGTCGCGGCGGCGCGGCTGCGGGGCTCGCGGCGCTGCTCGGCGTCGGCCTCCTCGGGGCGCCCGCGGCGGGCGCGCAGCTGCTGGGCGTCTCGGCGGTCGGCGCCGGCTCCGGCGGCGCGCTGCCCGCGATCGTCGAGAGCCAGGGTCGTCTGGACCCCAGAACCGGGACGCTCGTGATCACGCCCATGGCCGACGGGGCGATGCGCGTGCGCCTCGTGCGCGGAACGGGCGAGACGCTCGACGCGCAGTCCACGCTGCGCGCCACCGCTCCGGCCCTCTCCGCCACCGACGAGCGGCTCGCCTCGCTGGCCACGGCTCTGGCGACCGATCCGGTCTACGCGCCCACGAGCGAACTGCACGCCCTGGGCATCGCCTACATCCTGGTCGAGTGGCCGGCCCCCGAGGCGGCCACGATGTCCGCCAGGCTCGTGTCCGCGATGGACGCCAGCGGCGCCCTGCAGCCGGCGGGCAGGACGGAGGTCGGCCGACTGTGGCAGGTCGCCAACGCGACCAGCTCGCCGAGCGATCCGAGCGTGTCCGAGCCCCTGGGAACGGGCAATGCGGACACCCTGCGGGGCCGGGGCATCCTGCTCGCCCAGGGCGTGGTGCTGCTCGCCTTCGTGCTGCTCGCGCTGCCCTCGGCCGCGCTGGACGCGCGCACCGCCTCCCAGGTGGCGGCCCCGCGGCCCTGGACCCGGCTCGACCGGCCGGAGGGGCAGCGGCGCAGGCCGGCCGTCTCGATCGAACAGGAGCGGCTCGCGGACGCGGACGGGGACGAGGCGATGTCCATGACGGGCCTGGGAGGAGGCGACGGCGATGCGCGGACGTCCTGAGCGCTCGGCGGCCGCGGGCGGCTCGAGGCTGCGCGCCGCCGGCGGCGCGCTCGCGGCACTCGCGGGCGGTGCGCTGCTGGCCGTCGCCGGCTGGGGCTCGGCCGCCCTGCCGCTGCCGCGCATCGAGACGAGCGCGCCGAGCGTCGCGGTGGCGGTCGCCCCCGGCGCCCAGCAGCGGGTGTGCCCCGGCGGCCTGGCGGCTCCCTCGGGCGGCGGCGAGGCGGGCCTGGCCGTGACCGGCTCCGTCACGCCGCTCGCGGCCGGCGACCTGGAGCGCTTGAGCTCGGCGGGACTGGCCGGCGACGCGGAGGGCGCGGCCGGGGCGAGCGCCCCGGTCGCCTACGCCGCGCCGGGCACGAGGGACGACGGCGTCCCCACCAGCCTGTCCGTCTCCCAGCTCGTGGACGCGCAGGACCCCCGGGCAACGGGCCTGAGCGTCACCCCCTGCGCGCAGCCGCTCGCCGAGCAGTGGCTGCTGGGCGGCTCGACGGCCCTGGGCTCCGCCAGCGTGCTCTCGCTGGTCAACCCCACCGGCTCCACGAGCACCGTGCGCCTGGAGCTGCACGGCCCCCAGGGCCCGATCGAGGCGCCGGGCACGAGCGGCATCGAGGTGCCCGCCTTCTCGCAGCGCCTGCTGCCGCTGGCGGGCTTCGCGCCGGAGGTGGCCGAACTCGCGGTGCACGTCCTCAGCTCCGGCGGCACGATCGCCGCGAGCCTGCACCGCAGCGACGCCGCGGGCACCACCCCGCTCGGCGTGGAGATCCTCCCCGCCGTGCCGGCTGCGGCCGAGCGGCTGCGCTTCGTCTCGGTCCCCTTCACCGCGAGCGCGCAGGAGGCCGGGGCCCCGGTCTCCCGGGCCAAGGGCGCCTCGCTGCGCCTGCTCGCCCCGGGCGAGTCGCCGGTCCGGGTCTCCCTGGGCCTGCGCGACCCCGACGGCGCACGGCTGGAGCCGGTCGAGCTCGTCCTGCAGCCCGGGGTCGTCACGGACGTGCCGCTCGGCGACGCCCCGGTCGGCCGGTACACGGTCGAGGCGGACGGCGACGGCCCCCTGCTGGGCGCGCTGCGCACGACCACCGCCTCCGGGCGCAGCGATTCCGCCTGGGCCCTGCCGGCGCCGCCGCTGACGGGGGAGCAGGCGATCGGGGTCGCGCGCGGGCCGGACCCCCGACTGGCGGTCTACAACCCCGGCGAGGCCGCCGTGGAGCTCGAGCTGCACGGACCGGACGGCGAGCAGCGGATCCGGGTCGAACCCGGCGCGAGCTGGCAGCAGCGAGTGGCGCCGGGCGGCTACCGGCTGCTGGGGCTGGAGGGCGAATCCGTCTCGCTCGGCTACGCGGGCGAGGGGCGGTTGGCGCTGCTGGCGGTCACGCCCGGCAATCCGCTCGCGGGCCCCGTCACCGTCTACCGTTGACGGCGGCCGGGGGGTCTTCCGCCCCCGTCGCGGGCCGTGCCCGCTCCGGCGACCGCCTTCGTGCGATACTGCGGACCATGCGCCGCACGAACCTCCTCGCCCGGCCGGCCCGGGACGGGCGGGAGCCGGGCGGCGGCCCGTGGGGCCCCTCCGCCGTCGCGGCGCTGCCGCTGCGCAGGCGGGCGCTGGAGACCGGGCTGGTCGCCATCGGCCTCGCGATCCTGTCGTTCTGGGTGGTCGCAGCCCACGTCTTCGCGCAGCCCAGGCTCTCGCCCTTCGACGAGCTCGTCTACATCGACTACGTCGTCAAGGTGCCCGAGCAGGGCGTCGTCCGGATGGGCGAGCCGCTCGGCCCCGTCGCCCGCGAGGTCTACGCCTGTCGCGGGGTCATGTACTTCGGGAACACGGCCGAGGCGTTCTGCGGACCCGCGCCCGGCGCCGACGCGGACTACCCCAACTACGGGGTCACCACCGGCGACATCTACTCGCCCGTCTACCCCGCGATCGCCTATCTCGCCATGCGGATCGTCATGCTCGCCGGGGTGGCCGACCCGGTGGACGCCATGCGCATCGGCGGCGCGTTCTGGCTGGCCGCGGCGGGCGGCTTCCTGTACGCGGCGCTGCGCCGGTTGGGCGCGGGCGTGCTCGCGGCGGTCTCGGCGAACGTCATGCTCCTCGCCTCCCTGCCCGCGCTGTGGAACCACTCCTTCGTCACGACCGACGCGACGCTGCTGCCCGCCGGCGCGGTCGTGCTGTGGCTGTGCCTGCGGCTGCTCCAGGACGGTCGCGGGCTCGTGCTCATGCCGCTGGTCTCGGCCCTGCTGGTGCTCATGAAGTTCCAGAACGTCGGCGTGCTCATGGCGGGCGCCTTCCTGCTGCTCTCGCCCCTGCCGGGCCGGATCCGGGAGGAGGGCGGCGGAGACGGACTGCTGCGGGCGCTGTGCAGACCGCACGCGGCGGCCGTGGGGCTCTCGGCGCTCTGCGCGGTCGCCGCCCTGGGCGCCTGGCTCGCGGTGCGACGCCTCATCGCCATCCGTACCCCGCCGGGCCACACGCCCTACGAGCCCCTGGACGGCGTCGACCTGCTCAGCGAGCCGCTGCGCTTCCTGCTCGGCCCGGCCGTCGCGATCGACCCGGAGCCCTTCGGTCCGTGGGCCGTCCTGCTGGGGCAGCTGTTCACGATCGTCTACGTCGTCGGGCTCGTCGGCGGGGCGCTGCTGTCGCAGGCGCGCACCCCGGCCTCGACGATCGCCCGGGCCGCGCTGCTGGCCGCCGTCCTGCTCGGGCCGGTGCTCATGGGCGTGGTGCTGCTGGAGTCCGGCCGCTACTTCGCGCTGCCGCCCCGCTACGGGGCCGGATTCATCCCCTGGGCGCTCGCGGCCCTGTGCGCGGGCACGCTCCGGGAGCGGTGGCCGGCTCGGGTCATGGCCGCGCTGGCGGCGGCCATGCTCGTGATCTGTCAGGCGCGGGTCGTGCTGCAGATCTGAGCTCGCGCCGCGGATCCGGCGGCGCGGCCGGGCCTCAGCGCGGCTCGTCCCGCTCCGGCAGCACCTCCCACGGGTCCAGGCCGTACAGATCGGCGATCGCCTCGGCGAGGCAGCGCTCCACGTGCTCCCGGTAGTGGGAGGGGTCGGGGCAGTGCAGGTGCACGAGCCGGTCGATCGGCACCCGGAACAGCACGATGCGGTCCGGCGGCAGGGCGTGCCAGCGGTCGATCCCGTCGTGGTTCCGGCAGACGTCCGGCACGTCCGCGACGCTCAGCCGCAGGCCGGCCAGCAGCTCCGGGTGCATCGAGCGGAGCATGACGGCGGCCTGTACGACCGCCAGCTCGAAGCGGGGCGCGCGCCCCGTGAGCATCGGCAGGAAGGGGCCGGCCACGCTCGAGCGGGTGCCGCGGCCGTGGCGTCCCCGGCCGCCGCCCCGTCCGACGGCCGGCGCGGGCGCTCGGCGGGTCGGCCCGTTCTGACGACGTCTGCCCAGCATGGCCCCAGCGTACCCGCACCGGCGCGCCTCGCACGCGGTCCCGCCCCGGCCCCGTCCGAGCGGCTCGGCGCCCCCGCGGCGGCGCGTGTCGCATCCGCGAGTGCGTACACTGGCAGGGCCATGAAGAACCGCCTGTGCAGCCGGGGCACGTGCACCCGCGAAGCCCGCTACACGCTGACGTTCGACTACGACGAGCGCCTGGCGGCCATCGGTCCGCTCGCGGGCACGCCCGAGCCGCACAGCTACGATCTGTGCGCGATGCACGCGGAACGGTTCACCGTGCCCTCGGGCTGGTCGATCATGCGTCCGATACCGTTGGGGCATGAGCTCTGACCCCGGCCCGGCCCTCCCGCCCCTGGACGAGGCGGAGGGCGCCGATCCGGCCGTCTTCGGCAGCTACGACGTGCGCGGCCTGGTCGGCCCGCAGCTGAGCGAGGGCTTCGTGCGCGCCATCGGCGCGGCCTTCGCGGACGAGCTGCGGCTGGCGGGGCGGGAGGCCGTGGTCGGCCACGACATGCGCGACTCCAGCCCCGGCTTCGCCCGGGCGTTCGCGGAGGGGCTGCGGCTCCGGGGCGCGAACGCGGTGTCGATCGGCCTGTGCTCGACGGACATGAACTACTACGCCTCCGGTGTGCTGGGGGCCGCGGCCGCGATGTTCACGGCCAGCCACAACCCCGCCGCCTACAACGGCATCAAGATGTCCCGGCCCGGCGCCGTCGCCCTCAGTCGGGACACGGGCCTGGCGGCGATCCGCGACCGGGCCGTGCGCTACGCGCGGGAGGGGATCCGGCCGGCCCCCGGCGGAGAGGGGGACGAGCGGAGCGTCGATCTGGTCGAGGACTACGCGGCGCACCTGCGCGGGCTGGTCGAGCAGCCGCCGACCGGCCGGCCGCTGCGCGTCGCGGTCGACGCGGGCAACGGCATGGCCGGCTACACGGTGCCCCGCGTGCTCGGCGGGCGCCCGGAACTGGAGATCGTGCCCCTCTACTTCGAGCTGGACGGGTCCTTCCCGAACCACGAGGCCAATCCGCTGGACCCGGAGAACCTGCGCGATCTGCAGGCCGCGGTCGTGGCCGGCCGGGCGGACCTCGGGCTCGCCTTCGACGGGGACGCCGACCGCTGCTTCGTGGTGGACGAGCACGGCGAGGCCGTCTCCCCGAGCGCCGTGACCGCGATCGTCGCCCGCCGAGAGGTCGAGCGGGCCCGCGCGGCGGGGGAGCGGGAGATCACGGTCCTGTACAACCACCTGGTCTCGCGGCACGTGCCCGAGTACCTCGAGCGGCTGGGGGCCGCGACGGAGCGGACGAAGGTCGGCCACTCGCTCATCAAGGCCCGGATGGCCGCGACCGGCGCGGTCTTCGGCGGCGAGCACTCCGCCCACTACTACTTCCGGGACTTCTGGGGGGCGGACAACGGCATGCTCGCCGCCCTGCACGTGCTGGCGGAGCTCGCCGGCTCCGGCCGCGCCATGTCCGAGCTCGCGGCCGAGCACTCGCCCTACGCGGCCAGCGGCGAGATCAACTCGGTCGTGCGCGATCCGGCCGCCGCGCTCGAGCGCATCGCCGAGGCCTTCGCGGGCCGTGCCGAGCTGGAGGAGTTCGACGGGCTCGGCCTGCGCGGGATCACGGCGCTCGACGAGCCGTTCTGGTGGGCGAACGTGCGGCTCAGCAACACCGAGCCGCTGCTGCGCCTGAACGTGGAGTCCGCCAGTCCGGAGCGGATGGCGGAGGTGCGCGATCTGCTGCTGGAGCTCATCCGGTCGGAGGGCTGAGCGGGCCGCCCCGCCGCTCGCCCGGCCTCCTCTTAATCGGCCGTGACGGTGCGGGCGCCCGCGTCCTGCGCCTCCAGGTCGCCGCGCTCGCCGGCCAGGTAGGCGCGGCGCCCGAGCAGCAGGGCATAGGCGAGGTACAGCGCGAGCGCGAGGGCGCCGATGCCGATCTTGATCGCCCACGGCCAGTCCTGCCGGGTGACGTAGCCTTCGATGAGGCCGGAGAGGAACAGGAAGATCGTCGTGCCCGCGGTCACCGTGAACAGCCGCCTGCCCTCCTGGGCGAGGGACTGCATGCGCGTGTTCGCGCCCGGGGCGACCCAGGCCCAGAAGATGCGCAGCCCGGCCGCCGCGGCGACGAAGACCATCGTGAGCTCCAGCAGGCCGTGCGGGGCGATCCACAGGAAGAACACGTCGAGTCGGCCGAATACGGACAGCACGGCCGCGACCTCGCCGAGCGCGAGGGCGTTCTGCACCAGGATGTAGGGCACCCACACCCCGGTGATCCCGAAGGCGATGCAGCCGGCGGCGATCCAGGCGTTGTTGGTGAACACGCGGGCCGCGAAGCTCGACTCGGAGAACTCGGAGTAGTAGCCGACGAACTCCTCCTCCGCGTACTGCTGCGCGCCGGAGTGGGCGGCGAGCCCGCGCACGTACTCGACGTCCGAGAGGACCCAGAAGTAGGCGAGGACCGCGAGGATGACGGTGAACAGGGCGGTGCCGAGCGTCCACCAGCGCAGGCGGTAGAGCGCGGCGGGCAGCTGCAGCGTGAAGAAGCGGGCGGCGGACTCCATGACCCCGGCGGGGGTGCCGGTCATGCGCAGCCGGGCGCGGGAGAGCCCGACCGAGAGGTAGTCGCCCTCGGGGGTCTGCCCGAAGGCGGTCCGGATGGCGCTCAGATCGGTCGCGGCCGTCTGGTAGCGGGCGATCAGCTCGTCCGCCTCGGCGCCGCTGGTCCGCCGGCTCCGGGCGATCTGCCGGAGCCGGTCCCAATTGCGCCGACGGGCGTTCGTGAAGGCGTCGAGGTCCATCTGCTTCAATGATGGCATGACGAGCACCCAGCGGCCCATCGTGCGGGAGTCGTCGGAGGCGTTCGCGGACGACGATCTGATCGTCACCGGGGAGGCGGTCACGCTCGACGTGCGGCCCGCCGGCTTCATGCTGCGCGCGGCCTCCTCCCTCATCGACGCGGTCCTCATGTGGATCGTGTTCCTGGTCCTGCTCTTCGCCGTCTTCTTCCCGATGATCGGGCTGTGGGAACGCTTCGGGGACTCCCCGCTCGCGGACGAGGCGATCCTGTACGCGCTGCTCATCTCGATCACGGTGTTCTCCTTCGTGGTGGTGCCGATGCTCGTGGAGTGGTTCACGCGCGGCAAGTCGCTGGGCAGGCTCGCGATGGGGCTGCGCATCGTGCGGGACGACGGCGGCGGCACGACCCTCCGGCACGCCTTCATCCGGGCGCTCGCGGGATTCTTCGAGTTCGTCGTGCTCTCGGGCGCCACGGCCGTGATCGTGGGCCTGCTGCATCCGCGCTCGAAGCGCCTGGGGGACGTCCTGGCCGGCAGCTACGCGCAGAACGAGCGGGCCCCGCGTCTGGAACCGCTCGCCTGGCCGCTGCCGCCGGGGCTGGAGCGCTGGGCGGCGGTCGCGGACGTGGCCCGCATCCCGGACCGGCTGTCCCGCCGGATGCGGGACTACCTGCGGCAGGCGCCCCGCCTGGAACCCGCCATGCGGCAGCGGCACGCGGGGATCCTGGCCAGGGAGGCGCGCCACTTCGTGCACCCGATCCCGGACGTCGACGCGGACACCTTCCTGCGGGCGGTCGCGGCCGTCCGCCGGGACCGGGAGGCGCGGGCGCTGGAGCTGCGGGCGCTGCGGGGCAGGAGCGTCGCCGACCAGCTGCAGGCGCTGCCGCACGGCTTCCCGCAGCGCGGCTGAGCGACCGGCCTACAGGCGGCCCGCCGCCTTGAGCGCCAGGTAGCGGTCGGCGAGGGCGGGGGGCAGCTCCTCCGGCGGGGCGGAGACGACCTCGGCCCCCAGCCGGTTCATGGCGGCGCGCACCCGCTCCCGGTCGAGCATGGCCCGCTCGGCGGCCGCCGCCCGGTACACGGCTTCCCGGCTGCTGCGGTTCTGGGCGACGAGCGCGGTGCCGGGATCGGTCACGCCCGCCACCACCACCAGGTGGGAGCGGGTGAGCTGCGGCAGCACGTCCAGGAACTCCTCGGCGGTGCCCGCCGACTCCAGCGTGGTCAGCACGACCACGAGGGAGCGGCGGCTGGTCACGCCGCGCACGAGCCCCGGCAGGGCCTGCCAGTCGGTCTCGATGAGCTCGGGCTCGACGTCGGCCATGGCCTCGACCATGCGCGGCAGGAGCGCCGCGCCGGACACGCCCTGGACGCGGGCGCGGACGCGGCGCTCCCAGGAGAGCAGGTCGACCCGGTCGCCGGCCCGGTCGGCGAGGGCGGCCAGCAGCAGCGAGGACTCGATGGAGGCGTCCAGTCGGGTCTCGTCGCCGATGCGGGCGGCCGACACCCTGCCGGCGTCGAGGACGATGAGGACGCGGCGGTCCCGTTCCGGCCGCCAGTTGCGCACGACCAGCTCCTGCCGACGGGCCGTGGCCCGCCAGTCGATGGAGCGTACGTCGTCGCCTCGCACGTACTCGCGCAGCGAGTCGAACTCCGTGCCCTGCCCGCGGATCATGAGCTGGGTCTGGCCGTCCATCTCCCGCAGCCGGGCGAGCCGCGAGGGCAGGTGTCGGCGCGCCCGGAAGGGCGGCAGCACCAGCAGGGTGCCGGAGGTCTGCAGCGTGGCCTGCCTGGCGAACAGGCGCAGGGGGCCGAAGGAGCGGACCGTGACGTGCCTGGCGCGTCGCGTGCCCCGTCGGACGGGGCGCAGAGGGGTGCGCACGGCGCGGCGCTCGCCGGGCGGGATCGAGACGGGCTCCCGCATCCTCGGCGCCCCGGCGGTCGGGTCCCAGGCGTCCCGCACCAGGCCGCGCAGTGCGCGGGAGCCGGTGTTCGTGAGGTAGAGCCTGCTCTCGCTGCGCTCCCCCAGGCGCACGCGGCCCGGTTCCTCGCGCTCCAGCCGGATCCGCCGCGGGGAGGCAGCCAGGGCGAGGTCGGCGAGGGCGACGGCCAGGCACAGGAGGATCCAGGCCGCGAGGACGAGCAGGGCGCCGTCGGGGGTGGCGCCGAGCAGGACCACGGGGAGAAGGCCGAGCGCCAGCAGCACCACGAAGCGACCGGTCACGGCCATGGATGTCTCCTCAACTCTTTACTCTCGTCCCGGATCGGGCGGGTTCCCTCGCCCCGGCTCAGATGGGCACCCGGACCTGCTGCATGACCGAGCGCAGCACGTTGTCGGCCGAGACGCCCTCCAGCTCCGCCTCCGGCCGCAGCTGGATGCGGTGCCGCAGCACGGGCACGGCCATCTGCTGGACGTGGTCCGGGGTGACGGCCTCGAAGCCGAGCAGATAGGCCCAGCTCCTGGCGGCGGCGAGCAGCGCGGTCGCGCCGCGGGGGGAGACGCCGATCTTGACCGATGGGGTCTGCCTGGTGGCCCGGACCAGGTCGACGAGATAGGCGAGCACCTCGGGCTTGATGGCGACCTGGGCGGCCTCCTGCTGGGCGGCGGTCAGCTCCTCGCCGTCGAGCACGGGGCGCACCCCGGCGGCCCGCAGGTCCCGCGGGTCGAAGCCCGCGGCGTGGCGGCGCAGCACCTCGAACTCGGCCTGTCTGGGCGGCAGCTCCAGCACGAGCTTCATCAGGAAGCGGTCCAGCTGGGCCTCCGGCAGGCTGTAGGTGCCCTCGTACTCGATGGGGTTCATGGTCGCGGCGACCAGGAAGGGGGCGGGCAGCGTGCGGGTGACCCCGTCGGCCGAGACCTGCCGCTCCTCCATCGCCTCCAGCAGGGCGGACTGGGTCTTGGGCGGCGTCCGGTTGATCTCGTCGGCGAGCAGCAGATTCGTGAACACGGGGCCGGGGCGGAACTCGAACTCGCCGACCCGGTTGTCGTAGACCAGCGAGCCGGTCACGTCGCCGGGCATGAGGTCCGGAGTGAACTGCACTCGCTTGGTGTCCAGCGAGAGGGCGTGGCTCAGGGCGCGCACGAGCAGCGTCTTGGCGACGCCGGGGACCCCCTCCAGCAGCACGTGGCCGCGGGCGAGCAGCGCGACCAGCAGGCCGTCCACGGCCTGCTCCTGGCCGACGACGGCCTTGCCCACCTCGTCGCGCACGGCGCGCAGCCTGTCTCGCAGTTCGGTCATGCCTTGTCCTCCAGGTTCGGGGCGGGTGGGTCTTCCGGGGCGGGCGGGGCCGCGACGGCCTCGGGGCGCAGTGCGGCCGCGACGGCCCGCTCCAGCTCCAGGGCCCGGTCGCTGAGGGCGAGCAGCTGCTCGTCGTTCCCGGGCTCGGCCTGCAGCAGCACCGCCCGGACGGCGGACGGGGGGCGGCCCAGCAGCGCGGCCGCCGCGTCCGCGACCTCGTGGGCGGGGGCCCGGCGGCCCAGGCCGAGGGCGGAGGCCATGCGGCCGATCGCGCCGACGCGGATGTTGTCCAGGGCGCGCAGCCGCGCCCCGGAGCGGTCGTAGAGCCGGGCCCGCCCGTCCACGGTCTCCGAGGCGGGCACGGTGACCGGCAGGGCCTCGGTCACCAGGGGGCCGAAGCGTCTGCCGCCGTGCAGCATGAGCGCGACGGCCGTGCAGAGCGCCAGCAGCGAGACCGCGGTGGTCCAGGGGGGCACGGCGGGGGAGACCGGCGGCTCGTCGAGCGGGAGGTCCTTCGGTGAGGAGGAATACCACACCAGGCGGGGCGCGTCGCCCAGCACGCCCAGGGCGAAGGCGGCGTTGCCCTCGAGCAGGACGTTCTCGTTCGTGAGGTTCTCGACCGCACCGACGGCGACGACGCGGCTGGCGCCGATCCGCTGGGCCACGAGCGCGGCGCCGTTGTGGACCGGGTAGCAGGACACCGTCTCGCCGCCCGTCTCGGCGTCGAGGCGGAACCCCAGGGTCCTCGCGTGCCGGGAGAGGGTCGGCGCGTTCTCGCGCAGCGGGTCCGCGCACGCCTCCCCGGCCCGGAGGGGCCCCTGGTGCTCGGGCGCCTCGTAGCCCCCGCCCGGAACGATGCCGCTGCCGAGGGCCGACAGCTGCGCGGAGCCCGGGGCGAGCAGCACGATGTTGGCCACGCCCCTGCGCTGCAGCTCCCGCAGCCGGTCCAGCGGCGCGTACCCGGCCTGGTCGCTCACCACGACCGTGGTCGCGGCCGGGTCCTCGAGCGCCGCCAGGGTCTCGTCCAGGGAGTCGCTCAGGGCGGTCCGCACCCCCTGCTGGCGCAGCACCTCGAGGACCGCGCGGGTCCCCTCGGGGGCGGGGTTCTCGGGGTCCAAGGGCTTGCCGGAGCCGGGCGTGCTCGGGATCAGGAGGAACCCGAGGAGGGCGACGAGCAGGAGCCCGGCGCCGGCGAGGATCCAGAAGCGCCCGCCGCGCAGCCGCTGCCGTACGGTCGGGGTGAGTGCGACCGCATCGCTCATGCCTGCAGCTCCGCGACGTTCTGCAGCACGGCGGGCCGGGCGGCAGCGAGGCGCGCGTCGAGCTCGCTCATGCGCGTGTACGCGTCCAGCCGGCCCTCGCGGTCCAGGTAGCGCACGCCGTCGAAGTCGTCCGCGGCCCGCCGCAGCGCGTCCCGTTCGGCGGGGAAGGGGATCTCGGCCCGGCGGGCGACGTCGTGGGAGGTGGAGCCCGGCCGCAGGGCGATGACGGTGCGGTCGCTCAGCTCCCGGGCGATCGCGCGGAAGCGTTCGGCGATGGCCGTCTCCAGGCGACCGGCGGCCGCGGCCCGTTCGGCGGCGGCGCGCAGCTCCTGCGCGGAGCGCTCGTCGTCCTCGAAGAGGACCGGGGACTCGTCGGGGAGTGCGGATCTGCGGGCCAGCGCGGGCCTGCCGAACACGAAGACGACGGCGGCGACGAGCAAAAGGGCGAGGAGCACGATGAGCAGCGGGGGCAACGGGCCCGCCAGGCCGTCCGCACCTTCCAAGAGGTCCCCAACCCGCTCCCAGAACCGGTTGATCGCCTCGTCGATCGGGTTCGGTCGCGCCTGGGCGTACTCGGGCTTCGCGAGCTCCCTGGCCAGCAGCTCCCGCGCCTCCTCGGCGTCGGGGTCGAGCGGCGTCGGAGTCGGCTGGGCGGTCCGGGGTGCCGGGATCATGCCTCGGGGCCCCGTCCGCTCGGCGGCTCGTGCCCGCTCGGCGGGGGCGTGGGACCCGCGGGCGGCGCGTCCCCCGGAGACGGCGGCGGTGCTCCGTACCCCGGAGGGGGCGGCGGTGCAGAGCCGGGCGGGGGCGGTGCTCCGTACCCCGGAGGCGGCGGGGGCGGCGGGGCCGCGGGGGCCTGGGGGCCGAGCGAGGCGGCGGTGAAGGGGTCCTGGGAGGGCTCGCGACCCGCGTCGAGCTCGTCCCGGTAGCGCTGCATGTGCAGATTGACCCCCTCCAGGCGCATCCGGCGGTCCAGGTAGAGGATCGTGGCGTTGCCGCTCTGCAGCACGACGGTCATCGCCGCAACGGCGACGAGCAGCGCGGTGGACAGCAGGGAGGAGAGCACGACCAGGGCGATCTCGACGCCGCCGAGCTCGAACTCGCTGCTGGGACCGAAGGGGAAGAGCAGCACCTGCAGGATGGAGACGAAGAACTGGATGACGAAGCTGACCACCGAGGAGGCCGCCTGGAGGATGACCAGGATCAGGAGGTAGACGCCGAGCGTGCGCCAGAAGGCCCCCCGGGTGAGCGTCCAGCTCCGGCGCATCGCCTCGCGCACCCCGCGCTTCTCCAGCACGATGACGCTCGGGACGAACAGCAGTTTGATCTGCAGGGCGAGCAGGCCGATGCCGCCGGCGAGCATCAGCAGCAGGCCGAACAGGATCGCCGCGCTGCCGCCGAGCAGCTGCTCGGGGCCGCTCAGGAGCACGACGCCGAATCCGATCAGGCCCGCGCTGACGCCCACCAGGAGGAAGCTGAGCAGCCCCAGCAGGAGGGTGAATCCGACGAGGGGCCGCAGCCGGGCGAGCACCACCCGCCAGCTGCTCTTGAAGGCGGAGCGGAGTCCCAGGCCGGCGCGGGCGGTGACGTGGACGAGCAGGCCCTGCAGGAGCCCGCCGGCGACCGCGTTGAGGCCGGCGGTCATCAGTGTCAGCATTCCGGTCACGGTGAAGGCGGTCACCGTGAGGGCCTCCCGGTCCTCGGCCGCAGCGGAGGCGACCCGGCCGAACAGGGGGATCAGCACGCCGGCGTAGAGGCCGGCCGCGAGCAGGCTCGTCACGCTCAGCACGAGCAGGGAGGAGCCGATCGTGGTCTTCGGGCTCACGCGCAGCAGCCGGAAGGTCGCCGACAGGATCTCCCCGAAGCCGAGCGGGCGCAGCGGGAACAGCCCCGGGGCGCTGGCCGCGACCCAGCCGGCGGGGCCCCCGAGGCCCGCGGCCCCCTCGTCCGGGCCCTCCCCGCCCATCCACGAAGCGGCGCCGCCGGGACCCGTACCTCCGTAGCTCATGCGATCCATCGTGGCATACGGGCGCCGGGACGCGGAGGGTCGGCGACGGGAATCCGCCGATGGTCGGACCTCTGGCGCTAGGCTGGGCGGAAGCGTGCGATCCGGATCGCCGGAGCCTCCGGATCGCCGGAGTCGCGGGAGCCGAAAGGGAGACATGACGGAACGCATCCTCGTCGTGGACGACGATACGGCGCTGGCCGAGATGATCGGCATCGTCCTGCGCTCCGAGGGCTACGAGCCGGAGTTCGTCGCCGACGGGGCCGCCGCGCTCCCCGCCTTCCACCGGGTGCGCCCGGACCTCGTGCTGCTGGACGTCATGCTGCCGGGGCTGGACGGCATCCAGATCTGCGAGCTGATCCGGGCCGAGTCGGGCACGCCCATCATCATGCTCACGGCCAAGAGCGACACGGCCGACGTCGTGCGGGGTCTGGAGGCCGGCGCCGACGACTACATCGTCAAGCCCTTCAACCCGAAGGAGCTCGTCGCCAGGATCAAGACCAGGCTGCGGGCGAACCGCAGCGAGACCCAGGACCTCATCCGGGTCGGCGACCTGGTCATGAACGTCGCGGCGCACGAGGTGCTGCGCGGCGACGAGCCCGTGAACCTGACCCCGCTGGAGTTCGACCTGCTGCTGACCCTCGCCTCCAAGCCGCAGAAGGTCTTCACGCGGGAGGAGCTGCTGGAACAGGTCTGGGGCTACCAGTACAAGGCGGACACCCGCCTGGTGAACGTGCACGTCCAGCGCCTGCGCGCGAAGGTCGAGCACGATCCGGACAATCCGAAGATCGTGACGACGGTCCGCGGCGTCGGCTACCGGGCCGGGCATACGGCCGGCTGAGATGCCCGCCGAGCTGGAGCGGCGCACCGGCGCCGGGGACGCCGAGTCCGCTCCTGGCGACTCCGGCGACCGCCGCATCGAGATCACGCCGGACAGCTGGCTGAGTCCGCGCGGCGCCTGGGACAACGTGGTGTTCCTCTGGCGCACCTCGCTGCCGTTCCGGACGATCTCGATCTCCATGGCCCTCACGAGCCTGACGGTGCTCGCGGTCGGCTTCGCCATGTCCTCCACCATCGCGAACGACCTGTTCACGACTCGGCTGGAGCAGGTGCTCGCCGAGAGCGACCGGGCGGCCGGTCAGGTCCAGGAGGTGTTCGAGTCGGGCAGCGACACCGACGCGGTCGCGCTCAACGCGCTGCGGCAGAGCGCGGTGGACGCCGCCAACAAGGCCGCTCCCGGCGCGCACGGCTTCGCCTTCTACGGCACGCCGGACCAGCACAACGCCCTGGAGGACTTCGTCTCCGGCCGCATCGACCCCTCCCCGGTCTCGGACGCCCTGCGCGCGGCGGTGCGCGCGAACCCGGACAAGCAGATGTACCAGCCCGTCGGGCTGCCCGACGGGGAGGGGCGCGAGCAGCCGGGGATCGTGGTGGGCACGACCGTCACGGTGCCGACGGCCGGACGCTACGAGCTGTACTTCGTCTACTCGCTGGCCGAGGCGCAGGAGACGCTGGACTTCATCCAGCGCACGCTCGCGGTGTCCATGACCGTGCTCGTGATCCTCGTCTCGCTCATCACGGGGTTCACGATGCGCGCCGTCATCCAGCCCATCCGCATCGCGGCCCAGACGAGCCGGAAGCTCGCGACCGGCAAGCTGACCGAGCGGGTGCCGGAGCACGGCGAGGACGACATCGCCACGCTCGCCCGCTCCTTCAACCACATGGCCGACAGCCTGCAGGAGCAGATCGAGCGGCTGGGGCACGTCTCTCAGGTGCAGCAGCGCTTCGTCTCCGACGTCTCGCACGAGCTGCGCACGCCCCTGACCACGATCCGCCTGGCCGGCAGCATGCTGTTCGACAAGCGGGACGAGTTCACCGATCCGGTGGTCTCCCGCTCGGTGGAGCTGCTGCACGACCAGATCGAGCGCTTCGAGATCCTGCTCTCGGACCTGCTGGAGATCTCCCGCTTCGACGCCGGGGCGGTGGAGATCCTGCGCGAGCGCAACAGTCTCGTCACGCTCGCCGACGAGGTCATCGGCTCGATGACCCAGGTCGCGCTGGACCACGGCTCGCGGCTGGCGCTGCACGCCCCGGGCGGGGGCGGGGAGTGCGAGTTCGACGCGCGGCGGATCTCCCGCGTGGTCCGGAACCTGGTGGGCAATGCGATCGAGCACGGCGAGGGGCGGCCCATCGTCATCTCGGTGGACTCGAACGAGACGGCGGCCGCGATCTCGGTGCGCGACTACGGGGTCGGCATGACCCCGGAGCAGATGACGCGCGTCTTCGACCGGTTCTGGCGGGCGGACCCGTCCCGCAAGCGCACCATGGGCGGCTCCGGTCTGGGCCTGGCGATCTCCCAGGAGGACGCCGCCCTGCACGACGGCCGGCTGGAGGTGTGGTCCCGGCCGGGTCTGGGCAGCAACTTCCGGCTCACCCTGCCGCGGCGGGTGGGGGACGAGATCGTCCTGTCCCCACTGCCGCTGGAGCCGCCGGACGCCGGGGCCCGCACGATCGAGCTGGAGGCCGAGGACGTGGCGGGCACGGCCTTCACGAGCGAGGACGTCGACACCCAGCCGATCATCCTGCCCACGCTGAAGCCCTCGTCGTCGCAGCCGCGGGCGGCCGCGTCCGCGGACGGTGACGGGGCCGCGGAGGGCGACCG
>JAUNLB010000030.1 GCA_030532485.1 Pseudoclavibacter sp.
CGCGTGCGCGGCGGGGCTCGCCCCGTAGACGCTTCGATAGGCCTTGATGAACCCCCTCGCCGTCGCGTAGCCGACCTCCGCGGCAGACCCTAGCCTGGAGGCATGCACGACGGGAGCGGGATCTGCACGGTCGAGACCGAGCTCGGGTCGGCCGAGTGGCGGGAGCGCGCCGCCCGGCACGCGGCTCAGGCCGATGAGCTCACGGCTGCCCGCCGGGCTCGTCGCGCCCAGGGTCGGAGGCATCCGGTCGAGGACTTCCTGTTCGAGTACTACCCGGTCACGCCCGGCAGACTGCGCCGCTGGCACCCGGGCGCGGGCGTGCGGCTGCGCGAGGCCCGCGAACGGGCCGGCTGGCGGCACTACCTGGCCAGCGGCGACGGCGCGATCGTGGACGCGGTCGGGTTCCTGGAGCGGGAGCGGACCGCCGTCGCTTGGATCGAGGGCATCTTGCGCGGCGTCGCGGCCAGGCCCGCGCGATTCGGCTGCTTCGGACTGCACGAGTGGGCCATGGTCTACCGGCAGGGCCCGGACGAAGTGCGCCACACGGGCCTGCCGCTGCGGTTGGGGCACGAGGGCAGCGACCGGGTGGTCGAGTCGCACCGCATCGTCTGCACCCACTTCGACGCCTACCGCTTCTTCACCCCGGCGGCCGAGCCGCTCAACCGCTTCCGTCCCGCCCGCGAGACCCAGCCGGAGCTGGAACAGGGCGGTTGTCTGCACGCGAATATGGACCTGTACAAGTGGGCGGCCCGGTTGGGGCCCCTGGTGCCCGGCGAGTTGCTGCTGGACGCCTTCCGGCTCGCTCGCGACGCGCGCGAGCTGGACATGCGCGCCTCGCCCTACGACGTCTCCGGGTACGGACTGACGGCGGTGCGGATCGAGACCGAGGCGGGAAAGCGGGAGTACGCGGAGGCCCAGCGCCGCCTGGCGCAGCGGGCGCAGGGCCTGCGGCTGCGGCTGCTGGCGGCGATCGACCTGGCCCGCGGGATGTGACATGCTCTGCATGTGCCGCCTGAACGGGCGGTGAGCACGTCGGGAGACTGCGGTTCCCGACGACGCACTGCACATTATGCCGCCCGAACGGGCGGTGAGCGCTGTACTGCGGCCACGACCGGCCACGAACCAGAAGGAGCATGATGGCGCACGACGTCGGAAGAACGGCGGAGCACATCCTCGACCGGATCGGCGGGGCGGACAACATCGCCTCCATGACCCATTGCGCGACGAGGCTGCGGTTCCAGCTGCGGGACCGGGATCTGGCCGATCAGCAGGCTCTCGACGGCGAGGCGGCCGTGCTCGGCGTCGTCCCCCAGGGCTCGAACGGCCTGCAGGTCATCATGGGCGGCGGCGTAGCCGAGTACTACCAGGCGCTGCGGCGCCTGCCCGGCATGGAGGGCGAGGGGAGCGAGCCGCGCGGCGCCGCTCCCGCGGACGGGGCCGTGAAGTAAGGAGTACGGCGGGGTGCGCGGCCGCTTCGGCTGGGTCGACTACTGCTTCGAGTTCCTCTCGGACACCTTCCGGCCCATCCTGTGGGCGCTGCTGGGCGCCTCGCTCATCATCACCCTGCTCGTGCTGGCGGACACGCTCCGCATCCAGCCCTTCGAGCCGGGCCCCGGCGAGCCGCCGCTGTCCCCGGGCTGGGCCCTGCTGCACGCCATGTGGCGCAGCGTCTTCTACTTCCTGCCGATCATGGTGGGTGCCTCTGCGGCCAGGAAGCTGGGCGCGGACATGTGGGTCGGCGCGGCCATCCCGGCCGCCTTCCTGACCCCGAACTTCCTGGGCCTGAACGAACATCCGGCCGCCTTCGAGATCCTGCGTATCCCCTCCGGGGACCCGCAGGTGGCCGACCGGGTGGTCAAGGCGGTGGAGATCCTGGGTGTCCAGGTGCCGCTCTACGACTACTCGGGCCAGGTGTTCCCCGCGCTGTTCGCCGCGGTCGTGCTGTTCTGGGTGGAGAAGCTCTTCAAGAAGATCGTGCCCAGCGCGATCCAGATGGTCTTCGTGCCGTTCTTCTCGCTGCTGGTCATGATCCCCTTGACCGCCTTCGTGGTGGGGCCCTTCGGGATCTTCATCGGTCAGGGCATCTCCAACATGCTGCTCGCCGTGAACAACTTCTCGCCCTTCGTGCTGTCGATCGTGGTGCCGCTCATCTACCCGTTCCTCGTGCCGCTCGGCCTGCACTGGCCCATCAACGCGGTCATGATCCAGAACATCGCGACCCTCGGCTACGACTTCATCCAGGGCCCCATGGGCACCTGGAACTTCGCCTGCTTCGGCCTGGTCGCCGGCGTCCTGGTCGTCTCGATCCGGGAGCGGAACCGGGCCATGCGCCAGGTGGCCACCGGCGGCCTGTTCGCGGGCCTGGCCGGCGGCATCTCCGAGCCCTCGCTGTACGGCGTCGTGCTGCGCTACAAGAAGACCTATCTGCGACTGCTGCCCGGCTGCCTGGTCGGCGGTATCGTGGCGGGCTTCTTCTCGATCAAGGCGAGCGCCTTCGTGTTCACCTCGGTGCTCACGATCCCCGCCTTCAGCCCGATCGGCGGCTACGTGATCGCGATCGCCGCCGCCTTCCTCACCTCCATGCTGCTCGTGATCTTCTTCGACTACCGCTCGCCGGCCGAGAAGCAGCGCGACCGCGACGCGATCGCGAAGGCCGAGGCCGCCGAGGCGGACGCCTCGCGTTCCGCCGACGTCGACGAGCGGGCTCGGGCCGACGCATCCGCCGCACCGGCCGCGGCCGCCGCGGGCGGCGCCGCGAGCGCTGCTGCCGCCCCCGCCGCACGCTCCGCCGAGGCGGCCACGGCGACGGTCGAGGCGCTGCAGCTCGCCAGCCCGCTGAGCGGTCGGGTCGTGGCGCTCGAGGACGTGCCGGATCCCGCGTTCGCCTCCGCATCGCTGGGCCCCGGCTGCGCGGTCGAGCCCGACGGGGAGCTGGCGGTCTCGCCCGTTCGCGGTCGGGTCACCGCCGCCTTCCCGACGGGGCACGCGGTGGGTCTGACCGCCGAGGACGGCACCGAGCTGCTCGTCCACATCGGCATCGACACCGTCTCCCTGGACGGCAAGGGCTTCGAGCTGCTCGTCGCCCAGGGCGACGAGGTCGAGCCGGGCACCCCGCTGGTGCGCTTCGACGCCGCGGTCGTCGAGGAGGCGGGGCTGCAGACCGTGACCCCCGTGCTGGTCCTGAACGCGGGCGAGGGCAGGCGCGTCGAGCCGATCGCCGAGCCCGGATCTCGGATCGAGGCGGGCGAGCCGCTGCTGCGGGTCCTCGCCGAATAGCCCCGATCCCGACGAGCCGCGCACCCCGCCGGTGCCGGTGCGCGGCCCGTCGGCCGCCGGGGCGCTGCACGGCCGTCCGGTGCACGGGCGTGCGGTCCGTCGGCGTTTGCGGAGCACGGTCCGCGCGTAGAATCGGAGGCGCGAAGGGGCCGCCGGGACGAGGCCGGGCCCTCGCCGGATCGGAGGGCGAGCAGCCGCGGTGAGCAGGCCGGACACCACATCCCCGGACGGACCCCGTTCCGCCCTGTTCCGTCTCGGCGCCTGGAGTGCGCGCCGTCCGCTGCCGGTCCTCGGGGCCTGGCTGCTCCTGCTCGCCGGCGCCCTGCTGCTCTCCCTCACCGACCTCAGCGGGCAGACCCTGTTCCAGCGGCTGGACAACGGCGAGCCGCGGGTGGAGGGCGAAGCGGCCGAGGCGGACGCGCTGCTGGAATCCGCGAGCGGGCAGGAGGGCGCGCCGCTCTTCCTGCTCGTGCACGGCGTCGATCCGCTCGACGAATCGCTCCGGCAGGCCCTGGAGCCGCTGCCCCGGGAGCTGGACGCGGTCGCGGCCGCCCGCCCCGAGGCGGAGGTGGAGCTGCAGGACCCTCGGCAGGCGCTCGCCGCCCGCGAGCGGGGCCTGCCCGTGCCGCCCGAGGCGCAGGCGGCACTCCGCACCGCGGTGGCCGAGGACGGCCGGGGTGTGCTGCTGCGCGTCGAGGTGCGGGCGCGGGACGCGGGCGAGCCGGAGGCCGCCGATCGCATCGAGGCGGCCGCGGCCGAGGCCGGCCTGGACGCGCTGGACGCGGCGGCGGAGCGGGTCCGCGAGGCGCTGCCGGAGGCGACGGTGCACGTGAGCTCCGCCTCCCGCGTCGGCGACTCCTACCGGGATGTGGCGGCCCGGGATCTGCAGCGGGGCGAGGGGATCGCCCTGCCGATCGCCCTGGCCATCATGATCCTCGTGTTCGGCGGCTTCCTGGCCGCGGGGCTGCCGGTTCTCGGCGCGCTGCTGACGATCGGCACGGGGCTGGGGGTGCTGTTCGCGCTGAGCGGCCTGATGGACTTCGACAGCATGGTGCTCAACGTCATCAGCCTGCTCGGCCTGGCCCTGTCGATCGACTACGGCCTGCTGGTCATCAGCCGCTTCCGGGAGGAGGCCGCGGGGCTGGAGCGGGGGGACCGGGCCGGGCTGCTGCGCGCGGTCGGGGCGACCACCGAGCAGGCGGGGCGCACCGTGCTGTTCTCGGGCGTCGTCTTCGCCGCCGCCTCGGCCGGGCTGCTGCTGTTCGAACCGACCATCATCCGGGCGATCGGCCTGGGGGTGATCATCGTGGCGATCGTCACGGTGCTCGCCTCGGTCACCTTCATGCCCGCGCTGCTCGGCCTGCTGGGCTTCCGCCTGGCCCGTCCGGGCCTGGTGGCCCGGCTGCTGGGCGAGCGCAACCCGATCAGCCGGCTCGGCGCCCCCGCCGCTCCGGACGGCTTCTTCGGCAGGCTCGCGCGGCTCGCCCAGCGCCGCCCGGCGCTCACGACCCTCGGCTCGCTGCTGATCCTGGGGATCGTGGCGGCCCCGGCGCTCGCCCTGAACCCCGCGAACGACGCGAGCGGCGCGATCCCGCGGGCAGCCGGCCAGTTCGGCTTCCTGGAGACGCTGCGCACCGAGTTCCCCGAGGCGGCCCGGCCGCAGCTGCGGATCGTGGTGGACGCGGAGGGGGACTCCGCCGAGGCGGCCGGGATCGCCGAGCAGTGGGCGGACGCCGTGCGCGAGGACGCGCGGATCGAGGGCGTCGGCCCCGTGGTGCGCAGCGGCGGGCTCGCCTCCATCGTGCTGACGCCGGCCGAGGGCGAGCGGGCGGCGGCCGTCGGGCTCGTGCGCGACGCGGCGCCCGCCCAGCCCGGCGTCCGCGCCCTGACGACCGGGGCGGCCGCTCACGAACGCGATCTCGTCGACTCGATCCTCGCCTCGGTGCCGGCGGCCGCGCTGCTGATCCTGGGGTCCGCCTTCGTGCTGCTGTTCCTCATGACCGGTTCGGTGGTCATGCCGCTGAAGAGCCTGTTCATCGCCGTGTTCTCGCTGGGTTCGGCGGCGGGACTGCTCGTGTGGGGCTTCCAGCAGGGCAATCTGGCCGGCCCGCTCGGCTTCCAGGCCGAGGACGTGGGCGGCGTGGACGTCCTGGTGCTCACCATCACCCTGGTCATGGGCTTCGGCCTGTCCATGGACTACGAGGTGTTCCTGCTGGGCCGGGTGGTGGAGCTGCGCGACGCGGGGCTGCCGGCGCGGGAGGCGGTCTGGCGGGGCATGCAGAGCACCGGGCGGATCATCACCTCGGCGGCGCTCATCATGGTCACCGTCTTCCTCGGCTTCACGGTCGGGGAGCTCATGGTGATCAAGCAGCTGGGCTGCGCGCTGGCCCTGCTGGTGGCGCTGGACGCGAGCCTGGTGCGCTGCGTGCTCGTGCCGGCGCTGATGACCTGGCAGGAGCGCATCATGTGGTGGTGCCCCCGCTGGCTGCAGCCGGTGGCCGAACGCTTCCGCATCCGGCACTGAACGGCTCTCGCGGGCTCGCACCGACGGCAGGTATTCGCCGCCGTGTTCCCGCTGGGACGGAGCGGTTCTCGCGGGCTCGCACCGACGGGGCCCGGCGGGTCACTCCGCGGCGAGCGCGGCCCGGATGCGTTTGAGCGAGGCGGTCTCGGCGGTGCCCAGCTGCTGAGCGAACAGGCCCACCCGGAACTCCTCCAGCAGCCAGCGGGCGCGCACGAGCTTCGCGGGCGCGCCGGCGGGCAGGGGGAGGCGTCCGCCGGCCTGCTCGAACAGCTCCTGCGCCTGCTGGATCTGCTGCAGGCCCGCGCGCTCCAGCGCGGGCGAGTCGCGCAGCCTCCGAAGCCGCTGGGCGGTCGCCCGCAGGTAGCGCGGCAGCTGCGGCAGCCGGTCCGTGCCGGTTCGGGACACGAAGCCGTCGAAGACGAGCGCGTCCAGCTGCGCCCTCGCGTCGTGCAGCGAGGGCAGCACTGAGAGGTGGTTCGCCTCCTTGAGCGCCGCGAGCGCCTCCCGGTGCCGCAGCATGATCTCGGCCACCAGCCGCGTCTGCGCGAACAGCGCCTCGATGAGCCCCGCGCTCAGCTCCCGTTGCAGGGCCAGGAAGTCCGAGCGGGCCCGCAGCTGCTCCCCGCCGTGCCGCGCGGACCAGGCGGCGAGCGCCTCGGCCGCGAGCGCGCGGACGAGGTCGCCGAGCAGAGCGCCGGTGCCCGGGTAGGGGGTGTGGGCGAGCGAGAGCTTCTCGGCCGCGCTCAGGTGCTCCTGTACGTAGCCGACGGGGGAGGGGACGCCGGCCGCGAGCAGCGCGGCGGCCGCGGGCGGGTGCAGGGCCGCCTGTTCCTCGGCCGTCGTGACCAGCGCGAGGTCCACCCGGCCGCCTCCGGCGAGCCGCAGCGTCGGATAGGCCCGGACGACCCCGCCGGAGCGCCGGACGTCCAGGAATGCGGGCAGCCGCTCCATCGGCCAGCCGTCCAGCCCGTGCCGTTCGAAGGCGTCCTGCTCGCCCTCGCCCGCGGACGCCCGCTCCGCGGCTTCGCCGCCGCCCCCGGCCCCGGGGGCGAGCGCTTGCCGGGCCACCCGGGCCAGGGACGCCTCGCCGGCCCGCTTGAGCCGCGCCTGCAGGGCGCGCAGGTCCTCGTCCGCGTCCAGGACGCGGCCCCGATCGCCGCGCACCTGGAAGCGGATGCGCAGATGCCCGGGCACGCGGTCCCAGTCGAAGTCGGCCGCATCGAAGCGGATCCCCAGGGCGCGCTGCATGCGCTCCCGCAGGGCCTCGGCGATCGGGCCGGGCACGTCCTCGCCCCGGTCCGGGCGTACCTCGCCCAGTTCGGCGAGCAGGCGCTCGGCCCACTCGGCAGCGGGCACGAAGTTGCGGCGCACGGCCTTCGGCAGCGATCGCAGCAGCGCGGTCACCAGTTCGGTGCGCAGGCCCGGCACCTGCCAGTCGAAGCCGACCGGGTCCAGGCGGGCCAGCAGCGGCAGCGGCACGATCGCGGTCACCCCGTCGTCCGGCGCGCCCGGGTCGAAGCGGTAGCGCAGCTTCAGCCGCTGCTCGCCCTGCCGCCAGAGCTCCGGGAAGGCGTCCTGCGGCTCCTCGGCGGCCGCCCGCGGGTCGAGCAGGTCCTCCCGCCGCATGTCCAGCAGCTGCGGCTCGTCCGCCTCGGCCCGCCGCCACCAGCGCTCGAAGCTCGCCTGGGAGACGGCCTCCTCGGGCACCCGCTCGTCGTAGAAGGCGAACACGGCGTCCTCGTCGGCGAGCAGGCCCCGTCGCCGCTGCCGCTCCTCGATCCGCTCCAGCTCGCGGCGCAGCGCCTCGTTGCGGCGCTGGAAGGCGGGGCGGCCGCTCCAGTCCCCGGCCACGAGCGCGTGGCGGATGAACAGGTCCCGCGCCCAGCGCGCGTCGTGGCCGGCCAGCGGGGTGCGACGGCCGCGCACGATCGGCACCCCGTAGAGGGTGAGCTGCTCGAGCGCGACGGCCTGACCGCGCCCGCGCTCCCAGTGCGGCTCCGAGAGCTGCCGCTTCAGCAGGGGGCCGGCGAGCTCCTCGGCCCAGGCGGGGTCGATGCCCGCGACCGTGCGGGCGAACAGCCGGCTGGTCTCCACCAGCTCGGCGGCCATGACCGCCTCCGGCGGGGACTTCGCCAGCGCCGAGCCGGGGAAGACGCTGAAGCGGGCCCCCCGGGCCCCCAGGTAGTCGCGCCGGCCCCGGTCGTAGACGCCCAGGCGGCTGAGCAGCCCGGAGAGCACCGCCCGGTGCACGGCCTCGCCCCGCTCGTGCCCCTGCGGGGCGCGGTAGGCGTCGCCGCTGGCCCCGTCCTCCCCGCGGGGTGCGCGCCGCGGCGCCTGCACCCCGAGCGGTTCGGCCAGGCGGCGCAGCTGCCGGAACACGTCCTGCCACTCCCGGAAGCGCACGAAGTTCAGGAACTCCTCCCGGCACAGCCGCCGGAACGCCGAGGAGCCCAGGCGGTCCGAGTGCGCGCTCAGGTAGTCCCAGAGGTTCAGCAGGGTCAGGAAGTCGCTGCTTGGGTCCCGGAAGCGCGCGTGCAGCTGGTCGGCGCGGGCCCGGCGGTCCAGGGGGCGTTCGCGCACGTCCTGCACGCTGAGCCCGGCGACGATCGCGAGCACCTCGCGTCCCACGCCCAGCCGTCCGGCCTCGACGACCATGCGGCCGTAACGCGGCTCGATCGGCAGCCGGGCCAGGGCCCGGCCGGTCTTCGTCAGCCGCAGCCCGGTGCGGCGGCCCTTGCCGCCCCCCGGTCGTCCGGCCCCGTCCTCGATCGCGCCGAGTTCGCGCAGCAGCTCCACGCCGTCGCGCACGCCGCGCGGATCGGGCGGCTGCAGGAAGGGGAAGTCGGCGATCTCGCCCAGGCGCAGGTGCAGCATGCGCAGCAGCACGCTCGCGAGGTTCGTGCGCAGGATCTCCGGATCGGTGAACTCGGGTCGGGAGCGGAAGTCCTCCTCCCCGTACAGGCGGATGGCGACGCCCTCGCGGGTGCGGCCGGCGCGGCCGGATCGCTGCGTCGCGGAGGCCTGGGAGATCGCTTCGACCGGCAGCCGCTGCACCTTCGCCCGGGTCGAGTAGCGGGAGACGCGGGCCGTGCCGGCGTCGATCACGTAGGCGATGCCGGGGACGGTGAGGGAGGTCTCGGCGACGTTCGTGGCGAGCACGACGCGGCGGCGCACGCCCGGCGCCCGGCCGCGCTCGAAGACGCGGTGCTGTTCGGCGGCCGAGAGCCGGCCGTAGAGGGGGAGCACCTCGGTGGCCGCGGGATCGCGGCTGCGGCGCAGATGCGCGGCGATCGCCTCCTGGGCGTCGCGGATCTCCTGCTCGCCGGGCAGGAAGACGAGCACATCGCCCGGCTCTTCCCGCGCCAGCTCGTCCAGGGCGTCCACGACGCCCTCGAAGAGGTCGCGCTCCCGCCGGGGCGCGTCCGGCCCGGCCCCCTCCCGCTCCTCGTCGACCAGGGGGCGGTAGCGGATCTCGACCGGGAAGCTGCGGCCGGAGACCTCCACGACCGGTGCGCCGTCGAAGTGGCGGGAGAAGCTCTCGGGGTCGATCGTGGCCGAGGTGACGATCACCTTCAGATCGGGCCGGCGCGGCAGCAGCCGCTTGAGGTAGCCGAGGAGGAAGTCGATGTTGAGGCTGCGCTCGTGGGCCTCGTCGATGATGATCGTGTCGAAGCGGCGCAGCTCCCGGTCGGACTGGATCGCGTTGAGCAGGATCCCGTCGGTCATGAGCTTGATGCGGGTGTCGGCCGTGGCCTGCTCGGTGAAGCGCACCTGGTAGCCGACCAGGCCGCCCAGCTCGACGCCGAGCTCCTCGGCCACCCGCTCGGCGATCGCGCGGGCGGCGATGCGGCGCGGCTGGGTGTGGGCGATCGCGCGCCGTCCCAGCTCCAGGCAGATCTTCGGCAGCTGCGTCGTCTTGCCCGAGCCGGTCTCGCCGGCCACGACCACCACCTGGTGCTCCCGCAGCGCCCGGGCGATCTCCTCCCGCCGCTGCGAGACGGGCAGATCCGCGGGGTAGGAGATCGTCAGGGCCGGCTCGCTCATCAGAGCGCCCAGTCTACGTTCCCCTCCGGACGCGCGCGCACGTGTTCAGGCTGGCCGCCCCCCCTGCGTGAGCCGGGAGTGCGCCCTCCGGACGCGCGCACGTGTTCAGGGACGGGCGGTGCGGCGCAGACGCAGGGCGAGCAGCCCCGTCGCGCTCGCGAGCAGGCCGCCCGCCAGCAGAGGCGGCGGCGCGGACGGACCGGTGACGGCCAGCGAGCGCTCCTCGGACGCCCGCGCGGCGTCCGCCTCCCGGGCGGGGGCGGCCGCGGCCGGTTCGGTGCCCGCGGCCGGGGCGTCGTTCGGTTCGGCGCTCGCGGTCGGGGCGGGGGCGGGCGGGCCCTGATCGGGTGCGTCGGGCACGGTCGCCGCGGCCGTGAAGCTCGCGACCACGCCGCCCGCACGCACCGTGAAGCGGTGCTCGCCGTCGGCCAGCCCGGAGGCGGCCGGGTCGAGACGCCCGAGGAAGGAGCCGAAGGGGTCCACCTGCCGCCCGCCCCGCACGGTCACGGGCAGCTCCGGGCCCCCGGCCCGCGAGGCGGTCACCTCGATCGGGGCGTCGGCCGGGAATCCCACCGCCCCGAAGGGCAGCGTCTCGCCCTCGCCGGCGCGGGCGGCGCCGGCCGCGGCGGCGGGCAGGGCGGCGCCCGGGTTGACCAGGCTGTTGCGCTCGTGCAGGGCGTAGCGGAAGCGCATCTCGGCCTCGGCGACCACCGTGCCGGACTCGTCCCGCTGGCGGAGCACCGCCGTGTACACGCCCGGCTCCCAGGCGCCCCGGTCGGCGCGCACCAGATGGGCCCAGAGCGGGGCCGAGCTGCCCGGCAGGGGCGGCGCCTGGGGGGTGGGGAAGAACATGTCCCGGTCCACCAGCTGCATGTCCGGCAGCGGCGCGCCGCCGTTGCGGCGCACCTCCACCTCCAGAGGCGGCCCGTCCTGGAAGCCGGCCGCGGTGAAGCCGACCCCGCCGGCCAGATCGCTGAAGCTGCGCGGATGCACGATCGCCTCGCGGGCGACCGCGACCGGCCGGTCCGCGCCGGGGCCCGGCAGGTAGCTGAGGGGCACGCGCGCCTCCACCCCGCCGGCCGAGGCGGCCAGCACGTACTGGCCAGGCGGCACCTCGCCGGATGCGGGCAGCGCGCCCCGGGCCGAGCCCTGGGCGGAGGTGCGGGACGGCACGGTCGAGGCGTCGCCGGGCAGCGGCAGGGCCGGCCCGGGACCGTCCGGCAGCAGCCGCAGCTCCAGCGGCGCGTCCCCGGGCAGCCCGACGACCGTGAACACGCCGCCCCGGGCGGTGGTGACCTCGCTGTAGGGGCTGGCGACGCTCAGATGCTCGTAGGGCGGGCGGAAGACCGGGGCGCCCGCGCCGTAGGGGTCGTTGTCCAGGTGGGCGGCGCCGTAGACGGCGACGGCGGGCACGGGGGCGCCGTCGCGGAACTCGGCGAAGGCGATCCGGTACTCGCGGTCCTCCGCCGCGCCGCGCCGCTCCCGCATCTGGATGCGGGCGGGGCCCGGATAGCGCAGCAGCGTGAAGGCGCACACGCCCTGCGCGTCCGGAGCGCAGGTGGTGCGATAGGAGGCGCCGCCGTGGTCGACGTCCACGAACATGTAGCTGACCCCCTCCCGGGGCACCCCGGTCACCCGCACCGTCAGCTCGGCGCCGGGCCCGGACCCGGCCGGGGCCAGCTCCACCGGCGGCAGCTCCTCGGAATGCCGCCAGTCGAAGGAGATCTCCTGCGCGTCCGGTGCGTACCGCGGACCGTCGTCGGCCGCGGCGGGCGTCGCCGCGAGCGGGACGGGCAGCAGCGAGGCGGCCGCCGCGCAGGCACCGGCGAGAAGTCGTCTCCAGGTCATGCTCGCAGCGTAGGGGCGCCCTCGCGCCGTCGTCCAGCGCCGATGCCGGACCGTGACCCTTCTGGAACCGGCCGGTGACCTGTCCGGCCCGTCGTCCCGTTCCGCGCGAGTTCGCAGGCGTCCCGAGCCCGCGCCTGGCAGACTGTGCGCATGACGATCCAGGTCCCCCGCATCGCCCTCAACGACGGCAACACGATCCCCCAGCTCGGCTTCGGGGTGTTCAAGGTCGACCCGGCCGAGACCGAGCGCGTCGTCTCCCAGGCGCTTCAGGCCGGTTACCGGCACATCGACACGGCCCGCATCTACGGCAACGAGGAGGGCGTCGGCCGCGCCATCGCCGCCAGCGGCATCCCGCGTGCCGAGCTGTTCGTGACCACCAAGCTGTGGGGCGACGACCAGGGCGACGCCGCCCGGGTGGACGCCGCCCTGGACGCGAGCCTGGAGCGGCTGGGCCTGGACCACGTCGACCTGTACCTCATCCACTGGCCCCAGCCGCAGGGCGGCAGGTACCTCCAGACCTGGGAGCGCTTCGTGGAGCTGCCGGGGACCGGCCGGGCCCGCTCGGTCGGGGTGTGCAACTTCCTGGAGCCGCAGCTGCGCGAGATCGTCGAGGCCACCGGCGTGGCCCCCGTCGTCGACCAGATCGAGCAGCACCCCTACCTCGTGCAGCCCGAGCTGGACGGGGTGCTGGCCGAGCACGGCATCCGCATCGAGGCCTGGGGCCCGCTCGCCCAGGGCAAGACCGGGCTGCTGTCCGAGCCGGCCGTCGTGCGAGCCGCCGAGGCCCACGGCAAGACGCCCGCGCAGGTCGTGCTGCGCTGGCACCTGGACAAGGGCAACATCGTCTTCCCCAAGACCGACCGGCCCGAACGGATGGCCGAGAACCTCGACGTGTTCGACTTCGCGCTGGCGCCCGAGGAGTTCCAGGCCATCACGGCCCTGGACCGCGGCCAGGCGGGCCGCGTCTCGGCCCACCCGGACGAGGTGAACTGAGCGGCCACCGGACCGGGGCCCCGTCACCCCCCCCGCCGCGGAGCGGGGGGGGGGGGGGGCCCCGCGCGTGGCGGCGGCGCGCCCGGCCCCGGCGGGGGCCCGCCCCGGCGGTCGCCCGGCTCAGCGCCAGCCGGGCAGCCAGTGCGTGCTCGCCCAGTAGTCCTGCGAGACGAGCATGCCGGTCCACACCGGGTAGAACCAGATCGAGACGGCCAGCGCGATCCCGCAGAAGCCGGCCACCGACCACACTCCGGCGGTGCGCCGCCGTCTGGACGACTGCGCCGAGCCCAGCAGGAAGCGCATGACCGCGAGGATCGCGAGGATCATGAAGGGCAGCATGACGATCCCGTAGAACTGGAAGACGGCCTGCCGCTGCATCTGCGCCAGCCAGGGCAGGTAGGCGGCGCCGTAGCCGGCGAGGATCACGCCGAAGCGCCACTGGGGCTGCAGCCACACGATGATGAACAGGAACAGGATCGCGACGGTGCCCGCCCACCACACGATCGGATTGGCCAGCGAGGTGATCGCCTCCACGCACTTGTCCGCCTCGCAGGCGGGGTCCTCGCTGGAGGTCGAGTAGACGTAGCTGAAGGCGGTGGGCCGGATGAGGAACGGCCAGGTGGTGGGCGGGGACTGGTAGGGGTGACTGGCCTGGAGCGAGACGTGGAAGCGGTACGCCTCCACCGAGTAGTGCCACAGGCTCTGGATCGGCAGCGGCACCCAGGCCAGGGCCCCGGTCCAGGCGTTGCCCGGCTGCTCGGCCCAGTCGCGGAAGTAGCCGCCGGAGCCGGACAGCCAGTGGCTCCAGCTCAGCAGATAGACGCCGAGGGCGGCCGGGACGGTGAGCAGGAAGGAGACGGGCCCCTGTTTGAGCACGGCGGCGTCGATCCACAGCGGAATGCCGGCGCGGCGCCGCTCCAGGGCGTCCACCACGAGCGAGGCGACGCAGAACACGGCCAGGAACCACAGCCCGGACCACTTCACCGCCGAGGCGCAGCCGAAGGCGATCGCGGCGCTCACGAGCCAGGGCCTGCGCCACAGCACGGGCCCCCACGCAGGGACGCGGGGCGGGCCGTCCGCACCCGGACCGTCCCGTCGCTCGGCGAGATACGCCTGCAGCTGGGCGCGCTGCTGCCTGCGGTCGAAGAGGAAGAACAGGACCCCCAGGATGACGAAGAGGGTGAGCACGCCGTCCAGGATCGCGATGCGCGAGGTGACGATGGCGTGCCCGTCGATCGCCATCAGGAAGGCGCCGACCGTGGCCAGGGCGGGGGAGCGGAACATCGTGCGGGCGACGAGCCACAGCCCGGCCACGCTGAGCGTGCCGACCGCGGCGACCGCGACGCGCCAGCCGAAGGGATCGTCGGCGCCGAACAGCAGCATGCCCAGGGCGATCACGAGCTTGCCGAGCGGCGGGTGCACGATGAAGGCCGGATCGGGCAGATAGCCGTCGGGCCGTCCGGCCACCCAGGAGTCGTTCGCCCCCTCCGGCCACTTGGACTCGTAGCCCTGCTGCACCAGGCTCCAGGCATCCTTGAGGTAGAAGGTCTCGTCGAAGACGACGAGGTCGGGGTGGGCGAGCCGCCAGAAGCGGGCGAGGCCCGCCAGCAGCGTGACCCCGAGCAGCAGCAGCGCCTCGGCCCGGCGCGTCCCGATCGCGCCGGTCCAGCGCCGCCACAGCTCGTCCGGCCGGGACCCGGTGCGGCGCCGGGCGAGCCCCGCCCCCGTCTCGTCGGGCCCCTCGCCTCGTCCTTCGCTCCGCGCCTGGGTCCGGTCGGCTGCCGCGTCCCCCTCGGCGGCCCGCTCGGGCCCCCGGGCGTCCGCCGTCCGCCCTCGCGCGTCCTGTTCGCTCGCTCCCGTCACGCAGGCCATGCTAAACGCCGCGGGTGCGCGCAACCGACCGCCGAGCATTCTCGATACCGACGAAGCGAGTGGGGCGCGAGCCGGGTGCGCGGGGCCGGCCGGTGCCGTGTCAGGATCGGGGCATGATCATCCTCGCGGGCACGCCCATCGGCAATCTCGGCGACGCCTCGGCCAGGCTCCTGGAGACGCTGCGCGGCGCCGAGCTGGTGGCCTGCGAGGACACCCGCACGACCGCCCGGCTGCTGGAGCTGCTCGGCGTGCGGGAGCGCCCCCGCCTGATCGCCCTGCACGAGCACAACGAGGACGCGCTGGCCGCCGAGCTGGTCGAGCGGGCCCGCGAGCGGGACGTGGTGATCGTGAGCGACGCGGGCATGCCCGGCCTCTCCGACCCGGGCTACCCGGTCGTGGCCGCCGCCCACGCGGCCGGCGTGCCGGTGACCGCGGTGCCCGGGCCCTCGGCGGCGGTCACGGCGCTCGTGGTCTCGGGCCTGCCCGCCGACCGCTTCGCCTTCGAGGGTTTCGTGCCGCGCAGGGCCGGCGAGCGCGCGCGGCTGCTGGAGCGGCTGCGCTCCGAGCCGCGCACGACCGTGCTGTTCGAATCGCCGCACCGCCTGGCCGCGACGCTGCGCGAGGCGGCCGAGGCGTGGTCGGGGGAGCCGGAGCGGCGCATCGTGGTCTGCCGGGAGCTGACGAAGCTGCACGAGGAGGTGCGCTCCGGCACCGCGGGGGAACTGGCCGAGTGGGCGGCGCGCGGGGTGCGCGGGGAGATCGCGATCGTCGTCGCCGGCGCCGCCCCGGCCCGCCCCGGCCCGGCGGAGCTGGCCGTCGCGGCCGAGCGGGTCCGCGGGCTCGTGGCCGACGGCGTGCGCCGCCGCGAGGCGGCCGGCCGCCTCGCGGCCGAAACGGGCCTGGGCCGCCGCGAGCTGTACGAGGCGAGCCTGCGCCCGCCCGGCCCGGGTCCGGAGCCCGCCGAGCCCTGAGCTCTGCGCCCGCAGCCCTGTCGCCGCGATGCCGCAGGACGGCCTCGGACGCCGTCATACGGCGTCGGCACGGGCGGCCCGCCAATAGAATGCAGCGCATGGCACCCGGCGATTCGTTCTACGTCACCTCACCGATCTTCTACGTGAATGACGTCCCCCACATCGGCCACGCCTACACCGAGGTCGCCTGCGACGTGCTGGCCCGCTGGCACCGGCAGCGGGGGGACGACACCTGGTTCCTGACCGGCACCGACGAGCATGGCCAGAAGATCCTGCGCTCGGCCGCGGCCAACGACATGACCCCGCAGGAGTGGGTGGACCGGCTGGTGGAGACCGCCTGGAAGCCGCTGCTGGCCACCCTGGACCTGTCCAACGACGACTTCATCCGCACCACCGAGGAGCGTCACGAGGAGCGGGTGCGCCTGTTCCTGCAGCGCCTGAACGACGGCGGCTACATCTACGAGGACGAGTTCGAGGCGCTGTACTGCGTGGGCTGCGAGGAGTTCAAGCCGGACAGCGAGATCCTCGACGGCCAGGAGCAGTTCGCGGGCGTGAAGGTGTGCGCGATCCACCAGCGGCCGCTGGAGCTGCTGCAGGAGCGCAACTACTTCTTCCGCCTCTCCGCCTTCCAGGACCGGCTGCTGGAGCTGTACGAGTCGCGGCCCGACTTCATCCGCCCCTCCTCGGCCCGCAACGAGGTCGTCTCCTTCGTGCGCTCCGGGCTCAAGGACCTGTCGATCTCCCGCACCACTTTCGACTGGGGCGTCGGGGTGCCCTGGGACGACGAGCACGTCGTCTACGTCTGGTTCGACGCGCTGCTCAACTACATCACCGCGATCGGTTACGGCGACGAGGACGAGGGGCGCTTCGAGCGCCGCTGGCCCGCGCTGCACATCGTCGGCAAGGACATCCTGCGCTTCCACGCGGTCATCTGGCCGGCCATGCTCATGGCCGCCGGGTTGGAGATGCCGCGCGGCATCTTCGGCCACGGCTGGCTGCTGGTGGGCGGGCAGAAGATGTCGAAGTCGAATCTGACCGGCATCGCCCCGAGCGAGATCACCGAGGTGTTCGGCTCGGACGCCTTCCGCTACTACTTCATGCGGGCGATCCACTTCGGGCAGGACGGCTCCTTCTCCTGGGAGGACCTCTCGGCCCGCTATCACGCGGAGCTCGCCAACGGCTTCGGCAACCTCGCCTCCCGCGTGATCGCGATGGTGCAGAAGTACTTCGACGGCGAGATCCCCGAGCCCGGCCGGCTGGAGGAGGCCGATCAGCTCGTCCTGGACCGGGCCCGCCACGCGGCGGCCGCCAGCGACGCGGCCATGCTCGACATCGCCATCCACGAGGGCATCGCGCAGAGCTGGCTGCTCGTGGACGCCCTCAACGGCTACCTCACCTCCGAGCAGCCCTGGGCGCTGGCCAAGGCGGGCGAGCGCGAGCGGCTGGCGACGGTGCTGGCCACGGCCGTGCGGGGCCTGGGCGCGCTCGCGGTGCTGCTGCACCCGGTGATCCCGAACGCGACCGGCAAGCTGTGGGCCGCGCTCGGCGGGCGGGGGGAGCTGCCGGAGTGGCCCGTGTCCCGCGCCTGGGAGTGGCCGAGCAGCGGCCGGGTGGCCGCACTGCCCGCGCTGTTCCCCCGCATCGAGCAGGAGGGCGGGCAGGCATCGTGAGCGACGCCGGCTACCCTTCCGGCCCGGCCGCCCGCAGGGCCTCGAGCGACGAGTCCGGCCGCCGGCGCGTGCTCGTCTACCCGCCGGCCCCCGAGCCGCTGCCCGTGCCGTGCTACGACAACCACACTCACCTGGAGATCGAGGACGGCGAGCGGGGGCTGGACCTCGTCGAGCACATGGACCGGGCCGAGGCGGTCGGCGTCGTCGGGGCGGTCACGGTCGGCGGGGACGTGCCCTCCAGCCGCTGGTGCGTGCGGGCCGCCGAGCGGGATCCGCGGGTGCTCGCGGCGGTCGCGATCCACCCCAACGAGGCGCCCCGCATCGCCGCCGCCGGGGACGGGGCGCCCGATCTGCGGCGCCTGGACGCGGCCATCGACGAGATCGACGCGCTGTGCGCCCACCCGGCCGTGCGGGCCGTGGGGGAGACCGGGCTGGACTTCTTCCGCACCGGGCCGGGGGATCGGCCCTGGCAGTTCCACTCCTTCGAGCGGCACATCGAGATCGCCAAGCGCCGGAGCCTGGCGATGCAGATCCACGACCGGGACGCGCACGAGGAGGTCATGACGGTGCTCGCCGCCGAGGGGGCCCCGGAGCGCACGGTCTTCCACTGCTTCTCGGGCGACGAGGCGATGGCCCGCATCGCGGCCGAGGAGGGCTGGTACCTGTCCTTCGCGGGCACCGTGACCTTCAAGAACGCGCAGCCGCTGCGGGAGGCGCTGCGCGTCACGCCCAGAGAGCGGATCCTGGTGGAGACCGACGCGCCGTATCTGACGCCCGTCCCGTTCCGCGGCCGGCCCAATGCGCCCTATCTGGTGCCGTACACGCTGCGCTTCATGGCCGCCGAGCTGGGCGAGGACCTGGCCGAACTGACGGCGCAGATCGCGCGCAACACCCTCGAGGTCTACGGCCCCTGGCCCGAGCGGTCGTCGCCGCCCGAGCGGCCGTCCGGGCCCGGGGGCGCCGCCGCGTGAGCGCGCGTCTGCTGGGCGCCGCCGAGATCCGGCGGCTGGCCGAGGAGCTGGGGCTGCGGCCCACCAAGAAGCTCGGCCAGAACTTCGTGCACGATCCGGGCACGGTCCGGCGCATCGTCGCGATCGCCGGGGTCGAGCCCGGCGAGCACGTCCTGGAGGTCGGCCCCGGTCTCGGCTCCCTCAGCCTGGGTCTGCTGGAGGCGGGGGCACAGTTGACGGCGATCGAGATCGACCCGCGTCTGGCCGGCCGGCTGCCGCAGACGGTGCGGGAGCGGGCCCCGGGCGCCCGGCTGCGGGTGCTCGAGCAGGACGCGCTGCGCGTGACGGATCTGCCGCGGGGCTCGGGCCCCGCCGAGCCGGCCGGCCTCCCCGTCGCCCTGGTCGCGAATCTGCCCTACAACGTCTCGGTGCCGGTGCTGCTGCATCTGCTGGACCGCCTGCCGGAGCTGCGCCGCGGCGTGGTCATGGTGCAGGCCGAGGTGGGGGAGCGGCTGGCGGCGGGCCCCGGCTCGAAGGCCTACGGGGCGCCGAGCGTGAAGGCGGCCTGGTACGGGCGGTGGTCGCTCGCGGGCCGGGTGGGCCGGAGCGTCTTCTGGCCGGTCCCGAACGTGGACTCGGTCCTGGTCGCCTACCGGGCCCGGCCCGAGCCGGCCGGCGACGGGAGGCTGCGCGAGCGCGTCTTCGAGCTGGTGGACGCCGCCTTCGGGCAGCGACGCAAGATGCTGCGCCGCTCGCTCGCCGGGGCGCTGGGCGGGGCCGAGGCGGCCGCGGCCGCGCTGGCCGCGGCGGGGATCGAGCCGAGCGCCCGGGGCGAGTCGCTGACACTGGACGGATTCCTGCGCATCGCCCGCGCCGCCGCGGCGGTCTGAGGCACGCGCCGCTCGCCCCGGATACCCCCGGGGGTATATGCTGTGGGGACTCCCCGCACGAGGCGGGGCACGAGGGAGAGGTGTGCGATGGCGTCGCGGGAGCAGCCGGACCAGGCCGAGCGCTTGCGTCGGGAGCGTGAGCGCCGGCGCGTGCTGGGGCGGCTGCGCCGGGCAAGAGGGCAGCTGGAGGCCGTGATCGACGCCGTCGAGTCCGAGGCCCCCTGCCGTGAGGTGCTCACCCAGCTGGCGGCCGTCTCCAGTGCCCTGGACCGGGCCGGTTTCGTGATCGTCTCGCACGCCATGCGGGACTGCGTGGCCGGGCCGGAGGCGGAGCGGGGGGACGGGCCGGACGAGGCGGAGCTGGAGCGGCTCTTCCTCGCGCTCGCTTGAGCCCGGACGCCCGGTGCGGCGAGCCCGGACGGAAACGAACGGAAAGAGAGAAGGATCCGGAGATGTGCCGAGCGGTGAGGTGCCGGCGATGCGGCAAGACCACCTGGGCGGGCTGCGGCCGCCACGTGGAGCAGCTCATGCGCGGGGTGCCCGCCGCGCAGCGCTGCCGGGGGCACGAGGAGGAGCCGGGCGAGGGCCTGCTCGCCCGGCTCCTGGACGGGCTGCGACGTCGCCGCTGAGCCGCGGCCAGTGCGGCTTCGGAGCAGCCGCAGGCGCCCGCTCAGCCGGCGGCCTCAGCCGCCGACACCGCTCAGCCGCTCAGGCCGAGTTCGGTGAACAGCACGGCCACGCCGTGCTCCTCGGGCGGCGGCGCGATCCGGTCCGCGGCGTCGATCAGCCGCTCCTCGGCCCCCCGGATCGCCACCGCGAGCGCCGCGTAGTCGAGCAGCTCCAGATCGTTGCGGCTATCGCCCACGGCGAGCACCCGCTCCGGATCGGTCCCGAGCGCCTGGACGGCGAGCGCCGCGCCGACGGCCTTGTGCATGCCGCGCAGGTGGATCTCGCCGCCGTGCCCGCAGCCGGGCAGGGAAAGCGGCACCGAGTCCAGTTCCGGTCCGATCTCCCGGGCGATCCGCTCCACCGGCACCGGCGCGTCGAAGCAGGTGACCTTCACGAAGGAGGCCCCCTCCACCCGTTCGGCGGCCGTGAGCCCCAGCTCCGGGCCGAAGGAGGGGGCGAAGCCCGCCGCCTGCAGACCCGCCAGCAGGCGCGGCAGCTCCCCGGCGCGCACGAGGTTCGCCTCCGGTGCCTCCAGCGCGAACACGACCCCGTGCGCGTCCAGCGCGCGCACGGTCCGCTTGGCCAGCTCGGCGGGGAAGCGCGCATCGTGCAGCACCCGGCCGTCGATCTCGACGTAGGCGCCGGCCGAGCAGACCAGGCCGTCCCAGCCGATCCGCAACGCCGCCTCCGGCACGCCGCAGCGGGGCCGCCCCGTGCACAGCAGCACGCGGTGGCCCCGCTCGCGGGCCGCGCGCACCGCCTCGACGTGCGGCGCCGGGACGACGCCGTGGACGGCGAGGGTGCCGTCGAAGTCGAGGAAGACGGTGCGCGGGGAATCGCTCATGCGCCGATCATGCCACGCGGCCGGGGCGCTCAGGCGCGCTGTGCGGCCGCGATCTCGCGGGCCCGCGGCGCCAGGCGCTCCAGCTGGGTGACGTGCTCGGGGGACAGCTCGTCGATCGAGGAGACCTCCAGCAGCTTCATGGTGCGCACGATCTGCTCGCGCAGGATCTGGATCATGCGGTCCACGCCCGCTCGGCCGCCGGCCATGAGCCCGTACAGGTAGGCGCGGCCGACGAGCGTGAAGCGGGCCCCCAGCGCGATCGAGGCGACGATGTCGGCGCCGTTCATGATGCCCGTGTCGATGGCCACCTCGGTGTCCTTGCCGACCTCGCGCACGACCTCCGGCAGCAGGTGGAAGGGGATGGGCGCCCGGTCCAGCTGGCGGCCGCCGTGGTTGGACAGCACGATGCCGTCGACTCCCAGATCGGTCAGGCGCTTGGCGTCCTCCACGTTCTGCACGCCCTTGACGACGAGCTTGCCGGGCCACATGCCGCGGATCACGTCGAGGTCCTCGAAGGAGATCGAGGGGTCCATGGCCGAGTCGAGCAGCTCGCCGACCGTGCCGCCGGTGGAGGTGAGGGAGGCGAACTCCAGCTTCGGGGTGGTCAGGAAGTCCCACCACCACCAGGGGCGGGGCAGGGCGTCCAGGATCGTGCCGAGCGTCAGCTGCGGCGGGATCGAGAAGCCGTTGCGCTTGTCCCGCAGCCGGGCGCCCGCGATGGGCGTGTCCACCGTGAACATGAGCGTGTCGAAGCCGGCCTTCGCGGCCCGTTCGACCAGGGCGTAGGAGATCTCCCGCTGGCGCATGACGTACAGCTGGAACCAGTTGCGGCCGTGCGGGTTGGCGGCCTTCACGTCCTCGATGGAGGTGGTGCCGAGCGTGGAGAGCGTGAAGGGGATGCCCGCCGCCCCCGCGGCGGAGGCGCCGGCGACCTCGCCCTCGGTCTGCATGAGGCGGGTGAAGCCGGTGGGGGCGA
>JAUNLB010000214.1 GCA_030532485.1 Pseudoclavibacter sp.
CCCAGCAGGGCCGCGACCATCGCCTTGGTGACGAGGTTCTTGGCGCCGCGCACCTCGATCTCGCCGTGCAGGGGCCGCCCGCCGCGGAAGGTGATCCGGTCCGTGTCCAGACCGACCGAGGCGCCCGCGCGCGCCGCATCCTGGGTGACAGAGCTCACGTGTCTCGTCCTTTCTTCACCGTGGTCTTCTCGTCCGCCGCGCCCGGCTCGCCCATGCGGGACCCCACCGCGGTCTTCTCGTCCGCCGCGCCCGGCTCGCCCGTGCGGGGCGGCAGCGTCGTCGGCAGCCAGCTCGGGCGTCTCGCCTCGAAGGCAGCGATGTCCGCCTCGTGCCGCAGGGTCAGGGCGATGTCGTCGAGCCCCTCCAGCAGGAGGCGGCGCGTGTGGTCGTCGATCCGGAACGGCACCGTCAGCGCTCCGACCGTGATCGTGCGTGCGGTCAGCTCGACCGTGGCCAGGTGCCCGGGCTCCGCCTCGACGGCCTCCCACAGCCGGGGGAGCTCCTCCTCCGCCACGGTCGCCACCAGCAGGCCCTGCTTGCCGGCGTTGCCGCGGAAGATGTCCCCGAAGCTCGAGCCGACCACGACGCGGAAGCCGAAGTCCCGCAGCGCCCACACGGCGTGCTCGCGGGAGGAGCCGATGCCGAAGCTCGGCCCGGCCACCAGGATCCGCGGCTCGCGGTACTCGGGCCGGTTGAGCACGAAGTCCGGGTCCTGCCGCCAGCGCTCGAACAGGACGTCCTCGTAGCCGGTCTTCGTGATCCGGCGCAGGTGGATGCCGGGCAGGATCTGGTCCGTGTCCACGTTCGCGCGGCGCAGCGGCACGGCCACGCCGGTGACGACGTCGAGCTTCTCCATCAGGCGGCGCCCCTCTCCCCGGCCCCGGGCAGGCCCCCGGCCGCGGCGGGCAGCTCGTCCGGGCTCGCGAGCCGGCCCATCACCGCGGTGGCGGCCGCCACGAGCGGCGAGACCAGGTGGGTGCGGCCGCCGCGCCCCTGCCGTCCCTCGAAGTTGCGGTTGGAGGTCGAGGCGCAGCGCTCCCCCGGCGCCAGCCGGTCCGGGTTCATGCCCAGGCACATGGAGCAGCCGGCGAAGCGCCACTCGCCGCCGAACTCGGTGATGATCCGGTCCAGCCCCTCGGCCTCGGCCTGCAGGCGCACGCGCGCCGAGCCGGGCACGACCATCACGCGCACCCCCGGCGCCTTGCGGCGGCCGGCGAGGACCGAGGCGAAGGCCCGCAGATCCTCGATGCGCGAATTGGTGCAGGAGCCCATGAAGACCGTGTCGATCCCGATCTCGCGCATCGGCGTGCCGGGGCGCAGATCCATGTAGGCGAGGGCGCGTTCGACGGCCGCCCGCGCCTCGGGGTCGGCGAAGTCCTCCGGCGTCGGCACCGAGCCGCTCAGCGGCACGCCCTGGCTGGGGGTCGTGCCCCAGGTCACGAAGGGCTCCACCTCGTCGGCGTGCAGGCGCAGCTCCGCGTCGTAGCGGGCGCCCTCGTCGCTGCGCAGCTCGCGCCAGGCGGCCCGCGCGGCGCTCAGCTCGGCGCCGCGCGGGGCGTGGGGCCGGCCCCGCAGATAGGCCAGGGTGGTCTCGTCCGGGGCGACCATGCCGGCCCGGGCCCCGGCCTCGGTGGACATGTTGCACAGGGTCATGCGGCCCTCCATCGAGAGCCGCTCGATCGCGCTGCCCCGGTACTCGACCACGTGGCCGATGCAGCCGCCGGTGCCGGTCCTGGCGATGATCGCGAGGATCAGGTCCTTGGCGGTCACCCCGGGCCGCAGCTCGCCGTCCACCGTGATCGCCATGGTCTTCGGCCGGTGGACCGGCAGCGTCTGGGTGGCCAGCACGTGCTCGACCTCGCTCGTGCCGATCCCGAACGCCAGCGCGCCGAAGGCGCCGTGGGTGGGGGTGTGCGAGTCGCCGCACACGATCGTCATGCCCGGCTGGGTGAGGCCGAGCTGCGGGCCCACGACGTGCACGATGCCCTGCTCGGCGTCGCCGAGCGAGTGCAGGCGGATGCCGAACTCGGGCGCGTTGCGGCGCAGCGCCTCGATCTGGGCGCGGCTCGTATCGTCCTCGATACGGTTCAGGATGTCGACGGTCGGGGTGTTGTGGTCCTCGGTCGCGATCGTCAGCTCCGGACGGCGCACGCCGCGCCCCTCGGCCCGCAGCCCGTCGAAGGCCTGCGGGCTGGTGACCTCGTGCATGATGTGCAGGTCGACGTAGAGCA
>JAUNLB010000215.1 GCA_030532485.1 Pseudoclavibacter sp.
CGGGTGCGGGACGCGGCGGTCGACTCGTTCACGGCCCTGCGCGAGGTCCTGCTCCGCGGCGGCGCGACCGGCACGAGCGAGCGGGTCCGGCGGCTCGGCGCCGAGCTGGGGGCCCGGCGGGCCCGGGAAGGGGTGCCCCTCGAATCGCTCATGAGCGCCATCCGCATCGATATCGCCGTGCTCTGGTCGCACATCATGGCCGCCGCCCAGCGGGACGATGCGGTCGTGCTGGTGTCCCGCACCGAGTTCCTGTGGAGCGTGGTCGAGGGCTACGCGCGTCACGCGCAGGCCGCCTACCTCGCGGAGCGCTCGCGGCTGGAGCGCCAGGCGGACGCTGTGCTGCGGGAGGTGCTGGCCCGGCTGCTGGCCGAGACGGACCCGGACGCGCGCGCAGTGGCCCGCTTCGCGAGCGAGCTGGGCCTGGCGCCGGAGGAGCCGCTCAGTCTCCTGGTCGTCGAGCACGCGCAGGGCCCTGCGCTGCGCGCCGGGCTCGCCCCGCTGCAGCGGGCCGGGACGCGCGTGTTCACCCACGCGCTCGGCGAGGCGACGATCGCGTTCTGGCCGGACGGTGCACGGTCGGCGGAAGTCCCCGAGTGCCTCGCCGTCGTACCCGGCGTGCTGCTGCGTGCGCGCTCCGGCGTCGCGGAGCTGGGTCGGCGCGTGCGGCTCGGCGTCGAACTGCTGCCGCTGTTGCCGGCAGGCCGGGCGGGGGCCGCGACGCGGCCGGAGGATCTGTGGGCGCAGCTCGCGCGCCATCGGCTGGCCGAGGCCGGGCTGGATCTGCGGGCGTCGTTGGAACGAGAACTTGCGGCCGCGGCTCCGGGGGAGCGGGAGCGGCTCGAAGAGGCGGTCCGCGCCTATCTGGGCTGCGGCGGGGTACAGCAGGCGGCCGCCCGCATCCACTGCCACCGCAACACGCTGTTGAACCGGCTCGCCCGCTTCCGGGAGCTCACGGGCCTGGACCCCCGGCTTCCCGCGGAGGCGGCTCGGATCCTGGTCGCCTGGTCTTGAACTTCGCCTGGCCCGAGGCCGCGGACCGGGCGGGGCAGGCGGGCCGAGCGGCGTCTTTCCACGAGGCCTCCCGCCGGCCTCCTGTCGCCAGAGCATTAGTTTGCTAGCATTCTTGGATGCCCGCGAAACAGCAGTTCAACGTGTATCTGCCGCCCGAACTCGTCCGCGCGGTCAAGCACCGCGCAATCGACGAGGGAGCCTCGCTCTCTGCGTTGGTCGAACGGGCGCTCGCGGCCTACCTCGCGCAACCGCAGAGCCGAGACGAAGAGGAGCACCGTCCATGAGCATCACGCTGACCCTCAACCCCTACCGCTGCAGCCGGGAGCCCGAGCGCATGCGCGCGTTCCTCGAGCTGCTGGGCTTGCACACCCTGCTCAGCGGCGATGGCGGCTACGCGCTGCTGCGGGCCGGGGCCGGCCTGGTCGCGGTTCATCCGAGCGGCCCGGACCGCTCGGGGGAAACGCAGCTGTCCTTCTACGTCGAGTCGGCCGAGCGGGCGGCCCGCGAACTGCGCGCGGCGGGGCTGGAGCCCGTCGTCTGGGACGAGTCGTACGGACGGCACGCGGGCATCACCGAGCCCTGCGGCGGGGGCGTGTGGATCAACGAGGAGATGCACGATCTCTACGGCTACCGGCGGCACGAGACCGTCGAGGTCGACTCGGCCCTGGCGGTGGTCGCCGTCCGTTCGAGCGACGACTTCGCGCGCGACCGCCGCTTCTTCGAGACGCTCGGCTTCCGCGCCCAGGGGCCGGGCGATGAATGGTGGCAGGAGCTGCGGGGGCCCGCGGGGACCGGGGTGATCGGGTTGCACGCGCCCCACGGGGAGGCGAGCACCCGCCCCTCGCCGGAGAACCCGATCACGGGCCGTGATCCGCTCGTCGGGCTCGGCTTCGAGACGGGCGAGCCGCTGGAGCGGCTCGCGGAACGTCTCGTGGCCGCAGGACACGAGGCGAGGCTGGTGCAGGAGCCGAAGCGTTCGGTGCACGTGGTCGACCCCGACGGTCGGCAGTTGGAGATCCATCCCGCCCCCGAGGTCCGGGCCTGAGCGGATCAGGCCCTGCCGGAAAACGGGCCGAGCGGGGGCGGTGATGCGCTTCGTCATCGGGGAGCGAACTGCCGTGGCGTCGGTGTCGTGCCCCGAGAGGACGGGGGGGTGCCGTTGCGGGTCGTTCGGGCCTGCTCCCGCTACGGGGAGCATCGCCGCACCCGGTGC
>JAUNLB010000031.1 GCA_030532485.1 Pseudoclavibacter sp.
GTCGCCGGGCCCCGGCTGCTGGAGCACCTGGTGGACGTCGTCGCCCACGTGGAGGGCGACCGGCAGACCGCGCTGCGCTTCGTGCGGACCCTGAAGAACCGCTTCGGCCCGACCGACGAGGTGGGCTGCTTCGAGATGACCGGCGAGGGGATGCGGGAGGTGCCCGACCCCTCCGGGCTGTTCCTCTCGCGTCGCGACGGGAGCGTCTCGGGCACCTGCGTGACGATCGCCCTGGAGGGGCGCCGCTGCCTGCCGGTGGAGGTGCAGGCGCTGGTCGTGCCCACCGCCGCGCCCAATCCGCGCCGGGTCACGAACGGGGTGGACTCCAGCCGCGTGGCGATGCTCATGGCGGTGCTGGAGCGACGGGCGGGGGTCAAGCTCGCCGCCAGCGACGTCTACGTCTCGACCGTGGGCGGCGTGAAGCTCGTCGAGCCGGCCGCCGATCTGGCGATCGCGGCGGCGATCGCGAGCGCGGCGACGAACCGGGTGGTCGGCGGCGAGCGCGTCGCCTTCGGCGAGGTGAGCCTGGCCGGCGAGATCCGCCCCGTCACCCGGGCCGCCTCGCGAGCCGCCGAAGCGGCCCGCATGGGCTTCTCCCGCGTCGTGGGGCCCGAGGAGGGCGAGGTGCGCTCGGCGCTGGCCGCGCTCATGCCGGCCCGCCGGCCGGCGCCCGAGGTGCCGCCGCTCTGAGCGGCCGCGCCCGGCCTGCCCGGCGACTCAGCCGACCCGCCGGCGCAGCACGAGCGCGGTCGCCCCGAGCACGAGCACCGCGATCCCGCCGGCGATGCCGCCGAACAGGGCGTTCGCCTCGGCGCCGGTGCGCGCCAGATCGGCCCGGTCCGCGGGCCGGCTCTCGGCCCCCTGCCCGGCGTCGTCCGAGCCGCCGTCGCCCCGCCCTCCGGCGTGGTCCGGACCGGGCTGCCGGCTCGGGTCGGGCCGCGTCCCCTCGGCCGGGCCGCTCGGGCTCGGTCCCGGGGCTCGGCAGGCGGACTGCACCGGCAGCAGCACCGTCGTCCCGGAGCGGTCCGCGACGAGCGTCAGCTGCGCGCCGTCCGAGGAGACCGACTCGGGCAGCCGGATCGACAGCCGGGCGACGCCGTCCGCGTCCACCTCGCCCGTGCCGACCGTCTCGCTGCGCGCCGAACCGTCGACGTCCGTCCAGTGCAGCTGTGCGGCGACGGCGGTGTTGCGCAGGAAGCCGAGGGAGGCGTGGTCCAGCTCGCCCGCCTCCAACTGCACCGTCGTGCCGCAGGCGAGCGGCTCGGTGAAGGGGTAGCCGCGCACCCGCATCGAGTTGCGCCGCTCGTCGGCGCCGACCGCGTCGGGCAGGAAGCCGCCCCGGCCGTCCGCGGAGCGTTCGCCGATCCACCGGGTGAAGGCGTCCAGGTCGATCAGGCCCGTGTCGGCGACCCGGACGGCGTCCCGGAACGCACGGAAGTTGTCGCCGCCCGCCGCGAGGAAGCTCGGCACCACCACCCGGTACTCGGCGGCCGGATCCACCGGCGTCCCGTCCACGGCGATCCCGGTGATCCGTTCGCCCGCCGGCCGGTCCGGATCGAAGGCGTAGCTGATCGAGTCGCTCAGCCCCAGTTGCAGATAGGGGCGGCTGGGCACCTGCCCGCGCTCGTCCAGCTGCCACTGCTGCTCGAGGATCTCCCGCAGGGTGGCGCCCGTCACCGTGACGAGCGAGAGGTTGTTGGTGAAGGGCAGCACCTGCTGCGCTTCGCGATAGCTGACGAGCCCGTCGTCGTCCAGCAGGTCCGCGCGCAGCCCGCCCGGGTTCATGACCGCCAGGTCCGCCTCGTGGCCGATCGCGTTGGCGGCGTCCAGCATGGACTGCGCCACGACGTCTCCGAGCGCGGAGGAGGCGGCGCGGTCGTCGCGCTGCGTCACGACGCCGCCGGAGGTGCGGCCGGTCTGCGGGTCGACGAGCAGGCTGCCGGGCTCGTACTGCTTGCCGCGGGTGATGTCCCCGGCCAGGGTTCCGACCGGGGTGCGGCCGAGCACCTCGGCCTGCGCGACCGCGTCCGAGACGAGCTCGCGGACTTCGCCCAGAACGGGGCTCGACGCGATCCGCTCGGGGATCGCCTCCGCGGCCAGGCGCGGGACGATCGAGCTGTCGGCGCTCACCTCGCCGTCGGGGCCGAGCGTGAGCACCACTTGGGCGATCGAGCCCGCGTAGGCCGCCGCCTGCACGACCGGACGGCTCCCGCCGCCCGCCCCGGAGGGCAGCTCGTAGGCGTAGGGGACGTGCGTGTGGCCGTTGAGGATCACGTCGACCTCGGGCGAGGTGCGCTCGGTCATGGCCCGGAAGGCCTCGACCGACAGGTTCGCCTCCTGCTCCGAGGCGGGGCCCCCTTCGTGGTACGAGGCGACGACGACGTCGGCCGCGCCGCTGGCGGACAGCTGCTCCGCCACCCGGTTGACGGCCTCGACGGGGTCGCCGAAGCGCAGATCGGCGACGCCGTCCGGGGAGACGAGCGAGGGGGTCTCCGCGGTGACCGCGCCGATGATCGCGACGCGCACGCCGTCGACCGTGAGGATCGTGTGCGTGTCGAAGGGGTGGGAGCCGTCCGCCCGGGTCACATTGGCCGCGAGATCCGGGCCCGCCGTCGCGGGGGCGATGCGCTCGATCGCGTCCGCGGCGCCACGGTCGAACTCGTGGTTGCCGAGGGTGTAGACGTCGACCCCCGCGAGGCGGGCGAAGTCGATGCTCGGCTGGTCCCCGGCGATGGAGGACTCGAAGATCGTCGCACCCACGAGGTCGCCGCTGGAGACGAGCAGGGTCCGGTCGGGGCCGAAGGGCTCCTCCGCCGCGAGCATCGTGGCGGTGAACGCCTCGGCGTCCAGGATGCGGCCGTGGAAGTCGTTGAAGCCGAGGAGGTTGATCTGCCGCGCGCCGGGGGTCGGCTGGATGATCTCGGGAGTGCGGACCTCGGCGTGCGCGGGCGCGCCGAGGACGAGGCCGGCGGCGGCGAGCGCGGCCGCGGCCAGCCCGGCCGCCGCCTTCCGGGTGCGGGCGCGGGTTCGGAGCATCGTGTGACTCCTTCGTGCGTGGATGAGGGCCGGGCGGGGGACGGCAGCGCGGCCCCCTCACAGATCATGGCACGAGCCGGGCCGCCGCCGTGACCGGATCGTTCGAGCAACGCTCTTCGAGCGCGAAGGGACGGGCGGTGCCTGCACGCGCAGCAGGGCGCTCTCCTCGGGCTATTCGAGCACGAAGGAGACGGGGGCCGAGGAGACGCCGCCCACCGAGACGGTCAGCTGATAGGCGGTGCCGCCCGCCTCGGCCGCGGGCCGCTGCTGCTGGCACGTCTCGGGCGCCGAGCGCTCCCGGACCCAGGTGACCGGCGGGGCGGTGAGCTCCTGACCGGCGGCGAGCTCGACGAGCTCGTCCACGGCCCCGCTCTGGCAGTGGCTGGAGTCCCACACCGTCTGACCGCCGCTGGTGACGGTGTAGAGCTGCACGGCGGTGCCGATGTTCATGACGCACGGCGTGGGGGCGTCGTTCTTCAGGCTCAGCCAGAAGCGGGGCTGAACGCCGGGTGCGTAGCCGGAGGCGTCGCTGAAGGCGGTGAGGACCAGGTCGTTCGCGGTGCACTCGCGCGTCGGCGCCTGCGGCGCCGCCGGCGCCCCGGGCTCCACGCCGTCCGGCAGCGCGACGGGCGTGCCGGTGGGCTTCGGCTCCGGCGTGGCGGTGAGCGCCGCCTGGTAGGCGTTCGACACGGTCACCGAGAACCACCAGACCAGGCCGATCACGAGCCCGAGCGCGACGAGCGCGCCGATGCGCCGCGCCCGCAGCTGGGCTCGGGTGGGGCGCTTCCGGGCGGGCGGGCGCCGTCCGCTCTGCGTGGTCCGTCTCCTGGTCACGCTTCGAGGGTACGAATGGAGCGACGCCGCCGGGCGAGGCGCACCGAGGCTCCGGGACCGCGGTCTGCGAATCCGCCGGAGGTCCGCTCAGCGGCGGGCCGGACGCCCGACGACGGCGCGGACGGCCAGCCCCGCGAGCAGCGCCGCGAACCCGGCCGCGACGAGCGGCGGCGCGGCACGACCGCTGCCGCCGGTCGAGGCCAGATCCGCCGAGCCGGCCGGCGCCGGCGAGGAGGGCGCGGGGGCGGTTCCCGCCTCGCTCGGGGCGGGTTCGCTCGGGGCCGGCGGGGGCGGGGTCCGCGTGCCCGGCTCCGCGAAGCGCAGCCCGACGATCTCGGGGTTGTGGTCGGAGGAGCGGTAGGGGCTCGGCTCGTACAGCTCCACGACGTTGCTGTTGTAGCGGCTGTACTCCAGCGCCACCGGCTCATAGGCGTTGACGCCCCAGACGTCCACCCCGGTGACCGCCTCGGCCGCCGCGGGCGAGGCGAAGACGTGGTCGAGCGAGCCGACCCTGCCCCCGTACAGGTAGGTGTAGCCGCCGTCGACCAGCTCGCCCAGATCCGTGTAGCCGGCGTCCGTGATGGTCGTGACGGGGGTCTCCTTCGCGTAGGCGTTGAAGTCGCCCACCAGGAAGGCCCGCTCGGTGCCCGCCCGCTGCTGCACGGCCGAGGAGAACTCCAGCAGCGCGGCCGCCTGCCGCGTGCGATCCCCGTTCCAGCCGCCGACGGCCCCGGCGGGGCCCGCGGTCGCGTCCCGGTTCTCGTTGTCCCCCTCGCCGGAGCCGCCCTTGGACTTGAAGTGGTTGACGATCACGACGAAGGGGGTGCCGGAGGCCCGGTCCGCGAAGGTCTGCGCCAGCGGGGCGCGGGCGTTGGCGAAGGCCGGGTGGTCCAGGATCGTCGATGCGCCGCGCAGCTCGACCGTCTCCGGCCGGTAGACGAAGGCCGTGCGGATCACGTCGTCCCCCGAGGCGGGGATCTCCTCCGGCGAGGGGACGAAGGCCCAGCGCTCCGAACCGGCCGCCGCGTTGAGCGCCGCGACGAGGGCCGCGAGGGCCTCGTCCCGCGGGGCGCCGAACTCGCTGGAGTCCTCGACCTCCTCCAGGGCCACGATGTCGGCGTCCATCGCCCCGATCGCGGCGACGATCTTGGCCTGCTGCCGCTCGAAGGAGGCGGCGTCCCACGCGCCGCGGACCGCGCAGCCGTTGGCCGTGATGGGATTGCCCTCCCGGTCCGGGTTGCTCTGGTTGCGGTCGCAGTGGTCCTCGCCCAGGTGGGTGAAGTAGTTGAGCACGTTGAAGGTGGCCAGCCGCACGTCCCCGCCCACGTCCCGGGGCGCCGGCGTACGCACCTCGCCGAAGTGCGCCGGGGCGTCCTGGGGGTTCGCCCCGGTCAACGGCAGCTGGGGCTGGAAGCGGAAGTGGTCGTAGGCGTAGTGGACGACGACGGGGCGGGTGAAGCTCACCGGGGCGCCCACGGTGACGGGCGTCTGCCGGCTCAGATACGGCAGCGGCGTGTCCCCGGCCGGGATGCGGCCGCCCACGACGCGCGTGTAGTTCGTGGTCGCCCCGTCGTCGAGCAGCACGGAACGCGCCTCGTTGTCCTGCGCCTGCGCGACGGCCTCGGGGCTGCCCGGCGCGCCGAGCTGGGTGGGGACGACGAGCGGTCCGGGGCCGACCGCCAGGCCGATCTCGCCGTAGCGGCCCAGGTTGAAGTTGTCGGACACCGTGTACTCGCCCTGCGGGGCCACGAGCATGCCCTCGTAGCGCTCGCGCTCCTCGTCGCTGCGCGGCCAGGCGATCTCGGCCGGTACGAGCTCCCCGAGCGGGGGCAGCGCGGTGACGGAGCTCGCGGTGATCTGCGTGGAGCCGGCGAACTCGGCGACGACGCCGCTCACGCGCACCGAGTCGCCGACCTGGAGGCCGTCCAGGTGTGCGGGCGCGTAGACGAAGAGGCCCCGGGAGGCGGTATGGCCTTCGGCGCGGGTCGGGCCGGGCATCTGGATGTTGAAGCCGGCGATGCCGCCGCTCGCGTACACGCCCGAGACGATGCCCTCGGTCGTCGTCTCTTGGCCTCGCAGGGGCGACTCCGCGCCCTCACCCTGGATCCGGTCGATCGGGGTCGTCGCGGTCTCGGCCGCCGCGGGGGCACCGGCGGCGAGCAGGGAGCCGAGGGCGAGCGCCGCGCCGCCCGCCGCCGCGCCGAGCCGGCGCAGCAGGGCCGACGGTCGCGCCGGGGCCGCGGACGATCGCCCCGGACGGGCCGGTCTGGTGCGGGTGGCTCGCATGCTCGTGCTCCTCGTCTGCTTCGCCGCGGCCGGGGACGGGTCTGCGGACGTCGCACGGGCGACGCCCGTGCGACACCTTAGCGGCGACCCGCAACATTCGACCACATCCGCCGATCCCTTCGCCGGACGCGAGGGGAGGCCGCGGCGCCCGGCCCGCTCAGCCGCGCGGCTCCAAACGTTTGAGCATGCGCGTGTTGCCGAGCGTGTTCGGCTTGACCCGGGCCAGGTCCAGGAACTCGGCGATGCCCTCGTCGGGCGAGCGGAGGATCTGCTCGTAGGTCTCGGCGTCGACGAGCTCCTCCTCGACGGGGTGGAAGCCGTGCCTGCCGAAGAAGCCGGTCTCGAAGGTCAGGCAGAACAACCGCTCCAGCCCCAGCTCGTAGGCGTCCTCGACGAGCCGCTCCAGCAGCAGGTGCCCGACGCCGCGGCCGCGCACCCGGGGGGCGGTCAGGATCGTGCGGATCTCGCCCAGGTCGCGCCACATGACGTGCAGGGCGCCGCAGCCGACCAGACGGCCCTCGCCGTCCACCGCGACGCGGAACTCCTGTACGTCCTCGTAGAGGGTGACCAGCTGCTTGCCGAGCAGCACCCCCCGCTCGACGAGGGGGGCGATGAGCTCGTGGATGTCCGTCACATCGGCCGTCCTGGCGCGGCGGATGAGGATCTCGGCCATCGGGCCAGCGTACTGCGCGCGCCCTCCTCTGCGCCGTCGCCCCGCCGGGACGTCCCGGCGATCCCCCGGCCGGGCTGTGCGCCCCGCGCCTGCGCCGTCGCCCCGCCGGGTACGCTGAGCCCCATGCGTCTCGGAGTGCTCGACGTCGGTTCCAATACGGTGCACCTGGTCGTGGTGGACGCCCGGCCCGGGGCGCGGCCCGCGCCGGAGACCTCCTACAAGAGCGTGCTGCGGCTCATGCGCTACCTGGAGCCGGACGGCTCGATTTCGCCGGAGGGGGTCCGGGCGGTGCTGCAGACCATGCGCCGGACCGCGGAGATGATCGAGGAGGCCGGGCTCGACGACCTCATCCCGCTGGCGACGAGCGCCCTGCGCGAAGCCCGCAACGGCCCCGAGCTGCTGGAGCGGATCCGGCAGGAGACGGGCATCGAGTTGCAGGTCGTCTCCGGCGAGGAGGAGGCCGCCACGACCTTCCTGGCCGTGCGCCGGTGGTTCGGCTGGGCGGCCGGGCGCATCCTGCTCGTGGACATCGGCGGCGGCTCGCTGGAGCTGGCGGCCGGGTCGGACGAGCTGCCGGAGCTGGCCCTCTCGCTGCCGCTGGGAGCGGGCCGCTCCACGATCGGCTTCCTGCACGACGACCCGCCGAGCGAGGCGCAGCTGGCGGCGCTGCGCGAGCACGCCGGCCGCCTGCTGCGCGAACGGGCCGAGGAGCTGGCGGCGCTGCCGAGGCCGGACCACTTCGTGGGCTCCTCCAAGACGATCCGTTCCCTGGCCCGGCTGGCCGGCTCGGTCGCCGACGGGGTGGGGCCCGACGACCGGGTGACGCTGCGGCGCTGGCAGCTGGACGACTGGGTGCCCCGGCTCGCCCGGCTGGCGGCGGACGCCAGGCCCGCGCTGCCGGGGATCACGGCGGACCGCGCCTTCCAGATCGTCGCCGGCGGGGTCGTGCTCTCGGAGGCCATGGCGGTGCTGGGCATCGAGGAGCTGGACGTCTCCCCCTGGGCGATGCGCGAGGGCGTGCTGCTGCGCTACCTGGACCGGATGCCCCGCTGAGCCGGCAGCCCGCCGAACGCAGCCGACCGGGCCGCGGCCGTAGACTCTCGGCATGGCGGCGGACACGCGGGATCGCATCCTGGACGCACTGGAGGCCAAGCTGCTGCGGGGCGGGGCCGCCTCGATCACCCTGGAGGCGGTCGCCGAGGAGGCGAAGGTGTCCAAGGGCGGGCTGCTCTACCACTTCCCCGGCAAGGAGGCGCTGCTGCTGGGCGCCGCCGACCGCTTGGAGGAGCGGGTGCGGGCGCAGCTGCGCCGGGTCGTGGACCGCGGCGACTCGGTCAGCGCCTGGTACCTGTCCACCGCCCAGGAGGCCGGGCAGAGCGAGGAGGATCTGGCCGTGGACCGCTCGGTGACCGCGATCATGCGGGCCCTGGACGGCCAGTTCCCGGAACTGCAGCGGCGGATGCGGCGGATCATGCGCACCTTCGACGAGCGGATCCTGGCCGAGCTGGGCGATCCGGTGCTGGCCGAGATCGTGCGGCTGGCCGGCGACGGCCTCTACCTGGCCGAGATCTTCGGGCTGGAGCCGCCGGGCGCCTCGACGACCCGCCGGATGCGGGAACGGCTGCTGGGCGGGGCGGGCGCGGCCGACGCCGCGGACCGCTGAGCCTCAGCCGCGGCGCAGCGCCCGCAGGATGAGCACGACGGTCGACGCGCAGCAGAGGGCCGTGCCGATCAGGGCCGCATGCATGCCGGAGACGAAGGCGTCGCCGGCCGATCCGGCGAGCAGTGCTCCCGGCAGCCCGCCCAGCTCCGCCGCCGCCGCGAAGGCGCCGCCGACGGTGTCCAGCGCGTGCTGCGCCGCCTGCGGCCCCAGCTCGGAGACGTCGACCCGGCTGCGGTAGATCCAGGTGACCACGCCGCCGAGGACGGCGACCCCCAGCGCCGTGCCCAGCTCGTAGGCGGTCTCCGAGATCGCCGCCGCGGCGCCCGCCCGCTCGGCGGGCGCCGCGCTGACGACCGCGTCGGAGGTGACGGTGGTCACCCCGCCCACGCCGCCGGCGAGCAGCGCGTGGCCGACGATGAAGGCGATCGGCGTCTCGTGCGCGGTCGTGGTGGCGAGCATGAGCAGAGCCCCGGCGGTCGCCGCGAGCATGCCGCCGGCGAGCACGGCCCTCGTCCCCAGGCGGCGCTCGAGCGGGCCGACGAGCACGGCGACGGCGATGTTCGCGACCATGCCCGGCAGGGTCAGCAGGCCCGCCGCCAGCGCTCCGTAGCCGAGCACGATCTGCAGGTACTGGGAGCCGAAGTAGAGGACGCCGGCGATCGCGAACATGGCGAGCAGATTCGTCAGCACCGCGACCGAGAAGGCGGGGATGCGGAACAGCTCCAGCTGCAGCACGGGGTCGGGCCGGCGCTGGCGGCGCAGGAACCACCATCCCGCCCCCGCCCCGACGGCGGCCGTCGCGGCGTTGAGGGCGCTCGGCCCGTGGGCGATCGTCTCCTTCAGGGCGGAGACCAGGGCGATGATCGCGACGATCGACAGGGCGACCGAGAGCGGGTCGAATCGGCCGGGCCTGGGGTCCCGGGACTCGCGCACGAGGAACGGCCCGCTCAGGACCAGCAGGGCCATGACCGGCACGTTCACGATGAACACGGAGCCCCACCAGAAGTGCTCCAGCAGCCAGCCGCCCACAAGGGGGCCGGCCGCCATGCCCGCGCCCGCGAACGCCGCCCACACCCCGATCGCGGTGGTCCGCTCCCGCGCGTCGGGGAAGCTGGAGCGGATCAGGGCGAGGGTGGAGGGCATGAGGGTCGCTCCGGCGACGCCCTGCAGCGCCCGGGCGGCGATGAGCATCTCCGGGCTCGTCGAGAAGGCGGCCAGGGCGCTGGCCGCCCCGAAGCCGGCGGCGCCGAGGAGCAGCAGGCGCCGACGGCCGATCCGGTCGCCGATGGTGCCCATGGTGATGAGCAGGCCCGCGACGATGAAGGAGTAGACGTCGATGATCCACAGCAGCTGGGTCGCACTCGGCTCGAGGGCGGCGGCCACGGCCGGCACCGCGAGGTCCAGCACGGTCGCGTCCAGCGCGATGACGAGCACCGAGAGCACGAGCACGCCCAGACCCGCCCACCGCCGGGGGTCGGCCGCCTCCGGCACCGGCTCCGGCGCCTGCTCCCGCACGGACATCCCCGCGGCCTCCGTTCACTCCCGGACGGACGACAAACCGTCCAGCCGGTACAGTAACACGCGCCCAGACGCCGTGCACGCGGCCCCGGAACTCGAAGCCCGAATCAGTCGAGCGGCACGTCCTTCGCCAGCGGCTCGCCTTCCTCCTCACCCGAGCCGGGCGGCGACTCGGCGCCCTGATCGCTCGCAGCAGCGCTGCGCAACTTCTGCATCGCATCGCCAGGCGCTCGCCTCGCACGCGCGTCCCGGGAATCTGGCAGATACACCGCACCGGGCCAGCCCTCATACTCCTGACAGGCGTTGCACAGACGCAGCGCTCGCTCGGGGTCCAATCCGGGCCCGGTCAACTCGGCCATCGCCTTGTTCACATCGTCGTCATGACCGCGATCGATGGCGAAGACCGGGTAGCCACGTCCAGACCAGACGCCCTTCAATTGGGGGTCACCGAGATAAACGACGTCGTCGAAACGGGACCGCAGCCCAGACACGGCCCGGTCCACTCGAGCGTCATACTCGACCCTGGCGAGAGCCCACGCGACCTCGACGCTCATCGTGAAGTGCCGGAGACTCGCTTGTCCGAGCAGACGAAAACCGATGTCGATGCTCGGACCGAAGTAGTCGTAAAGAAACGATCGGTGATCGGGCTCCGCCTCGAGCGCTTCATCATTGAGGAGAATCACGTCGGCGTCCTCGTCCTCGCGTCCAGGGTTCCGGGGAATCGTCGACTCGCTGTCCGGCCCGGGGAAAGTCGCGATGAACGCACCGCCCTTGACACCGAGCGTCCGCGTCACCGCTTCCGAATGAAGCGTCTGAGCCTGGTACGCCTCCATCGCTTCAAGCCACACGCGAACAGCACGCGCCACCTGCGCCTCCGAACGCACGACGACCTCGAAGATGAGCTCGTCGCCGACCGCCTTCCACAATCGGAGCTCCTGCGGTTCGCCGTGCGCTTCGGCGTCCTCGTTCCGACGCCCCACGAACTGAGGAAACTCCCGATAGAAGCTGAGAAAGACTTTCTGCCAGCCGGGGGTCGCCTGCTTGAATTGCGTCGAACCGACGAGGTCGCAGGAAAGGAAGAGCACCGACCTCGGTTCGCGACTCACGAAGCGACGCCGATCCCCAGCACCTCGGCACGCACTTCGGCGGCGCGGGGCGAGACGTCGAAGACCGCCGCGACGGCATGCCAGTCGCCGTCGTGCCGCTCCACGGCTTCGCGAAAGGGCCCGGAAGGCATGAGCAACGAGGCGGCGAAGATGTTCGCCTGCGTCTCCGCGCGGTTCCTCGCCCCTCGCCGGAAGCGCTCCGGCCCGCTCTTCTTCGGCAGCAGGTAGTGCAGGAAGTAGTGCCCCAGCTCATGCGCGATCGTGAAGCGGTCGCGACGCGCAGAGGTCGCAGGAGGGAGGACGACGCGGAACCTGCCGCGCTCCTCGACGACGAGCGCCTCGTGCGCGACCATGCTCGGCGAGGCTTCGACACGTCCCCCCAAGCGTTCGAGCAGGGCCTCGATGTCCGCCCGACCCCGGTCGTCATAGATCCCGTGGTGCTTCCCGACCCGCTCGGCGTACTCGGCGACAGCCGCACTCGAGAGCTTCGCGGGCTTCGTTTCCCGACCGTCCACGAGCGCACCGGTCCTCTCCTCGACGTCCTGGCCCCTCATCATCCCATCCTTTACCGCTCGCGAACCGCGTGTCCGGCCGCCCTGTGCAGAACTCCCCTGGCTGCACCGCGCGACGCAGCGGCTCGGGTCGAGGCTACGCCCCTCCCCCGACAGCCCTCGGGAGCACCCAGTCCTGCGAGAGCCTCGAGCTGTGGCACACTTGAGCTGCGCACGGCTCAGGATGGCGGGCCCGCTCCAGTGTCGGAGGTCGGGGGTACGGTTCGGAGCGTCGCAAGCACGCCTCGACGTCGAGGCCCGTATCGAGGAGAAAAGCAGAGGATGAAGGAGCAGCGTCCGCCCGAGGGGCGGTGGGCGTTCGCCTGGGGCAAGTCGATCGACGATGGCCAGGAGCACATGCCGCTGTGGCGCCACCTGGACGACGCGGCGGCCGTCGCGTGGCTGCTGTGGGAGCGCTGGCTCAGCCCCTCCCAGCGAGCCCTGCTCGCCGAAGCGCTCGACTGGGACGAGGAGCGCGCCCGGCGCGCGGCCTGCTTCCTCGCGGCCGCCCACGACGTGGGCAAGCACTCCGTCGCCTTCGCCATGAAGGTGCCCGCCCTGCGGGACCGCATGGAGCGCGCCGGCTACGTCTTCGTCGAGCTCAGCGCGCAGGAGCAGCGCCAGGCGCCCCACGGCCTCGTCGGCATGCACGCGATCCGGCAGTGGCTCAGCGGCGCCCCCTACGGGTGGAAGCGCAAAGAGGCCTCGGCTCTCGCCGCGATCGTGGGCGGGCACCACGGCGTCTTCCCCGCCCGCCCCTCTCTGCGGGACGGCGGGGAGGGCCTTCCCCGGGCCATGCGCGTCGAGACGGGCGAGTGGCACGAGGGGCGCATGGCGATCCTGGAGCGGGCCCGCGCGACGGCCGGCCTGGAGGAGGCGGATCTGCTCGCGCTGCGGCGCCTCGACGCGCAGACCGCGCAGCTGCTGTTCACCGGCTACCTCATCGCCTGCGACTGGATCTCCTCGAACAGCGACTTCTTCCCCTTCGCCGACGCCCCCGACGGGACGAGCCTGCCCCCGCTGCAGCGGGCCGAGCGGGCGCTGCGGCGACTCGCGCTCCCGCCCGTGTGGCGCCCGCAGGCGCCCGGCAGCGTGGACGAGCACTTCGCGCGGCGCTTCGAGCTGCCGGCCGGCGCCGCACCCCGGAACGAACAGCGCGCCCTCGTGGAGGCGGCGCGCTCCTGCACCGAGCCGAGCCTGCTGGTCCTGGAGGCCGCGACCGGCTCCGGCAAGACCGAGGCCGCGCTCGCCGCCGCCGAGATCCTCGCCGAACGCTTCGGGCTGGGCGGCCTCGTGGTGGGCCTGCCGACTCGGGCCACCTCGGACGCCATGTTCAGCCGCCTCCTCGCCTGGCTGGGCCGGACCCTGCCGGAGGGAGTGCGCGCCTCGACCGTGCTGAGCCACGGCAAGGCCGAGTTCAACGAGGAGTACCGGGAACTCATGCGCACTTCCCCGCGGGCTGTCTACGACGAGGAGGGGCACCCGCGGCACGGCGACGCGGTCGCCCACTGGTGGCTGCGCGGCCGCAAGACCTCCGCGCTCGCCGACTTCTCGGTCGGCACGATCGACCAGATCCTGTTCAGCGCCCTCAAGGCCCGGCACCTCGCCCTGCGCCACTCGGGCATCAGCGGACGGGTGGTCCTGCTCGACGAGGTGCACGCCGCCGACGAGTACATGAACGTCTACCTGCACCGGGCCCTGGAGTGGCTCGGCGCCTACGGGGTGCCCGTCATCGCCCTCTCCGCCACCCTGCCGAGCCGCAGCCGCGAGGGGCTGCTCGCCGCCTACGAGCGGGGCCGGCAGCGCGCCCGCGGCGAACGGCCCGATGCGGACGAGCCCGCCTCTCCGGCGCTGCGGGCGGCGGCGGCCACCGAGGCGTACCCGGTCGTCCTGCTCGCGAACGGGCGCGAGGCCCGAGCCGTGCCGGTCGACGGCTCCGCTCCCGCACGCGAACTCCGCGTCGAGACCCTGGGCGAGGACGAGGAGGCGCTCGCCCGCAGGATCCTCGACGAACTCGCGGACGGCGGCTGCATCGCGGTCGTCCGCAACACCGTGGCCCGTGCCCAGCAGCTCGCCGCCCGCTTGCGCGAACGGCTGGGCGAGGACTGCGTGCTCCTGCACTCCCGCTTCATCGGCATGGACCGGCGCCTGCGGGAACGCGCCCTGGTGGAGCGGCTCGGGCCCCGCGGCGAACGGCCCCGACGGCTCGTGGTGGTCGCGACCCAGGTGATCGAGCAGTCCCTCGACGTGGACTTCGACCTGCTCGTGAGCGATCTGGCCCCCGTGGACCTGCTCGTGCAGCGGGCCGGTCGCCTGCACCGCCACCACCGGCCCGAAAAAGCTCGGCCCGTGGGCATGCGCACACCCCGCCTGCTCCTGAGCGGCGTGGACCGCCTGGACGGCCGGCCGCCGGAGTTCCCGCCCGGCTGCCTCGCCGTCTACGGCCGCTCGGCGCTGCTGCGCGCCGCCGCGGTGGTGCACGGGCACGGTCCCCGCTGGCGCATCCCCGAGGACGTGCCGAGGCTCGTCCAGCGCGCCTACGACGAGCGGCTGCCCGCGCCGCCCGGCTGGGAGGAGGCCTGGACGAAGGCCGAGCAGGAGCGCATCGAGGCGCGGCACGACAAGGAGCTGCGCGCGGACGCCTTCCGTATCGCGCCACCCGGTTTCGACGACCTCTTCGGCTGGGCCGTCGACTCGGTCGGCGAGGCGAGCGAGGAGCCGGCCGGGCGCGCACAGGTCCGGGACAGCGAGGACTCGATCGAGGCGGTCGTCGTCCAGCGGGTGCAGGGGCGCCTGTGCTCGCTGCCCTGGCTGCCGGAGGGCCACGGCGGGCGCACGCTCGACGACGCCTTCGGCCCGGACGACGCTCTGGCCCGCTCGGTCGCCCAGTGCGCCCTCGCCCTGCCCGGCACGCTCAGCCGCGGCGAGCGCGGCGACCGGCTCATCGAGGCGCTGGAGCAGGACGGCCCCGCCAGCTGGCAGCAGTCCCGCTGGCTGCGCGGCGTGCTGCCGCTCGTCCTCGACGAGGAGCTACGCGCCGTGCACGACGGCACCCGCATCGAATACGACCCGGAGATCGGACTCGTCACGAGCCGGGTCGAGACCGCCCGAGAGGAGCACACCCGATGAGCGACGCAGCGGCGAGCGGCTACCAGCTGCTCGAAGAGCCCTGGATCAGAGTCCTCGACCTGCAGGGCCGTGAACGCTCCGTGAGCCTGCGCGAGGTGTTCGCCGAGGCGCACGAACTGGATCGGCTCGCCGGCGAACTGCCCACGCAGGACTTCGCCGTGCTGCGGATCCTGCTCGCCGTGCTGTACCGCGCGCTCGATCCGCGCGAGCAGCGCGACCCCTGCGGGGCGTGGGGACAGCTGTGGCGGGCCGAGCGGCTGCCCATGGACCGCATCGACCCCTACCTGGAGCAGTGGCGGGACCGCTTCGATCTGCTGCACCCGAGCGCGCCGTTCCTGCAGACGCCGGATCTGCGCACCGCGAAGGGCGAATGGAAGGCCCTGGACATCCTCGTGGCCGACAGCGACGACGACGGGGCGCTGTTCACGATGCGCAGCCGGCTCGACGCGATCCCCCTCGACGAGGCCGCCCGCTGGCTGATCCACGCGCACGCCTTCGACTATTCGGGCATCAAGTCCGGCGCGGTCGGCGACGACCGGGTGAAGGGCGGCAGAGGCTACCCCCTGGGCGTCGGCTGGTGCGGCTGGCTGGGCGGCACCTGGCTGGAGGGCCGCAGCCTGCGCGAGACCCTGCTGCTCAACCTCGTCCTGAAGCGGGAGCAGCGCTCCGCCCGGGACGTGCCGCCCTGGGAGCTGGAACCCATGACTTCCGCCGCCCGAAACCCGGAGGAGACCGGCCCCTTCGGGCAGGTGAGCCTGCTGAGCTGGCCGCAGCGGCGGATCCGCCTGCACGCAGAAGGGAACCGGGTGACGGGGGTGCTCATCACGAACGGCGACCCCCTCGACTACACGATCCAGCACACTCGCGAGCTCATGAGCGGCTGGCGGTACAGCGTTCACCAGTCCAAGAAGGCCAAGGCGGTCCGCTACATGCCGCAGACCCTCTCGCCGGAGCGGGCGCTGTGGCGAGGGTTGGCGAGCTTCCTGCCCACGAAAGTCCCCGAAGCAGTTGCCAACCCAAAACCCGAATCGCTACCTGCGGGTGTTCTGAACTGGATCGACAGACTCATGCACGCCGAAGAGCTGGCGGAGGACTATCTGCTCGGCGTACATGTAGTCAGCATGGTCTACGGCAATAAGGAATCAAGCTTTTCGGACATCGCCGAGGACCGGCTCGAATTCGCTGCCCTACTCGCCAACAGCAATCACCCCGAATTACGCGGAATTGCCACGGCCGCGGCCGAACGCGCCGAGAAAACCGTGAGTGAGCTATCCAGACTCGCAAACAATCTGGCGATCGCAACAGGAGTCGATCAGAGTAACACCGAAAGCGGCAAGAAAAAACAGAGAGCCGAAGGTGATCGCATAGCAGAACGCGCGTACGCCGTGCTCAACCGGGAGTACCCGATATGGCTCCGGGGGCTGCGCGACCCCGCAACCGCCGAACAAGCACTAGCGTCCTGGACGCGGACTGTGTGGGAACTAGCGAACCGCCTGGCATTGGAGGCCATCGCTGCCGCGCCCCCGGCCGCGTGGGTCGGCCACAAGCACCGCGAACGAAAGCAGCATATCAATGTAGCCGTCGCAGATCATTACTTCCACAAAGAGCTTCGGAATATCCTGCCTCGAGTCGACTTCTCCGAGCCAAGCGAAACGACCGGATTGCCGAAATACACCAGCACGACGCCGAACACGATGAAACGGAGCGATGAGTGACCGGAACCTACTACTCCCAGAACTACAGAAACGCGGTTAAATCCCATACCCAGCGGGTCATCACTGTCTTGCAGAGGGATTTTCTGGACGTCAAGGGGAAGCGCCCGGGCACGCAGTCCCAGGCGCGGGCGAGACTCGCCCGCCTGCGAAATGCCGTCTCCTCCCCTCTGCCGTCAGACCCCGAAGTCTTCGCAACGATCTTCAACGAACTGCCCGAGGAACTCGAAGTCCGGCACGGAGAACCGAGCGAGGCGGAGCTCGCGATCCACGCGGCCGTGTGCCTCTACGCGATCCATCAGCAGTCACGGATCGAACAGGAAATGCATTTAAAAAGTGATAAGAGGGAACGCCACAACCTCGGCTACGGCATCTCCCGACTCAGCAAGATCGCACCCGGCGAGGACCAGGACAAGCCCATCGTCCGTCGCTTCAACGCGATCATCACCGCGGACGGCTTCGCCGAGATCCGACACCACCTGCGCGGCATCGTCCAGCTGCTGCGTTCGGGACGGGACGGGAAGCCCGTCCCCCTCAACTACGCGCTGCTCGCCGCGGACCTGTACGAGCTGCAGTTCCCCGCCCGACGCGACGGGGTGCGCCTGCGCTGGTCCCGTGACGCGCTGCGCGTCCGCCGCGAGCAGGAACAGGAGACGGGGACGGACGAACAAGCCGAGTCCGACGGGGCCGTTCTCGAAGACGCCTGATCGCCCCGGCTCTCCAGACACTCATTCCACCCTTCGACCCACCATCTCGAACGGAGCACACCATGACCCTCTACCTCGACATCCACGCCCTGCAGACCGTGCCGCCCTCGTGCCTCAACCGGGACGACACCGGATCCCCCAAGAGCGCGCAATTCGGCGGCGTGAAGCGCGCCCGCGTCTCCAGCCAGGCGTGGAAGCGCGCCGTGCGCAACGACTTCGCCCGCCACCTGGACGCGAGCGAGCTCGGCGAGCGAACGCTGCGCATCGTGGACCGGATCGCCGCCCGCGTCGCCGAACTCGACCCCTCGCTGGCGGACCGCGCCGAGGATCTCGTTACGGCGATGCTCAAGTCGATCAAGATCAAGGTGGAGAAGAAGAAAAAGGAGGGGGATGAAGCCCCACGTCCTCAGACCCACTACCTGATCTTCGCCTCCCGCGCCCAGATCGACCGGCTCGCACAGCTGCTCGTGGAGACCGGCGCCGAGGGCAAGCCCGCCACGAAGGACGTGAAGCAGGCCTTCCACGACGCGAACTCCATCGATGTGGCCCTGTTCGGCCGCATGATCACCGAGGAGCCGGACCTGAACGTCGACGCCGCCTGCCAGGTCGCGCACGCGATCTCGGTGCACGCGGCGGAGAACGAGTTCGACTACTTCACCGCGGTCGACGACAACCAGGACGCGGACAACGCGGGGGCCGGCATGATCGGCACGGTCGAGTTCGTCTCCTCGACCATGTACCGCTACGCGACGGTGAACGCGAGCGAGCTGGCGGATTCCCTCGGCTCGGTCGAGGCCGCCGCCCGGGCGGTCGAGGCGTTCCTGCGCTCCTTCGTGACCAGCATGCCCACCGGCAAGCAGAACACCTTCGCGAACCGTACCCGCCCCGCCTTCGTGCTGGTGGAGCTGCGTGAAGACCAGCCGGTCAACCTCGTCGGCGCCTTCGAGGAGGCGATCGAGAGCACGAGCGGCGTGGCCGCCGAGGCGGTCGAGCGCCTCGCCCGTCGGGCCGTGGACGAGGACACGCAGTACGGCACCGCGCCCGTGCGCAGCGCCTACCTGGCCACCGAGCAGCTCGCCGCCGCCGTGGCCGGGACCGGGCTGTCCGAGCGGGCGGAGCGCGGCCAGTTGGACGAGCTCGTCCGGCTCGCCGGCGACGCGGTCCGCGAGCTCTCGGAGCAGTAGCATGCCGACCCTCATGCTCGCCCTCTCGGGGCCGATGCAGTCCTGGGGCTCGGAGAGCCGGTTCACACGGCGCGCGACCGAGCAGATGCCGACGAAGAGCGGCGTCATCGGCATGCTCGCGGCCGCCCAGGGCCGGCGCCGCACCGACCCGGTCGAGGACCTCGTCGCGATCCGCTTCGGGGTGCGCGCGGACCAGCCGGGGACGGCGCTGACCGACTTCCAGACCGCCATCGACTGGCGCACCGGGAAGTCTCTGCCCCTCTCCTCCCGCCAGTACCTCGCCGACGCGAAGTTCCTGGTCGGGCTGGAAGCCGAACGGTCCTTGCTGGAGGGGCTCGCCGAGCACTTGGGCTCCCCGCGTTTCCCGCTGTATCTGGGCAGGCGTTCCTGCCCGCCCGCCGAGCGCCTGGTGCGGGGCATCCGGGACGAGCCGCTTCCGCAGGCGCTGGAGGCGGAGTCCTGGCTGGCCTCCACGCGGCACCGGACGAGCCTCCCGCTCCGCGTGCCGTTGGCGGTCTCCCGAGACTGGAACGAGTCCGACGGCGAGGCGAGTTTCGCACGCAGGCGCGACGTGCCGCGCTCCTTCAATCCCGAACGGCGCGACTACGGCTGGCGTCGCGTCGTCCACGAGTGGATCGAGATGGACAATCCCGACGGCAGGCGGGACGATCCCGAGTCCCATGACGTGTTCGAAGTGGTTCCCGGAGGCAGCTGATGCAGCTTTCCCGCATGTATCTGAACGAACGGCTACGGCAGACGAAACGGCTGCTCGCGAACCCCCAGGCGATGCACGCCGCCGTCCTGGCCGCGTTCCCACCGGGTCGCGAGAACCGCGTGCTCTGGCGGATCGACCGTGACGGGCACCGCACCGCGCTCATCGTGGTGAGCGACTCGGTCCCCTCCTTCGAGCACCTCCAGGAGCAGGCCGGGTGGCGCAACGAGCCCAGCTGGGAGACGCGCGACTACGACCGGCTGCTGGACCGTCTGCAGCGCGGCCAGGAGTACGCCTTCCGCCTCGTCGCGAACCCGGCGGGGATCCGCAGTTACGACGACGGTAGGAAGCGTCGGGTCGTGCACCGTTCAGTGCCGCACCAGCGTCGCTGGCTGCTGGAGCGGGCTGAGCGGATCGGCGTCGAGTTCCTCCCGGCGGGCCCCGATTCCGAACCCGAGATCCTCGTCTCGGCGCGGAGCACGCTGCGGTTCCCTCGGAACGACCGGACCGTCACTCTGGGCCAGGCCCGCTTCGAGGGCGCGCTTCGCATCGTCGGGGTGGACGCCCTCCGCAGTGCGCTCCTCGAGGGAATCGGCAGGGGCAAGGCCTACGGTAACGGGCTCATGACGCTCGCCTCAGTCCGGCGGAGCTGAGCAGTGGGGGTCGGGGGGAGACGTTCGGAGCCGAGTGAACTCGCCCGGGTCGAGGACCGTCTGAGCTTCGTCTACCTGGAGCACTGCACGATCGCCAGGGACGCGAACGCTCTGACCGCGACCGACGAATCCGGGGTGCTGCACGTGCCGAGCGCGGGTCTCCTGGTGCTGCTGCTGGGCCCGGGGACCCGCGTCACCCACGCGGCGATGTCGGTCATCGCCGACGGCGGCGCCTGCGTCGTGTGGGTGGGTGAGAACGGTGTGCGCTACTACGCGGGCGGGCGTCCCATCGGGCGTTCCACCCGGCTGCTGCAGCGTCAGGCGGCGCTCGTCTCGAACACCCGCACGCGGCTCGACGTGGCCCGGCGCATGTACGGCATGCGTTTCCCCGAGGAGGACGTCTCGCAGGCGACCATGCAGCAGTTGCGCGGCCGTGAGGGCAGTCGAGTGCGGCGCATCTACCGGGAGTGGGCGAAGAAGACCGGGGTCGCCTGGTCCCGCCGGGACTACGATCCCGACGACTTCGACGCCTCGGATGCCGTGAACCGAGCGCTTTCCGCAGCGCACGCTTGCCTCTACGGGGTGGTGCACGGTGTCGTGGTGGCGCTGGGATGCGCTCCGGGGCTCGGATTCGTGCACACGGGGCACGACCGCAGCTTCGTCTACGACATCGCCGATCTGTACAAGGCCGACATCACGATCCCCGTCGCGTTTCAGGTGGCCTCTTCCCGCCAGGATGTCGGGGAGGCCATGGCTCGCGGCAGCGATGTCGGTTCGGTCGCCCGCCGCGCCGTCCGGGACGCGATCCGCCGCGAGCGCCTGCTCCCTCGGATCGTCCGCGATCTCGAAACCCTTCTCTTGGAGGACGGGGAGACCGTTGCGGCCGAGGGTGTGAACGAGCTCTGGGACGAGCGCTCGGGGCCCGTCGAGGGAGGAACCTCGTGGTGATCTTCATCCTCACCGCGTGCCCGGCCGGCCTACGCGGCCACTTGACGCGGTGGCTGCTGGAGGTGAACCCCGGCGTGTTCATCGGCCGGGCGAATCCTCGGCTGCGGGATCGGCTCTGGGAGATGGTGCTGGACGAGGCGGGCAGCGGTCGTATGCTGCTCGTGTATGAGGACCATGAGAGCGAGCAGGGCTTCGCCTTCCGCACTTCAGGCCACGATTGGAACCCGGTCGACCTGGAGGGCGCCACGCTGCTCCAGCGCGTCCCAGAGCGCCACGAGCCCGAGCTGCGCAAGGGCTGGTCGACCGCGTCCCGCATGCGCCGCCGCCACCGATGAGAAAGTGATGCGCTACGATGGTCACCGCGTAGAAAACTCCTGATCAAGAAGTGTGTTCCCCGCGCGAGCGGGGATGTTCCGAGTTGGAAAAGGGTCTGCTTCACGAACTCGGGGTGTTCCCCGCGCGAGCGGGGATGTTCCCACTGCATCGTCCTCCGACCCGAACATAAGAGCGTGTTCCCCGCGCGAGCGGGGATGTTCCCGACGGCGAGTCGCCGGAGGAGTGGGACGCTCGGTGTTCCCCGCGCGAGCGGGGATGTTCCGGACGTGCTGAACGAGGCGAAACGGGCGATGCGGTGTTCCCCGCGCGAGCGGGGATGTTCCGATTCGGGCATTTTCATGCTTAGGGCGTTATTCACGGGGCTACCATCCGAGTCGGTAGCGTTCGAGTTTTGAGATGATTGCGATGATTTCTGGGAGTTCGCGGAGTCGGCCTCGGTAGCCGGTCGAGAGG
>JAUNLB010000216.1 GCA_030532485.1 Pseudoclavibacter sp.
AGCAGCTCCACGAACTCGCTGAACGGGGCGCCGGCGAAGTTCGCCGCGAGCTTCGAGTGGGACACGTCGAGCGTGATCCCCCGGCCGGTGCGCTCGGCCCAGGCGGCCGTGTCGTCGGCGTCCACGAAGAGGTTGCAGTACAGCTGCCCGCCCATGTACCAGGGGAACGGGGGCAGGGTCTGGGCGCCGAGCCGGACGCCGTCCAGGTCCACCCGGTCCAGGCCCGCCGAGACCCGGTCGTACATGCGGCGGCGCTGCGCCTTCGGCAGGTGCGCATCGCTCGTGAAGCCGCCCAGGCTCGCGATCACGACCGGCTCGCCCGGGTTCTGGAAGTACTGCGCGAGCTGGCGGGTGGTGTGCACCACCCGCTGCAGCTCCCGGATGGAGCGCTCCCAGTGCTCCTCGTCCTCGCTGGCGAGGTTCAGCAGGAAGTCGCCGGCGAACAGGTCCGGGCTGTGGGTCGTGAACCCGACCGGCAGCGTCCGGCCGGCGAAGATCTCGTGCACGTCCAGATCCAGGTCCTTGTAGGAGAAGTGGAACTCGACGAAGTCCATGTTCGAGTCGTTCAGCAGGGGCTCGTAGTCGTGGTACCGCACCGCGAGCCCCCACGGGCGGCGGAACGAGTACTCGCGGCGGGCGGCCGCCCGGTCCTGCAGGTCCGCCTCGTAGAAGAAGTCGCCCGCCTCCACGTCGCGGCGCGAGACGCGCCCCACCAGCTGCGGCAGCGCGTTCGGCTGCAGCCCCCGGCCGGGGCTCTTGACCGCGACGTCCTCGGCCGAGATGATCTGCCCCTTGGCGACCGGCCGGGCGGCGATGAGCGACTTGGCCAGATTGACGCGGTTCATCATCTCGCCGGTGGACACCTGGCGCGGCTCGGTGCCGCCCATCGCCTCCTCCACCTCGCGGATCTGGGCGGCCATGGCCGCGAACTCGTCCGGCAGCAGCGAGACCTTGTGGTCGTTGCCCTCCATGCCGCGGTCGATCGTGAAGTGCTTCTCGACGATGTGCGCGCCGCGGGCGACCGCCGCGATCGGCACGTGCCAGCCGCGCTCGTGCCCCGAGTAGCCGACCGGGCACTGCCCGATCTCGGCCAGCCGGTCCATGTAGGCCAGGTTCACGTCCTTGAAGGGGGCCGGGTAGGTGGACTGGCAGTGCAGCATCGCGAAGGGGCTGCCGGAGCGCTGCATGAGCTCCGCGCTCTCCCGGATCTCCGACTCCCGGGACATGCCGGTGGACAGCACCAGGGGCACCCCGCGCGAGGAGGCGTCCCGCAGCAGCTCGTGGTTGGTCAGGTCCGCCGAGGCGATCTTCAGCGCGGGCACGCCGTAGTCCACGAGCGCCTGCACGCTGGGCGCGTCCCAGGGCGTGCACATGACGTCGATGTCCACGTCCCGCGCGTGGTCGAACACCTCGAACAGCTCGTCCCGGCCCAGCGAGAACCGGCTGAGCAGGTCCAGGGTGTACTGCGGCCCCAGGTCCTCGCCCGCCGAGTCCGCCCCGGCCGAACGGTACAGGGCGTCCATGTCCCGCAACTGGAACTTGACCACGTCCGCCCGCGCCTCCTTGGCCAGGTCCACCAGGCGCTTGGCCAGGTCCACCGAGCCGTTGTGGTTGATCCCGATCTCGGCGATCAGCAGCGCGGGCTTGCCGTCCCCCACCTCGTGACGGCCGATGCGCAGCGTGTCCGGCCGGTCCACCGCGATCGCCACCAGATGCCCGCGCTCGTCGACGAGCGGCACGTGCGCGACCCCGTCGTGGAAGTAGCCGGCCAGCTCCGCCGGGTCCGTGCCGAGCAGCGCCGAGCGCACGGCCCGGTTCGCGACCGCGAGGGCCTTCACCGACAGGTCCCCGCTCTGATGCGACAGGATCCAGCGCCGGAAGTCCCCGTCCGACAGCGAGGCCTGCAGCACCCCCCGCGCGTCCACGCAGAAGACGATCCGCTGCCCGTTCTCCTGGATCTTGCGCAGCGCCGTCAGCACGGAGTCCTCGGAGAACACCAGGTACGGCGAAATGTTCCTCTCGATGCGCATGCGGTGCATCCCCCTCTCGTTGCGGTGCGCCCCGAGGCCGCGGGGCGCCCCGAGCGCGCGCGGTCGCGCCGGCGTCGGGACGGCGGCCCGGGCCGCCCGGGCCGCCCCGGCCGCGATCAAGGCGCACACGGCCAGATGGCTGGCCGGGACGCCGGGCGTGGCCCCGGCAGTTCCGCCCGCTCGC
>JAUNLB010000217.1 GCA_030532485.1 Pseudoclavibacter sp.
GAGAGGCCGAAGAGGGGCGAGAAGCAGAGGGCGGAGGAGCCGGCCGGGCCGGCACCGGAGGAGGTCGGCGCGCCCCGGGAGCCGGGGCGGAAGCGGGCCGGCGGCCGACGGGGTCGGCGCCGGGTCGTGGTCGTCCCGCAGCTCGAGCGAGAGGGACGCCCGCCTGCGGCGGACGGCGACGACTTCGTGGAGGTCGAAGACGTCCGCGAGTTCGCCGACGACATGGACGATGTGCTCGACGGCGTGCAGTTCGAGCCCGACGACGCGCCGGAGGAGGACGAGCAGCCGCTCGGCGCCCGATAGGCCCTGTCCGGGCAGGGCCTCTGTCCCGGGAGCCCTTGGCGGCGGTCGCTCCGGCCGCGTCGGCGGGCCTCAGCCGGGCTCGCCGGCCAGGTGGTCGACGAGCGCGAGCAGCCTGCGGACGTCCTCCGTCTCGATCGAGACGAAGGTGGCGATCCGCAGCTGGTTGCGCTGCAGCCCGCGATACGGCTCCACATCCACGACGCCGAGCTTCCGCAGAGAGCGGGCGATGCGGGCCGCGTCGACCCGTTCCGCCAGATCGACGGTCGCCACCACGCTGGAGCGGTGCTCGGGCTGGGCGACGAAGGGGCTCGCGTAGGCCGAGGCGAGGGCCCACTCGTAGACGGCCGCCGAGGAGCGGCCCGTCCGCTCGGCCGCCCAGGGCAGGCCGCCGTGTTCGTTCAGCCAGCGGATCTGCTCGGCCAGCAGCAGCAGCGTGCCGATCGCGGGGGTGTTCAGGGTCTGCCCGCGCCGGGAGCAGCGAAGCGCCAGCGGCAGGGAGAGGAAGTCGGGCAGGTACCGTCCGGAGGCGCCGATCCGCTCGATCCGCTCGATCGCCGCGGGCGAGAGCAGGGCGATCCACAGCCCCCCGTCGGCGCCGAAGTTCTTCTGCGGAGCGAAGTAGTAGACGTCGAACTCGGCCGGGTCCACGAGCGCGCCGCCCGCCGCGCTCGTGCCGTCCACGACCGTCAGCGCGCCCGGCGCGCCGTCCACGCGTCGGACGGGCGCCATGGCCCCCGTGGAGGTCTCGTTGTGGGGCCAGGCGTAGACGTCGACGTCCTCCCGGGGTTCCGGCAGCGCGATCGAGCCGGCCGGGGCCTCGCGCACCTCCGGCGCCTGCAGCCAGGGCGCGGAGAGCGCCGAGGCGAACTTCGCGCCGAACTCGCCGAAGACCATCGCCTGGGCGCGCCGTTCGACCAGGCAGAACGCGGCGGCGTCCCAGAAGGCCGTCGCGCCGCCGTTGCCGAGCACGACCTCGTACCCGTCCGGCAGCGCGAACAGCTCCGACAGCCCGGTCCGCACCTCGTCGACCAGGCCGGTCACGGCCGCTCGGCGGTGGGAGGTGCCGAGGACGTCCCGGGAAGCGCGCACGAAGGCGTCGATCTGGGCCCCGCGCACGAGCGAGGGGCCGGAGCCGAAGCGTCCGTCGAGGGGGAGCAGACCGTCGGGAATACGCGAATCACCCATGCCGGAGAGCCTATGCCGCACTCGTGCAGCCCCGCGGCGCTAGGCTTGGTGCACTGCGACTGCGGAGCGGGAGGCGATGTGACCAATCTGGTCGACACCACGGAGATGTACCTCCGCACGATCCTCGATCTGGAGGAGGAGGGGATCGTGCCGCTGCGCGCGCGCATCTCCGAGCGGCTCGGCCATTCCGGCCCGACGGTGTCGCAGACGATCGCGCGCATGGAGCGCGACGGCCTGGTGGTCGTGGCCCCGGACCGTCGGCTCGTGCTCACCGAGGAGGGCCGGCTGAAGGCCGTCCGGGTGCTGCGCAAGCACCGTCTGGCCGAGGGGCTGCTCTCCCAGGTCATCGGCCTGGACATCGCCCGCGTCCACGAGGAGGCGTGCCGCTGGGAGCACGTCATGAGCGAGGAGGCCGAGCAGCGCATCTTCGAGCTGCTGGGCCGGCCCGGCTTCTCGCCCTACGGCACCCCCATCCCCGGCCTGGAGGAGTTCGGAGGCGCCTCCTCGGGCTCCTTTCTGGACGGGGTGGTCAACCTGGTCGAGGCCTCGGCGCGCGGCCGCGGCGAGGAGCTGACCGTCCGCCGCTTCGGCGAGCCGGTGCAGGCGGACGTGGAGACCATGCTCCTGCTGCGCGAGGCGGGGGTGCTGCCGGGGGCCCGGATACGCGTCGAGGAGTCGGGGGAGCGCTTCTCGGTCTTCGCCGGCGACGCGAGCGAGGGCG
>JAUNLB010000218.1 GCA_030532485.1 Pseudoclavibacter sp.
CGCCCGGCGCATCGCGGCCGCCTCCTCCGCGGCCCGGCGCATGGCGGCGGCGCGCGCGGCCCGCGCGGCCCGACGGGCCGAGCGGCTCAGCCCCTCCGAGCCGCCGGTGGACATCTCCCGGGCGGCGAGGATCTCCTCCTCCGCCATCGCCTCCTCGGCGGCCGCAGCCTCCTCCTCGGTGAGCGGCCGGTAGTCGTGCGCCTCCTCGAAGAACGGGTCCTCGTCCTCCAGCTCGCCCCAGGGGTCCCCGGGGAGCCGGTCGACGCGATCGTCCTCGGCGGGGCCGGCCGGTTCCGGGAAGAAGACGCCGCCGGGCTCCAGGCCGGCGGAGACCGGGACGGGGCGGGGCCCGTCCTGCTCGGCGGGCCCGGCAGCGAGCGACACGGCGCCGGCCGAGACGGGACCGCTCGGAGCGGGGATCGCGGCGGTTCGGCTGCGCTCCTCGATCCGCGGGGCCTCGCCCGTCTCGCCCGCATCCCCCGCGTCGGGCTCGGCGTCCGGGGACCATGCGGCCGCCACGCGCGGCACCAGCAGCAGCGAGCACAGCAGCGTGACCGCCACGCCGCCGAGCAGCAGCAGGCAGACCGGCAGCAGCATCGACGGCGCCACGCCCCACACGACGACGTTCGGCAGCAGCAGCGCGAAGCTCGCGCCCGCCGCCGCGATCGTGCGGGGCGCGCGCGAGCGGACGAGCTCGGAGACCGCCTGTCGACGGGCCGGCCCCTTCCGGTCCGCTCCGGGGTGGGCGGGCAGCGCCCGGTGCAGGGCGCGGCGGAAGCCGATCGCATCGTCCGCGACGCGGCAGAGCACGAACAGGCCGGTGCCGATGCCCAGCGCGTCCAGCCGCCCCAGCCCGGTGGAGAGGGCGAAGAAGGTGAGCAGGATCGCGATGAAGAAGGCGAGCGCGGCCACCACCCGGTTCCGGAAGGCCCACAGGACGATCGCGACGAAGAGGACGGCGTACAGGGCCACCCCCAGGCCCTGAACGACCAGTCCGCCGCTCGCCGGCTCCTCGGCGGGAACCCGGCCCGGCCGGAGGCGATCCTGCATCCACAGCTCGATCCGCATGCTCAGAGTGTCGCACGCGCGCGCCCGGCGAGCCGGAAGGGGCCGGTGTGGCACGCGAATGCCCGGTCCGGACGCCATCGGGGCCCGACTTGCCAACGGGGAGAACACGATATATCGTGAACCGCGGAAGTTGCGATATATCGCAATCGGGCCCGTCGCGACCTCGGACGACGACGGGGCCGCCCCCGACACGGCAGGAGGAGATCGTGGCCATCGAACAGTGGCTCGTCGAGCAGCCCAAGACCATCGACATCGAAACGGTGCGGACCGTGCGAGCCAGGCTCGCGTCCGGCGCCTTCAACGTCATCGGACACGACGGACCCGGCTGCCGGGTCGAGGTCGGCGCCGTCGACGACCGCCCCATCCGGATCGCGATCGATGGCGACACGCTCGTCGTCGACCACCCGCAGTGGTCCTGGTCCGAGCTGCCCGCGGGCGCCCGCGCCGTCGTCTCGCCGCCCGAGGCGACCCTGACGCTGCTCGTGCCGCGACGCACCGAGCTGTCGATCGCCGCCATGGGAGCCGAGGTGCTGGCCGTCGGCGTGCACGGGCGCATCTCGGTGCGCACCCTGGCGGGCGAAGTGTTCCTGGACGAGACCGAGGGCGAGCTGGCCGTGCAGACCGTGGACGGCGACATCAACGTGCGCGAGCACACGGGCGCCCTGAAGGTCCGCACCGTCTCCGGGCACCTGACCGCCTCCGGAGCGCTGCGCGAGGTCGACGCGCGGACCGCGACCGGCACCGCGAACCTGGACGTCACCTCCGGGCTGCCCGACCGGCTGCAGACCGTCACCGTGAGCGGGGCCACCACGATCCGCCTGCCCCGCGACGCCAACCCGGCCTACCGCGTCAAGACCGTCACGGCCCTCGCGCAGCTCGACGGCGTCGTGCTGCAGCCGCTGCACGGCAAGACCTATCGCACGCCCCCGCACGAGTACGCGAGCCGCATGAGCGACGTGTTCGCCGCCACCTTCGGCGGGCAGATCACGGTGCTGCGCTCGGACCGGGACGCCGAGGCGAGCGGCCAGGAGCTGCGCAAGACCCTGCCCGCGGGCTTCCACGACCGGATCGACGAGCGGGTGTCCAACGCCACGAGCGCGCTGGCCGAGGGCTCGGCGATCGAGGCCC
>JAUNLB010000219.1 GCA_030532485.1 Pseudoclavibacter sp.
AACCCGTTCCCGGCCGGCGACCGGCGGCTGCTGGGGGCGCCGGCGCAGCTGCGCCGCCGGGCGCGGCTCCTCGACGTCGTCTACGACCCCTGGCCGACCGCCCTGGCCGCCTCCTGGCTTCAGGCGGGGGGCGTGGCGATCAGCGGCCTGGAGATGCTGCTGCACCAGGCAGCCGCCCAGCTCGAGCTGTTCGCCCACGGGGTGCTGCCCGCCGTCGACCGGGCCGCGGTCGAGCGGGCCATGCGCGCCGCGCTGGACGGCCGGAACCCGCCGGGATCGGAACCGCGCTCGCCCTGAGGACGCCGGGCGCGCCGGAGCGGAGGACGGGGCGTCCGCGGGCCCGCCGGGGCGGTCCGTGGCAGGATGGGGCAATGCTCAGATGGCTCACCGCCGGGGAATCCCACGGTCAGGAACTGCTCGCGATCATGGAGGGCCTGCCGGCCGGGCTGCCCCTGACGGCGGACGACATCCGCGTCGACCTGGCCCGCCGGAAGCTCGGCTACGGCCGGGGCGCCCGGATGCGCTTCGAGGCCGACGAGCTGCACATCGTCGCCGGCGTCCGCCACGGCCTGACCATGGGCTCTCCCATCGGCCTGCGCATCGGCAACACCGAGTGGCCCAAGTGGACCGAGGTGATGAGCCCGGAGCCGGTCGACGAGGCCGTGTTCGCCACCGGCCGCGGCCGGCCCCTCACCCGTCCCCGACCCGGTCACGCGGACCTCGCGGGCATGCAGAAGTACGGCTTCGAGGAGGCGCGGCCCGTGCTGGAGCGGGCGAGCGCGCGGGAGACCGCGGCCCGGGTGGCCCTGGGCGCCATCGCCAAGCGCTTCCTGGCCGAGCTGGGGGTGCGCACCGTCAGCCACACCCTCGCGATCGGCGAGGTGCGGGTCCCGGAGGACGCCCCCCTGCCCGGCCCGGACGAGGTCGGGCGGATCGACGCGGACCCGCTGCGGATGCTGCACGCCGAGACCTCCGCGGCGGCGGTCGAGCTCGTCGACCGGATCCGCTCCACCGGCGACACGCTCGGCGGCGTCTGCGAGGTCGTGGTCACGGGGCTGCCGCCCGGACTCGGCTCCTACGCGCACTGGGACCGCCGTCTGGACGCCAGGCTCGCGGCCGCCCTCATGAGCATCCAGGCCATCAAGGGCGTGGAGGTGGGCGACGGCTTCGACACCGCCCGCCGACCCGGCTCGGCGGCGCACGACCCGCTCTACGCGACCCAGGACGGCATCGCCCGCTCCTCGGACCGCGCGGGCGGCGTGGAGGGGGGCATGTCCAACGGGGTGCCGCTGCGGGTGCGGATCGGCATGAAGCCCATCGCGACCGTGCCCCGGGCCCTGCACACCGTCGACGTGGCCACCGGCCGCGACGCCGCCGCGCACCACCAGCGCTCGGACGTGTGCGCGGTGCCCGCCGCCGGCGTGGTGGCCGAGGCGATGGTCGCGCTCACCCTGCTGGACGCGGTCCTGGAGAAGTTCGGCGGGGACTGCCTGGCCGAGACCGCGCGGAACCTGCGCGGCTACCTGGAGGCCATCCCGCCGGCCCTGCGGACCCTCGCCGAGCCCGTCCGGGGCCTCGACGGGACGGTCCCGGACGACAGCGAGGACCCCATGGGCGACTCCCGGAGCCAGTGGCGCGTATGACGATCGTGCTGATCGGCCCGCCGGCCGCGGGCAAGACCCGGACGGGCAGGCGCCTGGCCCGGCGGCTGGGCCTGACCTTCACCGACACGGACCGGGAGATCGAGCGCGGGCACGGCCCGATCCCCGGCATCTTCGCCGAGCGCGGCGAGGCGGGCTTCCGGGAGCTGGAGCGCGAGGCGGTGGCCGCGGCGCTCGCCGACGGCGGGGTGGTGGCCCTCGGCGGCGGGGCGATCACGGACCCGCTCACCCGGCAGCGGCTCGCGGAGCACACGGTGCTGCTGGTGACGGCGCGGCCCGAAGCGATCGCCCCCCGCATCGAGGGCAGCGGGAAGCGCCCCCTGCTGCGCTCGATGGACGACTGGCTGGCGCTCTACGAGCGGCGCCGGGAACACTACGAGCACTTGGCCCGGGCCCGTTTCGACACCTCCTTCCGCCCCATGTCGCAGGTGGTCGAGGAGATGGCGGCGTGGCTGGAACGGGCCGGAGAGGACGGAAACGTGGAGGAGCAGCGCGTGGACGAGCGGCGTTCGGACGAGGAACGCGTGGGTGA
>JAUNLB010000032.1:0-13270 GCA_030532485.1 Pseudoclavibacter sp.
CCCGGGCCGAACGACGCCTGCGCCTGGAAGACGGCCGCATCCACGACGACACGGACCGGACGGAGGCGGCGGCATGAAGCTCCTCACGACGATCGTCTCCGCGCTGCAGGAGGCCGCCGACGAGCTGCGGGTGCACCGCGGCCGGATCGTGCTCTCCCTGCTGGGCATCGCGGTCGCGGTGGGCGGCTTCACCGCGGTGACCGGGATGGGCCAGCTGGTGCAGTACGGACAGTCGCAGGCCAACGACCGATACTCCGGCCGGGACAGCAGTTACACGGTCCGCTGCGGCGCGGGCAGCGCCGCGGTGGATGCGCGGGATGTGCAGGACCGCTGCGGGCAGGCCTTCGAGGGGGCCGTGCGGCACTACGGCATCGGCTACACCAGCCGGGAGCGCACCGAGCGGATAGGACTGCAGTTCCCCGCGGGCGTCCAGGACGCCTCGCTGCTCGCGGTGGATCCGGACTACGGGGAGATGCGCAGGCTCGCCCTGCAGGACGGCTCCTGGCTGACCGCCGAGGACGCGGAGCGGGTCGCACCGGCCGTGGTCGTGGACTACGCCACCTGGCAGGAGATGGGCCGACCGCCGCTCTCGGAACGGCCGACCGTCGAGTTCGTCTCGCCGACGCCGCTGCGCGCGATCGTGGTGGGCGTGCTCCGGCAGAGTCCCTTCGACGACATCGCCGGGAACAACCGGACCGTGTACGCGCTGCACGACGCACTGTCCGTCTTCGGTTTCGACCCCGCGGCTGCGCCGGACCCCGAAACCGCGGCGGAGGGCGGCGACTCGGTCTTCGGGACCCCCGGCCAGGGCACGAGCTACCTGATGTGGCTGCCGCCCCGGGCGGCGGCCGAGCTGGCCGAACGCATCGAGGCGGAACTGGAGGCGGCCGCCGGCGCCGGAGCCTCCGTCTCCGTCACCCGGACCGACAGCTACCAGTACGGCGACACGAACGGCCTGGTCGGCGTCTTCGTGGCCGTGGTCTCGGCCGTCGTGCTCTCGATCAGCGCCCTGGGCTACGTGAACATCTCGATCATGGCGGTCTCGCAGCGGATGCGGGAGACCGGCATCCGGCGGGCCTTCGGCGCCAGCAGCGGCCGGGTGTTCTGCTCGGTACTGCTGGAATCGCTGGTCGGGAGCACGATCGCGGGCATGGCCGGGATCGTGATCGCCTCCATGATCCTGCGCGCCCCTGCCGTGGTGAGCATGTTCACCTTCGGCATGGCCGACGCGGACACCGTCCCCTTCCCGGTCGAGGCGGCGGTCGCCGGACTGATCGTGAGCGTCGGGGTGGGGCTGACGACCGGGATCGCCCCGGCCGTGGTGGCCACACGGGTGCGCGTCATCGACGCGATCCGCGGCCTGTAGCCGGCCGGGGCGGGCGAGGGGGAGCACGAGACGAGACGGGAGGAACACGGGAGATGAACCGAACAGAGACGGAACGGAAGATGAGCGAGGAACGCGCCGGCGGGCGCCTGCGGGCGCTGGACGTGCTGCGGGGCATCGCGATCCTGGGCACCCTGGGGACGAACGTCTTCGTCTGGGTGCAGCTGCCCGAAGGCGCCGGACAGGGCGGATGGCCGCTGGGCCTCGGGCCCGCGAACCCGCTGGAGGCGGTGCTCATGCAGCTGACGAACGGCAAGTTCCTCTCGCTGTTGACGCTCATGTTCGGCATGGGGCTGGTCATCCAGTTCGACGCGGCCGATCGGCGCCGACAGCGCTGGCCGCAGGTGTACCTGTGGCGGGCGGCGCTGCTGTTCCTGGACGGCGTGCTGCACTACGTCCTCGTCTTCGCCTTCGACGTACTCATGTCCTACGCCGTGACGGGCCTCGTGGTCGCCTACCTGCTGCGCACCAGCCGCCGGGCGCAGCGGATCGTCTGCGCGATCGCGGCGGGGCTGCACATTCTCGTCGTCCTGGCGGGCGAGGTGTTCGTGCACCTCCTGTTCGTCACCGACGAGGAGCTCCGGCGGCGGGCGGCGGAGCGCCTGCAGAACCCGGCGGAGCTGTCCTGGTGGGACGGGGTGGTGGACCGGACCACCCAGCTTTTGGCCAACCGGCAGGAGGCGCTGCTGATCCTGCCCATGTCGATCGCGCTGTTCCTGCTCGGCGGCTTCCTGTTCCGCGCGGGCCTGTTCGAGGAGCGGGGCGGGCGGCTGCGGCGCCGGCTGATGATCGCGGGCGGCTGCGCCCTCCTGTCGGACATGCTTCTGGCCCTCTCTCCGTGGCTCCTGCCCTGGCCGGTGACGCTCTCCCTGTCGACCCGCTACCTGCTGGCCGTGTTCGTCGCCCTCGGCATCGCGGCGGCCGCCGCCGCCTTCTTCCTGGACCGTCCCGTCGGCTGGACCGGGCGGCGTCTGGAGGACGTGGGCCGGCTCGCGCTGAGCTGCTACGTGGGCCAGAACGTGGTGTGCATGGCGCTGTTCAGCGATTGGGCGCTGAACCTGGACGCCGCCATGCCCGCCTCCTGGGGCGTCGGCGTCGCGGTCGTCGCCTACCTGCTGGTGACGGCGATCCTGCTCGTCTTCGCCTCGCTGTGGCGCAGGCGCTTCGGCCAGGGGCCGCTGGAGCGGCTGTGGGCGGTCTCCTATCGGGGAGCCATGCGGCTCACCCCGGGGTTGTCCCGCCCGCGTGAGCGGGAGCAGACCGGCGAATCGAACGGGGGACCGGCGGCCGACGAGGGCTCGGCGACGGGCGACGGTCAGAGCGCCGGGACCTCGTCCACGACGAAGGCGGCGCCGACCGAGGCGAGGCTCTCGCGCAGCGCGGGCGCGTAGTCGGGCGTCGTGGTCACCAGCAGCACGCCCGCCTGCGGGTCGAGCCGGGCGGTGTACCCGAATCCGCCCGTCCCCTCGGCCCCCTCGCCGCCCTCCGGCAGCGGCTGGGCGGCGGCGAAGGCCTCGATCTGGTCCTCCAGCGCGCAGATCTCCACCATGCTCCCCGCCGCACTCGCGCTCAGCGAGACCGGCACCCCCAGATCGCTCAGGGTCTGCAGGGCCCCGAGAGCCGAGGAGGACACCTCGGCCAGGACCGGCAGCTCCGCGTCGCTCAGGGGGCTGCCTTCGGGCACCACGACCCGCACCGGGCCCAGGCCCGGGCTGCCGGCGGCGTCGCCGTCTGAGACCACCTCCAGGATCTCGCCCGGGTGGTGGCGCAGCAGCTCGGCCCGCAGGGTGAGCACCGCCCGGTCCGCGGGCTCCCGGTCGTCGTAGGGCAGGGAGGGGTCCTGCCAGGGGCCGAGCATGCCCTGCGGGGACACGCCGTGCCGCCACAGGCAGCGGTTCAGAGGGTCCAGTCCCGCCACCAGGGCCTCGTTGGCGGCGGACTGCTCGGCGTCCGGCTCCAGCGGCGACTGCCCGTGCTCGTCCGGGGCCGGGCCGTCGGAGGGGGCCGTCTGGAGCTGCCCGCCGGCGATCGCTTCGATCCGGTCCTCTCCGTCCGGTTCCGTGCTCTGCGCCGTCGGCGCCCGGTAGGCGCCGGTCGCGAAGGGCAGCGCGAGTCCCGCCCCCGTCGTCAGCATCCCGGCGGCGACCAGGCCGACGCCGAGGGCTCGCGCCTTCTGCATGAGCGGCATGACGTGCTCTCTTCCCCTGATGCGCGCGGTCCGCCCGCGCCGATGCGTTTCCAGGCTAGGGGCGGCGGGCCGGGAAACGGCCGGGACGCGCCCGCCCGCCCGGCTTCGGTGAGAAGATGCAGGGGCGGGCGCCCGCCCGCGGGCCCGCGCCGGAGCGAGACGCCCGACCGCCGGGCCGGAGGCATCGTGAGGAGTTTCCCGTGAAGAACATCGTCAGCTCGCTGACGGCCGCGGCCGCGCTGCTGCTGGCCGTCCCCCTGGCCGCCTGCTCCAGCACCGGCGGGGCGGCGAACGCGGGCGGCGGGCCGGGGGGCGGAGGCCTGGAGATCGCGCTGGTCACCCATGCCGCGGCGGGGGACACCTTCTGGGACGTGGTCCGCAAGGGCGCCGAGGACGCCGCCGAGGTCTACGGCGTCGCCCTCCAGTACGCGAACGACCCCGAAGGCTCCCGACAGGCGCAGCTCGTGCAGCAGTACGTCGACCAGGAGCTGGACGGGATCGTCGTCACCCTGGCCAAACCGGAGGCCATGCGCGGCGCGGTCGAGGGGGCGTTGGCGGCGGACGTGCCCGTCGTCTCGATCAACGCCGGCGACGCCGAATGGCGCGAGATGGGTGTGACCGCCCACTTCGGCCAGGACGAGGAGAAGGCCGGCGAGGGGCTCGGCGAGTACCTCGCCGAGCAGGGCTACGAGCACCCCCTGTGCGTCATCCACGAGCAGGGCAACGTGGGCCACGAGGCGCGCTGCGCGGGCCTGCGCGGCGTGCTGCCGAAGACCGAGATCCTCTACGTGGACGGTCGGAGCATGCCCCAGGTCACGGCCACCGTCCTCGCCTCCCTGCAATCCGGCACGAAGGCGGACGTCGCCGTGGGCCTGGGCGCCCCCTACGCGCTCGCGATCCGCCAGGCGGCGGACACCGCCGGCTCCGGCATCGCGGTGGGCTCCTTCGACGTGAACCCCGAGCTGCTCCAGGGGATCCTGGACGGCGGGTTCCTGTTCGGCGTCGACCAGCAGCCCTATCTCCAGGGCTACCTGGCCGTGGAGGCGCTCCACCTGCAGCACAGCGGCGGCTTCGTCGTGGGCGGCGGCCACCCGGTGCTCACGGGGCCGGCGATCGTGGACGCCGGGAACGCCGAGGCGGTGCTCGAATACGCTCGGCAGGGCACGCGGTAGCGCGATGCCCGGAACACCCGCGTCGTCGAGCGCGTTGGATGTACGAGCCCCCGGTCTCTTCTGGCCCGCGGGTCGGGATCTGACGACGAGGCGACCACGGACCCGAAGGACCCCGGTCTATTCTGATGCGCGGGTCGGGATCTGACGACGAGGCGACCACGGACCCGAAGGACCCCGGTCTATTCTGATGCGCGGGTCGGAAAGGAGACACCATGTCCGCGACGGTGCGGACGGAGCCGAGCCAGCGGGCCGCACGCCTCCCGGCGGTCGCACGCAGGCTCCTGGCCCGGCCCGAGCTCGGCTCGGTGGTCGGCGCGATCGCGCTGTTCGCGTTCTTCTCGGTCGTCGCGAACCCCGTGTTCACGCAGCCGGGCTCGATCGCGACGATCCTCTACGGCGCCTCGACGATCGGCATCATGGCGGTCGGCGTCTCGCTGCTCATGATCGGCGGGCAGTTCGACCTCTCGGCCGGGGTGGGGGTGGTCTCCTCGGCCCTCGCCGCCGCCTTGACCGCGTGGTCGCTCACGCTCAACGTGTGGGTCGGGGTGGTCGCGAGCCTCCTGTTCGCGCTCGGCGTCGGGGCGCTCAACGGTCTGCTGCTGGTGTGGACCCGGCTGCCGAGCTTCATCGTGACCCTCGCGACCTTCCTCATGCTGTCCGGGCTGAATCTCGCGCTCACCCGCGCGATCGCGGGCGGCGTCTCCTCGCCCCGGATCTGGGACATGGACGGCTTCCCCCTGGCGCGGTCGGTGTTCGCCTCGAGCGTGTCGATCGGCGGCGTCGAGGTGAAGATCACGGTGTTCTTCTGGATCGCGTTGGTGGCGATCGCCAGCTGGATCCTGTTGCGCACCCGGGCGGGCAACTGGATCTTCGCGGTCGGCGGGGACGAGCGGGCGGCTCGCGCGGTCGGCGTGCCCGTCACGGCCACCAAGATCGGGCTGTTCATGGGCGTCGGCTTCTGCGCCTGGCTGGTGGGCATGCACACCCTCTTCGAGTACCGGACGGTGCAGTCGGGGGAGGGGGTCGGCAACGAGTTCCTGTACATCATCGCGGCGGTGATCGGCGGCTGCCTGCTCACCGGCGGCTACGGCTCCGCGGTCGGCGGGGCGATCGGGGCGCTCATCTTCAGCATGGCGAGCATGGGCATCGTCTACGCGCAGTGGAACCCGGACTGGTTCAAATTCTTCGTGGGGCTCATGCTGCTGGCGGCCAGCGTCATCAACCTCGTCGTGCGGAACCGGACGGAGAAGCGGCGATGAGCGCGGACGCGGTGAAGGACGTGGAGGCGGTGACGAGCGCACAGGCGGCGAGCAGCGCCGCCGGGGAGCCGCGCGGGCGGCTGGTCGCCCTGCGGGACGTCGGCAAGTCCTACGGCGGCGTCACCGCGCTGAGCGGGGTGACGCTGGACGTCGACGCGGGGCGGGTGAGCTGCGTGCTCGGCGACAACGGTGCGGGCAAGTCGACGCTCATCAAGATCGTCACGGGCCTGCACCGGCACGACGCCGGATCCTTCCTGATCGACGGCGAGCAGGTGCGGCTCGACTCGCCCCGGCAGGCGCTCGACCGCGGCATCGCGGCGGTCTACCAGGACCTCGCGGTGGTCGGGCTCATGCCGGTGTGGCGGAACTTCTTCCTGGGCTCGGAGCTGACGAACCGCTTCGGCGTCCTGCGGGTGCGCGAGATGCGGCGCATCGTCGTCGAGCAGCTGGCCCGGATGGGGGTCGATCTGCGCGACCCGGACCGGCCGATCGGCACCCTCTCGGGCGGCGAGCGGCAGTGCGTGGCGATCGCGCGGGCCGTGTACTTCGGCGCCAGGGTGCTGATCCTGGACGAGCCGACCGCGGCGCTCGGGGTCAAGCAGTCCGGGGTCGTGCTGCGCTACATCCTGCGGGCCCGCGAGCAGGGGATCGGCGTCGTGTTCATCACCCACAATCCGCACCACGCCTACCCGGTCGGGGACCGTTTCCTCGTGCTCAAGCAGGGTCGGCCGATCGGCTCCTACGACAAGTCGGAGATCGCGCTGCAGGAGCTGACGGGCCTCATGGCCGGCGGCGCCGAGCTGGAGGAGCTCGCCCACGAGCTGCAGCGCTCGGAGGGGCACGACGAGATCGTGCGCGAGATCGACGCGATCGGACAGGAGCTGAGCGAGCCCGGCCGCTGAGCCGGTGCTGTCGCGGGCTTGGCTCTGTCGCGGAGCCGGTGCTGCACCGGGCGGGCGCTGCCGCCGGGCGGACCCCGCCGGAGGACAGATCCGCCGCCTTCGGCGATCCGTCTCCGGTCGGATCCTTCACGGCGCCGAGACGAGGGTCGTGAACGGCGTGTCACCGACCAGACCGGGGCGGCCGGCGTGTCCGAGAGGCGAGGAGCGAGCGACACTCTGAGCGCGGACCGCGCCGGAGGGGTTACGCTCGGCATCCGAGGCACGGGACGGAGGTCCGTCCACACGGCGAACAGATCGGTCCCCTTCTGTGAGTGATATCGAGATCCCCTTCGGCAGACCCTCGTCCGCGTATCGCGCCCTGGAGATGCTGCCGGGCGCGCTGAGCTACGGCGCGATCGCGCTGCTCGTCCTGCTCTCCCTGCTGGAACCCGGGTGGGCGGCCGTCTACCTGCTCGGGATCGTCGGGATCATGTTCCTGCGCACCCTCGTCGCGCTGCGCTTCCTGCTGCTCGGGGTCCGCCGCATGGGCGAGGCGTCCCGCACCGACTGGCGGGCCCGTCGCATCGAGCTGGAGCGTTCCTTGCCGCCCGGCGCCCGGCCCCTGCGGCACGCCGTCATCGTGACCGCGTACAACGAGTCGATCGAGGTGCTGGAGCCGACGATCCGCTCGCTCGCGGACTCCGGCTTCGACAACGACCGGATCATCCTCGTGCTCGCCTACGAGGAACGCGGCGGCACCGCCATGGCCGACACCGCGGCCGAGCTGCGGTGCCGCTTCGACGGCGTCTTCGGCGACTTCCTCCTGGCCCGCCACCCCGAGGGGCTGCCGGGCGAGGTGCCCGGCAAGGGCGGCAACATCACCTGGGCCGGTCGACGGCTGCAGAACCGGCTGGACGCGCTCGGGATCCCCTACGAGGACGTCGTGGTCACGACCCTCGACAGCGACAACCGCCCGCATCCGGACTACCTCGACTGCGTGGCCTGCCTGCACCTGAGGCGCGCGGACCGGGTGCGCGTCGCCTACCAGCCGATCGCCCTGTTCACGAGCAACATCTGGGACGCGCCGCTGCCCAGCCGCATCGTCGCCTCCTGCAACTCGCTGTGGAACATCATGAGCACGGCCCGACCGAAGCTGCTGCGCAACTTCGCCTCCCACTCGCAGCCCATGCCGGCGCTCGTGGAGATGGACTTCTGGAGCACCCGCACGATCGTCGAGGACGGGCACCAGTACTGGCGCAGCTACTTCCACTTCGACGGCGACTACGAGGTCGTGCCCGTCTCGCTGCCCGTCTACCAGGACGCGGTGCTGGCCGAGGGGCTGCGCCGCACCCTCGTCGCCCAGTTCAAGCAGCTGCGGCGCTGGGCGCACGGGGCCTCGGACATCCCCTACGCGGCCGTCCGGATCTTCAGCCGGCGCCGTTCGGTGCCGCTGGCCGGCGCCCTGGAGCGCTTCCTGCGGCTCGTGGACGCCCACGTGAGCTGGGCGTGCGTGCCGCCGCTGCTCATGTTCGGCGCCTGGGTGCCGGTGCTGCTGGCCGCCGAGGGCCGGGCCGCGGGGATCGAGCGGCTCCCGCAGCTGGTGGGGATCGTGCAGACCGTGGCGATGGTCGGCCTGCTGGCCTCGATCCTGGTGTCGACGCGCCTGCTGCCGCCCCGGCCAGAGCGCTACGGGCCGGCCCGCAGCGTCGCGATGGTCCTGCAGTGGGCGTTCATGCCGCTCGTGGGCCTGGTCTTCAACGCCGCATCCGCCTACGTCGCCCAGACCCGTCTGCTGCTGGGCCGGTATCCGACGGGCTTCGACGTGACCGAGAAGGCCACCGTCGCGGCGGCCGCCGAACTGCGTGCGGTCGTCTCCGCCACGCCGCGAGGCGTCGCCGGGCCCGACCGCTGAGAGGGCGGCGGGGCGGGACCGCGCCGGCCCCGCCCCACCGCCTCGCTCACTCGTTCTCGGGGAAGCCGAGGTCGATGCCGCCGTGCTTCGCGGGGTCGAGCCAGCGGCTGGTGACGGCCTTCTGCCGGGTGAAGAAGTCGAAGCCCTGCACGCCGTAGGCCTTGCTGTCGCCGAAGAGCGAGTCCTTCCAGCCGCCGAAGCTGTAGTAGGCGACGGGCACGGGGATCGGCACGTTGACGCCGATCATGCCGACCTGGACCTCGTTCTGGAAGCGGCGGGCGGCGCCGCCGTCGTTGGTGAAGATCGCGGTGCCGTTGCCGAAGCGGCCCGAGTTGATGAGGTCCACCCCCTCCTGGAAGGAGGCGACCCGAACGATCGACAGCACGGGCCCGAAGATCTCCTCCGTGTAGGCCCGGCTCGTGGTCGGCACGCGGTCCAGCAGCGTGGGGGCGAGCCAGAAGCCCTCCGGCTCGCCGTCGAACTCGCCCTCGCGGCCGTCCACGACCACCGTCGCCCCGTCGGCGGCGGCGACGTCGATGTAGGAGGCGACCCGGTCCCGGTGCTCGCGGGTGACCAGCGGCCCCATGTCCGGCTCCTCGCCGCCCCGGAAGCCGCGTCCGTCGCCCGTGCGCAGCTTCGCCATGCGCGCCACGATCCGCTCCACGAGCGCGTCGGCGACCGGTTCGACCGCGAGCACGACCGAGACCGCCATGCAGCGTTCGCCGGCCGAGCCGAAGCCCGCGTTGATCGCCTGGTCGGCGACCAGGTCCAGATCCGCGTCGGGCAGCACGAGCATGTGGTTCTTGGCTCCGCCCAGCGCCTGCACGCGCTTGCCGTGCTTCGCGGCCGTCTCGTAGATGTACTGCGCGATGGGGGTGGAGCCGACGAAGGAGATCGCCGCCACCTCCGGCGACTGCAGCAGGCCGTCCACCGCGAGCTTGTCGCCGTGGAGCACGTTGAACACGCCGTCGGGCAGGCCCGCCTCCCGCCACAGCGCCGCCAGCCACATGGCCGCGCTCGGGTTCTTCTCGCTGGGCTTGAGGACGACGGTGTTGCCCGCCGCGATCGCGATCGGGAAGAACCACATGGGCACCATGGCCGGGAAGTTGAAGGGCGAGACGATGCCGACCACGCCGAGGGGCTGGCGGATGGAGTAGACGTCCACGCCCGTGGAGACGTTCTCGGAGAAGTCGCCCTTGATCAGGTGGGGGAAGCCGCAGGCGAGCTCCACCACCTCCAGGCCCCGCTGGATCTCGCCGGCCGCGTCCGAGACGACCTTGCCGTGCTCGGCGGTGATGATCTCGGCCAGCTCCCCCTTGCGCTCGTTCAGCAGCTCGCGGAAGCGGAAGAGGACCGCCTGGCGCTTGGCGACCGAGGCGGCGGCCCAGGCCGGGAAGGCCTCCCGGGCCGCGGCGATCGCGGCGGCGACCTCGGCCTCGTCGGCCAGGCCGAGGGCCTTGGTCTGCACGCCGAGCGCGGGATCGTACACGGGCGAGGTGCGGCCGGAGGCGCTGGGCGTCTCCCGTCCGCCGATCCAGTGGGGGACGACGGGCAGTTCGCTCATTCGGGGTTCCCTTCCTCGGGGGCTGTTCGGTCCGGTTCGATTCTCCCGCGTCCCGGCCGTTTCGGGCACGTCCGGGCGCGTCTCAGCCGCCTCGCAGCTCGGCGATCAGCTCGTCCACCACGGCGGTGAGCGAGCCCGCGGCGCGCCGGGCGCAGCGGCGCTGCCGATCGGCGCCGGAGCCGCGCTCCAGCAGCCCCGCGAGCCCCGCGAACTCGGCCGCGCAGCCCAGCTGCTCGGCGATCGGGGCCCACTCGACCATGCGCTCGGCCAGCACCTCGCGCACGGGCCGCTCGTCGCCCGCGGCGTTCTCGATCATGATCGTCTCGTCGCCGTAGCGGCTGGCGCGCCACTTGTTCTCGCGCACGTACCAGGCGGGCAGCCTGGGCGCGGGCTCGCCCCGGTCCAGCGCCCGGTTCGCGTGCTCGACGACCACCTGGGTGAGCGCCGAGACCGCCGCCAGATCCTCCAGCCGCGGCGCGCCGTCCTGCACGCGGGTCTCGACGGTGCCCAGCCGGTGGGCCGGGCGCACGTCCCAGCGGATCTCGCCGGGGGTGTCCGCGACCCCCGTCCGGCGCAGGTCCGCATAGGCGCGCTGCAGCTGCTCCCAGTCCTGGAAGTCGGGCGGCAGCCCGCCGGTGGGCAGCTGCTGGAAGAGCATGGCCCGGTGGGAGGCGAAGCCCGTGTCCCGGCCCTCCCAGAAGGGGCTGGAGGCGGACACGGCGTGCAGCAGCGGATAGGCGGCCAGCAGGGCGTGCATGATCGGCACCACCCGCCGGGGGTCGTCCACGCCGATGTGGGTGTGCACGCCCCAGATCGCCAGTTGCCGCCCCCAGCCGCCTGCCCGCTCGGTCATGGTCCGGTATCGCGCGGCCGGCGAGACGGGCTGCTCGCTCCAGCGCGAGAAGGGGTGGGTGCCGGAGCCGATCAGGCGCAGCCCCCGCTCCTCGGCCAGCGTCAGGACGCGCTCCAGCAGCTCGCGCAGCTCGGCGCGCGCGTCGGCCGCCGAGCGGTGCACGCCGGTCACCAGCTCGATCGTGTTCTGCAGGAACTCGCCGGTGACGCGCGGATCGTCCGCCGCCGCGACGATCTCGGGACCGGCGGGGACGAGTCCGCGGTCGGCGGGGTCGACGAGCGCGAGCTCCCATTCGATCCCGATCGTCCCGCGCGCAGAGGTGGCGAAGCCCATGCCGCCAGCGTACGGGGAGCGGGGCGGGACGCACCCTCGGCGTGCCGCCGTGCCGGGCATGCCGCCAGCGCACGGGGAGCGGGGGCCGCCGCTGGCGTCCAGAGAACCGGCATCCGGGCATGCCGCCAGCGCACCGAGAGCGGGGGCGCGATCCGCGCGCCGTGCGGCGTTCCGCCGGCACCGGCCCGCGTGGCAGGATCGGCTGCATGGACGAGGCCGGGCGCCGCATGGACGACCGCGGGCGTCGGCGCGGGCGCGTCGCGCCGCTGCTGGCGGCCTGCCTCCTGCTGGCCGGACTGCTCGGCTGCGGGGCGCAGCCGCCCGAGCACCACCAGTACGCCCGGGGCGAGAGGCCGCCGGGAGACTGGACGCAGCCGGCGCCCGAGACGGGGGCGAGCGCCTCGTGGGCCGAGGTCGCCGGTCGGCCGCAGCTGCGCATCGTGCTCATGGACGCCCCGTACTGCCCGCAGCGGCCGGTCCGCTTCGAGTTCGACGGGACGGCCCGGTACACGGTCGAGTTCGCGCGCGGCGGCGGCGACCGGCCCTGCCCGGCGGTGGCCGGGCCGGTGGTCACGGACTTCCCGGTGGACGGGCGGGTGCCCGGCGCCGAGGTCCGGATCCTGCGCGGCGAGTCCCGCGGCGACGGCGGCCGGGACGAGGTGACCGTGCCGGTCCGCTGAGCCCGCGCCCGCACCGGCTCGTGCGGCGCTCGCGATCCCCGGCGGGCGGGGGAGGCCGGGTCCGCGCCCGCACCGGCTCGCGTCCGGCGGGGAATTCTGCCAAGATAGATCGCTGAGCCCGCGACGCCCGGCCCTCTCTCCGTGCGCGCGGCCCCGAGTTGTCGCGCCAGGCCGGGACCACCCCACGATCCGGTCGTGCCGCAGAGTTTTCACGAGACGTCAGGAGACACGTGGCCGTCAAGATCCGCCTCAAGCGCCTGGGCAAGATCCGGGCACCCTACTACCGCATCGTCGTCGCCGATTCGCGCACCAAGCGCGACGGCCGCGTCATCGAGGAGATCGGCAAGTACCACCCCACCGAGAACCCCTCGCTCATCGAGGTCGACTCGGAGCGAGCCCAGTACTGGCTCGGCGTGGGCGCCCAGCCGAGCGAGGCCGTGCTGGCCATCCTCAAGCTCACGGGCGACTGGGGCCGCCACACCGGCGAGGGCCCGAGCGAGAGCCGGGTGCTCGCCCCCGAGGGCAAGACCCCCTTCGTGGCCGAGGCGGACAAGAAGCCGGTCCTCAAGCCCAAGAGCGAGCCCGCCGCGGCCGAGGCCCCCGAGGCGGGCGCCGAGACCGCCGAGACCGAGGCCGGCGCGGACGCCGCCGCCGAGTAGTCCGGGACCGCCCTCATGCTCGCATCCGCGCTGGAGCACCTCGTCCGGGGCATCGTCGACCACCCCGACGAGGTCCGCGTGGAGCGCACGGGATCGCCGCGCTCCGAGGTCCTCGAGGTGCACGTGCACCCCGAGGACCTCGGCCGCGTCATCGGCCGGGCGGGCCGCACCGCCGCCGCGCTGCGCGTGCTGGCGGGCGCGCTCGCCGACGGCCGCCGCGTCCGGGTCGACATCGTCGACGGCTAGCGCGGTGGGGGGCAGGAAGCACGGCATCACCCGGCTGCGCGTCGGGCGCCTCACCAAGGCCCACGGGCTGAAGGGGGCGATCAAGCTCGAGCTGTTCACCGACGAGCCCGAGCGCCGCTTCGTCCCCGGCGCCGTCTTC
>JAUNLB010000032.1:13280-21249 GCA_030532485.1 Pseudoclavibacter sp.
CCCTCCAGGTGCCGCCCACCAGCCCCTGGCACGGCCGGACGGTGCGCTTCGCGGAGCTGCGCTGGTACAACGGCCACCCCGTCGGCTTCTTCGAGGGCGTCGAGGACCGCACCACGGCCGAGTCGCTCGTCCGGGCGATCCTGTGGGTGGACCAGGACGACGCCGAGGAGCTGGAGCCGGACACCTGGTACGACCACCAGCTCGTGGGGCTCGCCGTCATGCGCGGCTCCGAGCGTCTGGGCACCGTCGCCCGCATCGACCACCTGCCCGCGCAGGACCTCGTCGTGGTCGCCCGGGAGGGCCGGGAGGACGTCTACGTCCCCTTCGTGAAGGCCATCGTCCCGAAGGTGGATCTCGCCGCCGGCCGCCTCGAGGTGACCCCGCCCGGCGGCCTGTTCGAGCCGGCCGAAGAGTAGGGGCGACGGGTGCGCTGGGTCGCCTTCTCCTCGATCTTCGCCGCGATCGCCGGATACCTCGTCATCCTGCTGGCCACCCAGACCCTCGGGGCGTCGCGATTCGAGGCCTTCAGCGTCTTCTGGGGCCTCTTCTTCGCGATCCTGGGCACCCTGCAGGGCATCATGCACGAGACCACCCGCGCCGTGCGCGCCGCGCAGGGCCGAGCGCAACAGAACCGGCCGGAGCCGGGCCGGCCGGAGGGCGCGCGGCCGCTGCGCCTGGCGGCCCTCGCGGGCATCGGGGCCGGGGCGCTCACGGCGGCGAGCGGACCGCTGTGGGGGCCGCGCATCCTGCCGGAGGACCATCTGGCGCTCGGCGTCGGGCTGCTGGCCTGCGCCACGGCCCTGGCCGCCGCGCAGTCGGCGCTCGGCGGGCTGCTCTCGGGCGCGGGACGCTGGGCCGCCTTCGGACGCCTCCTGAGCCTGGAGGCCCTGCTGCGCCTCGTCGTCGCGGGCGTCGCGGTCGTGTCCGCCGACCCGATCACGGGCTTCATGTTCGCGACCGTGGCCGGCCTGCTCGCCACGCCCGCGGTCCTGCTCGGCCCGGCCGGGCGCGCCGTGCGCGGGCTGCGCGCCGACGTGCCGACGGGGCCGTTCCTGCGCCGCTGCGGGCAGGCCATGCTCGCCGCGGGGGCGACCTCCCTGCTCGTGGTGGGCTTCCCCGTGCTCGTCAAGGGCGCGCTGGGCGGGGTCGACCCGGTCGTGATCAGCAATCTGCTGCTCGCCGTGACCCTCACCAGAGCGCCCGTCCTGACCCCCCTGACCTCCTTCCAGAACGCGATCGTCGTGTACTTCGTGGACCGGCTGGCGGCGGGGCGGCGGGCGCTGTGGGCCCCGCTTTCGGGACTCGCCGCCCTGTCCGCGGTCGGAGCGGTGCTCGCCTGGTCCGTCGGTCCCCCGATCATCGCCCTCATGGGCCCGGACTTCGGCGTCGGCGGCGGAGTGCTGGCGGCGCTGACCCTCGCGGCCGGCGCGACCGGCGCGCTGTTCGTCACCGGCTCCGCCGTGCTCGCGCGGGAGCGGCACGCGGTGTACGCCGCCGGCTGGTGGACCGCCTCGCTGGCGGCGGTCGCGCTGCTGCTGCTCGTGCCCGGCGCGGTCGTGGCCACCGTGCTCGCGCTCGCGGTCGGCCCGGCCTGCGGCGCCCTCGTGCACCTGCTCTGGGGCATGGGCCCCGCCCGCGGCTGAGCGGGAACCCCGAGTCGCACCGACATCGATGCCCCGGAACTCCCGCCCCGCCCGCGGCTGAGCGGGAACCCCCGGTCCCGCTACGCTGGGACGATGCGCGTCGACATCGTCACGATCTTCCCGGAGTTCTTCCGGGTGCTCGAGCTGTCCCTGCTGGGCAGGGCGCGCACGCAGGGTCTCGTGGAGGTGCACGTGCACGACCTCCGGGACGCGACGAGCGACCGGCATCGGACCGTCGACGACACACCCTACGGCGGCGGCGCGGGCATGGTCATGCGGCCCGAGCCGTGGGGCGCGACGCTGGACCGGATCCTCGACGGGAGCCCCGCCGAGCGGCCGCTCGTGATCTTCCCTTCGCCGGCGGGCGTCCCCTTCACGCAGGAGCGGGCGCGGAGCCTGTCGGGCGAGGAGCACCTCGTCTTCGGCTGCGGACGCTACGAGGGCATCGACGAGCGCGTCTTCCAGGACACGGCCCGCCGGGCGCGGGTGGAGCTCGTCTCCCTCGGCGACTACGTGCTCAACGGCGGCGAGGTCGCGGCGACCGCCATGATCGAGGCCGTCGCGCGGCTCGTGCCCGGCGTCGTCGGCAACCCCGACTCCCTCGTCGAGGAGTCCCACGCCGACGGCCTGCTGGAGTACCCCGTCTACACCAAGCCCGCCTCGTGGCGCGGACTGGAGGTGCCCGAGGTGCTGCTGAGCGGCCACCACGCCCGGATCGCCGGCTGGCGGCGGGAGCAGCAGATCGAGCGCACCAGGCGGGTGCGCCCCGAGCTGCTGCCGCTCGAGCTGCAAGCGCCGGCCGAGGCGGGTGCGGGCGTGCGCAGCGGCAGCACGGCCCGGGTGCTCGTGACGGGCTTCGGCCCCTTCGCGGAGGTCGCCGACAACCCCTCCTGGCGGGCCGTGCTCGCCCTCGTCGACGACGGCGTGCCGGGCGCGGCGCTGACGCCCCTGCTGCTGCCCGTCGAGTTCGGCGAGGCCGGCCGTCGGCTGCGCGAGGCCATCGAGCGGGTGCGGCCGGACCTGGTGCTGGCCACCGGCCTGGACGGCTCGGCCGACGGGGTCCGCCTGGAACGGCTCGCGGTCAACCTCGACGACGCCCGGATCCCGGACAACGCCGGCGTCCAGCCGGTGGACGCGCCCGCCGTCCCGGACGGCCCGCTCGCGCACCGCGCGACCCTGCCGGTCAAGGCCTGCCTGCTCGCCCTGCGGGAGGCGGGGATTCCCGCGAGCCTGTCCATGTCCGCGGGCGGCTTCGTGTGCAACCACCTCTTCGTGCACCTCATGGACGCCCTGGAGGGCATGCGCGCCGCCGACGGAGCCCGCGTGCCCGGCGGCTTCGTGCACGTTCCGGGGCCGGAGGTGCTGAGCCCGGAACAGGTCGCCCGGGCGCTGCGGGTCGTCATCGAGACGAGCCTGACCACCCTGGACGACCCGGCCGTGCCCGCGGGGGAGCTGGCCTGAGCCGGGGCGCGAGCGGAGGGGAGCGCGCCGAGCGCCGGCCCGGGGCGTGGGCGGCGGTGGCGGCCGCCATGTTCTCGGTGGCCTGGGGCGGCAACGAGTTCACGCCCCTGCTCGTGCACTACCGCTCCCTCGACCACTTCTCGCCGCTGACGGTCAACGTGCTGCTGGGCGCCTACGTGCTCGGCATCGTACCGGCCATGCTGCTGGGCGGGCCGCTCTCGGACCGCCACGGGCGCAGGCCGCTCATGCTCCCGGCCCCCGTCCTCGCGCTCGCGGGCAGCCTCGTGCTGGCCGTCGGCTCCCACGCCGAGGCGGTGCTCTTCGCGGGCCGCGTGCTCTCCGGCCTCTCGCTCGGGCTGGCCATGGCGGTCGGCACGAGCTGGCTCAAGGAACTCTCCCAGGCGCCCTTCGATCCGCACGCGGACCCCGGGGCCGGTGCGAGACGGGCGGCGGTCTCGCTCAGCGCGGGCTTCGGCCTGGGAGCGGGCGCGGCCGCCCTGCTCGCCCAGTTCTCCCCGCTGCCCGGGCAGCTGCCGTATCTGGCGCACGCGGTCGTGACGCTGCCGGCGCTCGCCGCCCTGCTGCGCGCGCCGGAGCCGCGCCGGGCGCGGGCAGCCGGTCGGCTGCGGGACGATCTGCGGGTCCCGGCGGCCGGGCAGCGGCGCTTCCTGCTGGCGGTGCTCCCGGCCGCACCGTGGATCTTCGGCTGCGCGGTGAGCGCCTACGCGATCCTGCCCGGGCTCATGATCGGCCGGGTGCGTGGCCTGGACGTCGCCTTCGCCGGGCTGCTGTGCCTCGTCGGGCTGGGCTGCGGGGTCGCCGTGCAGGGTCTGGGCCGGCGCATCGACCGGCCGGGCACCGCCCGCGGCACGATCGCCGGGCTCGCGGTCGCGATCCCGGGCATGGCCCTCGCCGCCTGGGTGGCACTCGTCCGCGATCCGTGGCTCTCGCTCGCGGCGGCGGCCGTGCTCGGCTGCGGCTACGGGCTGCTGCTCGTCTCGGGGCTGCTGGAGGTGCAGCGCATGGCCCGGCCGGGGGAGCTGGCCGGGCTGACGGCCGTGTTCTACTCGCTCAGCTACCTCGGCTTCCTGATCCCGGCGATCCTCTCGGCGCTGCACGCCTGGTTCGACTACCCGGTCATGTTCGCCGCCGGCGCGGTCATCGCCTCGGGCTGCCTGGGGCTGGTCGCGCTCGCGGACCGCGGCTCTACAGCCCCTCGCGGCTCGTGAGCACGACCGGTTCGCCGTCGGTGATCGCGACCGTGTGCTCGCTGTGCGCGCCGCGCGAGCCGTCCGCGGAGCGCAGGGTCCAGCCGTCGGGGTCCTGCACGAGCCGACGGGTGGTCTCCAGGAACCAGGGCTCGATCGCGATCACCAGGCCCGGTTCCAGCAGCGGGCCCCGGCCGGGCCTGCCGCGATTGGGCACGCTCGGCTCCTCGTGCATCGTCCGGCCCACGCCGTGCCCGCCGAACTCGACGTTCACGGGATAGCCGTAGCGCTTGGCGACCCCGCCGATCGCGTGCGAGACGTCGCCCAGCCGGCGCCCCGCCCGGGCCTGCTCGATCGCGGCGTCCAGGGCCTCCCGGGTTGCGGCGATGAGCCGCTGGTCGGCGGGCCGCTGGGTGCCGACGTTGAACGAGATCGCCGAGTCCGAGACCCAGCCGTCCACCTCCACGGCGAAGTCGAGCGTCAGCAGGTCTCCGTCGCGCAGCGCGTAGTCGTGCGGCAGGCCGTGCAGCACGGCGTCGTTGACCGAGGTGCAGACGACCTTCCCGAAGGGGGAGGCGCCGAAGGAGGGGTGGTAGTCGATGTAGCAGGAGTTCGCCCCGCGGGCGCGGATGCGCTCGTGCGCCCACTCGTCGATCTCCAGCAGGTTCGTGCCGACCCGCGTGCGATCCCGCAGTTCCTGGAGCGTCTCCGCGACGAAGCGCCCGGCCGCCCGCATCTGCTCGATCTCCTCCGGGGTGCGCAATTCGATCATGCTGGGAAGCGTAGCCGCCCGCCGGTGCGTCGTGCAGACGGTCGGGCTGCGGGGGCGGTGTTCGTGGGATGCTGCGCCGCCCGCCGGTGCGTCGTGCAGACCGCCGGGGTAGCGTGGCGTCATGGCAGTTCGACGCTTCCTCGGCCGGATCATGTTCGCGATGGCCTTCGCGGTTCCGGTGTGGCTGCTCGTGGCGTGGATCCTCAGCGGCACCGGGACGGGACGATTCCTGCTCCTGCTGCTGGCCATGCCGGTGTCCTTCCTGCTGCTGGCCGCGGCGGCCCTGCTGATCCGGCTGCGCCCGGACGTGCGGGAGGCCGACGGCGCCCTCCCGCCCGGCGAGGCGCTGCTGCTGGCGGGCAACTGGCTGCTGTGGGGCGTCGCGGGCCCCCTGGGGGAGGGCGCGCAGAACCTCGTGACGGTGCTGGCGATCGCGGCGAGCGCCGCGACGGTCTTCGTGCTGTGGCGGCGGATGCGCCGGATCGCCGGCGAGCGGGTCCGTTCGGCGATGGGCGGGCGCACGCCCGCGAGGGGGCCGGGCGCCGGCACCGTCATCACGGTGGTCGACGCCGACTCGCCGGCGGCCGACGGGGATGCGGCGGGCATGCCCGGCAGCTCGAGGGGGCCGGGCGGGCCCGCACGCATCGACTCGCAGCGGCCCGGCGTCAACTTCGGCGCGAACGCGGCCCCCGTCGCCGACGACTGGGACCCGGAGCGGCCCGTGCGGGACGCGGAGTGACCCCTCGTTCCACTCGTGGACCGTAGCCCGCGCCGGCTTGCCGCGCCGGCGCGGCGTGTGCGACAATCAACGCTTGTGCCGCGGCTCGGCTCTGCCACAGGGGATCCGGGGGTTCCGCGATGCACGCAGCTTCCCTCCGACCTTCGCGTTCGACCTGTGGCGGGCGCAGAGAGCGACATCATGACCAACCTCATCGACGCCGTCGACGCGGCCTCGCTTCGCAGCGACATCCCGGAGTTCCGCCCCGGCGACACCGTCAAGGTGCACGTCAACATCGTCGAGGGCAACCGCTCGCGCGTGCAGGTCTTCCAGGGGGTCGTGATCGGTCGGCAGGGCGCCGGTGTGCGCGAGACCTTCACGGTCCGCAAGATCAGCTTCCAGGTCGGCGTGGAGCGCACCTTCCCCGTGCACTCGCCCATCATCGACAAGCTCGAGGTCGTCACCCGCGGCGACGTGCGCCGCGCGAAGCTGTACTACCTGCGCGGCCGCCGCGGCAAGGCGGCGAAGATCCGCGAGAAGCGCGAGTCCTAGTCCGAACCGCGCCGGGCGAGCGCATGACGCAGGCGGAGTCGGGGGGCTTCGGGGCCCGGCACGGCCGAATCGGGCCGGCCGGGCGGCACCGTCGCGCCTTCGAGGGCGCAGCGTCCCCCGCACCCGACGAGGAGGAGGCCGTGCCCCTCTCCGCCGCACTCCTCGCCGCGGACGAGGGGGCGGAGGAGGGCGAGGAGGATGTGGCCGAGCTCGACCTGGCCGGCGCAAAACCCTCCCCGCCGCCCGCCTCGAGCCCGGGGCTCTTCCTGCGGGACATGCTCGTGGTGGCGGCCCTCGCGATCGTCGTCTCGATGCTCGTGAAGTCCTATCTGGTCCGCCCCTACTTCATCCCCTCGGCCTCCATGAGCGAGACCCTGCTGGTCGACGACCACGTGCTCGTCAACGTGCTGCCCGTCGACTGGGTGGGCCTGGACCGCGGGGACGTGATCGTGTTCCGCGACCCGGGCGGCTGGCTGAACGTCCCGCCCGAGCCCGCCAAGCCGCCGCTGCGCTCCATCGTGGACGGCGCGCTGGAGGCGGTGGCCCTCAAGCCGGAGGACTCTTCGGACGCGCTCATCAAGCGGATCATCGGCCTGCCCGGCGACCACGTCGTGTGCTGCAACGCCTACGGGCAGATCACGATCAACGAGATGCCCGTCTCGGAGCCCTACGTGCGGCTGCACGGGCACCACGCGGCCTCCGGCATCGGCTTCGACGTCGTGGTGCCCGAGGGCCAGCTGTGGGTCATGGGCGACAACCGCTACAACTCGGAGGACTCGCGCTTCCACCAGGATCTGCCGAGCCGCGGCTTCGTGCCGGTGGAGAACGTCGTGGGTCGCGCCTTCCTGGTGAACTGGCCGCTGAACCGCTTCAGCTGGCTCAGCAGCCATCCGGAGGTCTTCGCGGCCGTACCGAACCGCGACCCCGACGAGCAGGGCTGAGGCCGTGCCCGTCGTGGAGCCGACGCTGGAGCTGGAGCGGACGCTGCTGCGCGACGCCCCGTTCGTGATCGGCGTGGACGAGGTGGGGCGCGGCGCGATCGCCGGCCCCGTCGCGGTCGGGGCGCTGGCCCTGCGGGAGGCCGAGAGCGCCCGCTTCCCCGCCGGACTGCGGGACTCGAAGCGCCTCAGCGAGAAGCGGCGCAGCGAGCTGGAGCCGGCCGTGCAGGCCTGGGCGCCGTACGCGATCGGTTTCGCGAGCGCGGCGGAGATCGAGCGGGACGGCATCGCGGCGGCGCTCGCGGCGGCGGCGGTGCGGGCGCTGGCGGGTCTGCACGAGGCGGGCGTGCCGGTCGCCGAGGCGGCGGTCCTGCTGGACGGGACGCACGACTGGCTCGGGCCGCGGCTGCGTCACCCGCTGCGGATCACGGTGCGCGCCAAGGCGGACCGGGACTGCGCGAGCGTGGCCGGCGCGGCCCTGGTCGCCAAGGTGGAGCGGGACCGGCGAATGATCGCCTGCGCGGCGCAGGAGGCCTACGCGCCCTACGGCTGGGCCGCGAACAAGGGCTACGGCACGAAGGCGCACTTCGCCGCGATCCGGGAGCACGGGGCGAGCGATCTGCACCGTCGCAGATGGTTGCACCGTCGGCCGGGCTGAGTCAGCCGGCGGGCTGAGG
>JAUNLB010000220.1 GCA_030532485.1 Pseudoclavibacter sp.
ATCCACCGTCCGCACCTCCTTCATCACCCCCTCCAACACCAGAAGACTCATGCGCGCGCCTCCTGCGACTTCGAGACGGACGCTTCCGGCGTCTGCTCCGGCGAGCCTTCGCCCGGGGTCCCGCCGGGTTCGATCCGCTCGCAGTACTCGCGCCCGTCCACCTGGTCGATCGTGCACGTCTCGCTCGGCGAGGGCTGGCCGGGGAAGAACTCCAGCACCCGCTCCCCCTCGACCAGGCCCTCCCGGATCTCGATCACCGTCCCGTCCGAGAGGCCGAGCACGACCTGCCGCTCCTCCCGGGAGCCGTCGGCGCCCAGCACGATCACCCGGCCGGAGCCCGAGGCGCCCCGCACCGCCGTCGTCGGCAGCGTCAGCACGTCCTCCACGACCCCGGCGTGGACGAGCATGGTCGCCTCCAGGCCCGCGAAGGCCTGCACCCCGTCCGGCACCCGGCAGGAGACCCGCGAGCGGGACGAGGCTCCGTCGGTCGTGCTTGCCTGTCCGGCGGTCTGCGCGTCCTCCGTGCCCTGCTCGGCGGAGCCCGAGTCGATGCGCAGATCGGTGCACTCGAAGGCTTCGGGCCCGCCGGGGATCGTCACCTGCGCGCCGCTGGGCTGCTCCGCCAGCCGGTAGCGCTGGGCGGCCGGGATGTTCCCCTCCACGATCAGGGTCGACGGGGTGACCCGCACCACGACCTGGCCCGCCGTCACCTCCTGGCGGGCGATCATGTCGAGCCGCACGATCCGGCCGGTGGCCGGGGCGGTCACGTCCTCCCAGAGCACTTCCGGTTCCCTCGGGGTGGTGGTCCCGTCCGGGTTCTGGATCGGTTCGCGGGGCTTCTCCTGCCGGATGGAGGCGAGCACCTGACCGGCGGTGACCTCGGCGTCCTTCTGGACGAACACGTCGACGATCGTGCCGGAGAGCGGCGCCTTGCCCTCCTGGGCGTCGTCCGCCCGCACGGAGGCGGGGACCGAGAGGTCGTTCGTGACCGTGGCACGCACCGGCGAGACCTCCGGGTCCGCCAGGGCGCCCGTGGGGACGGCCTCGTCCCGCCCGCCGCCCGGCGAGAAGGCCAGGACGGCGAGCGAGACGACCGCGACGAGCAGGAGCACCCCCTTCGCTATGGGCAGGATCCATTTCCGCCAGACGTGCATCAGGTGCTCCTCCGCTCCTCGTCCTCCGGCGTGCCGGACCGCCGGAGAACCCCCGCAGATGCGAGGGCGGGACCCATTCCACCGGTCCTCGGCGGCGGGATCGTCGTCCGGGTGTCGACAATCCCGCCGCGGATACGGCCGCAGTGTCGTCCCCTGTCGACTCCCGGTCCCGGGCGGGCAGCAGAAGCAGGCGACGCAGGCAGATCAGGACATATCGAGTGCGGCCGACCGTCGAGTCGAGACAGGCCGGATTGGTTTGCTCTTGTTGCGAAAACCGTTCGAGCCGGTGTCGTGTCTCGGGGGCTCGGGCGATAGCGGCGAACCGGGTCTGCCGGTACGGGAGCACGCCGCCGTGCCCGGTGGCCCCGTTTTCGTCATGGTGCTCAGAAGGGCGGTTCGTCGAATTCGGGGTCGGAGTCTGGCTCTGGTTCGGGGTCTGGTGTCGGCAGGGGTTTCGGTGTGTGTTCGGGTGCGTATTCGGGTCGGGGGTTGCCGAGCGGGTCGTAGGTGCGTAGGTAGGTGGTTCGGACGGTGGGGTCGTTCCAGTTCGGTTCTTCTGGCGCGCCCCAGCCCCGGCCCCGGGGTGTGGGTTCGGTGACGACGTCAGGGTTGGCGGTGCCGGGGCGGGTGTGGCTGGGTTGGAAGACCACTCGTCGGCGGAGGGTGCCGGGCAAGTGCGTGCGCTCCGGGAGGTCGATGAGTCGTTGCCCGGCGGGGGTGGTCCATTCCAGTTCCCCGTCCTCGGTTTGTTTCAGCTGGTAGCCGGGGGTGTGTTTGGTTCGGTGGTGGTGTCGGCACAGGAGGGCGAGGTTGCTGTTCGCGGTCGGCCCGCCTTGCCGGTGGGGGGTGGTGTGGTCGGCGTCGCAGTCTTCGGCCTGCCGGGTGCAGCCGGGGTAGCGGCAGTGGCCGTCGCGGGCGGTGAGCAGGCGGCGGAGTGCGGGTCCGGGCGCGTATCGGTCCACGGCGAGCACGCTGCCGGTGATGGGGTGGGTGAAGATCCGCTGGATTTCCGGGGAGCAGGGCA
>JAUNLB010000033.1:0-864 GCA_030532485.1 Pseudoclavibacter sp.
GACATGGGCCGAGTGCGACACGGCCCGTGTTTCCGCTTCGGGTCTCCGGTTCGCTCGGTGTCCCGCTTCACTCGGGCAGCTCCCCGCACAGGCCGATGCGGTGCCGCGCGAAGCCGCCCTCGGCGTGGAGGGTCTGACCCGAGACCCAGCCGGCCTGCCCGCTCAGCAGCCAGCACACGAGCCTGGCGGCGTCCTGCGGCTGCCCCGCCCGGCCGAAGGGCAGCGCGGGGGCGAGCGCGCGATGCAGCTCCGGCGTGAAATACCCGGTGTCCACGGGGCCGGGGTTGACGGCGTTCACCCGGATCCCCAGCGGCGCCAGCTCGTCCTCCAGGGTCGCCAGGACCCCCGCGACGGCGGCCTTCGCCGCCGCATAGGCCAGTTCGCCCGGCATGGGCCCCTGGCCCTGCCCGGAGGTCAGGAACACGATCGATCCGTGCCGGCCGGGCTCGTGCCCCGCCGCGAAGGCCTGGGCGAGCAGCAGGCTCGCCCGCCCGTCCACGGCCCAGTGCCGGTCCAGTTCCTCGGCCGTGATGCTCGAGAGCGGACCGTCCGAACCGCTCATCGCCTGGTTGACGACCAGCCCGTCCACCCGCCCGAGCGCCCTCCGAGCGGCGGCCAGCACCCGCGCCGGCTGGGCCGGGTCCGCCAGATCCGCGTGCAGCTGCCCGAACGCCCCACCCGGCCGCACGCGCTCCCGCACCCCCTCGAGCACCGCGTCGATCTCGTCGGCGCCCCAGGGCTGCTGCGCGTCGTGCGGGGCGAAGTGGTGACAGAACACGTCGGCGCCCAGCTCGGCCGCCCGGCGGGCGATCGCGAAGCCGATGCCGGCCCGGCGGCTTACGCCGGTCACCACCACGCCCCGGC
>JAUNLB010000033.1:875-4538 GCA_030532485.1 Pseudoclavibacter sp.
AGCTCGTCATAGGGCTTGCGCTCGCGCTGCGCCGCATCGCGCGCCCGGATCCCCTCCGGGACCTCTTCACCGCTCGCGTGGCGTCCGAGCACCAGCCCGCTGACGATCTCCAGCGACTCGGGCACCTCGAAGGAGGTGCGCAGCGCATCGGCCCGGATGCCGCCCAGCTGGTGCACCCGGTAGCCGAGCGCCTCGGCCTGGAAGGTCAGGTGAGCGGCCGCCTGGCCCAGGTCGTACTCGGCCCAGCGAAGCGGCTTGCCGTCCCGCTCCCGCTCGGTGAGCAGGATCACGAGCGCCGAGGCGGCGGGGGCCCAGTCCTGGTTGAAGCCCATCAGGCCGTCCACGATCCGGTCGAAGCCGTCCGTGCCGCGGCGGGCGACGATGAACTTCCACGGCTGGGTGTTGTTCGCCGAGGGGGTCCAGCGGACCGCCTCGAAGATCGCGCGCAGATCCTCGTCGGGCAGTTCCGCGCTCGGGTCGAAGCCGCGCGGGCTCCAGCGGTCGGCGAGCAGTTCGTGGATGGGTCGGTCGGTGGCGTTCCGCGGCTGCGTGGCCATGCGGTCTCCTTCTTTCGCTTTCGTCGGTGTCCTGTCGCCCGCGGAGCGCGGCGCGCAGGAGCGATTGCAGACGGCGTCGATCGCCGGTCTCCTGGTCGCCCGCGTGGCGCGGGCCGGACCAGTCTGCCCGCTTCGCGCGGGTCGCGCCAGCGGCCGCGCCACGCCTCCCAGGCTCCGTGCAGGCCGCGGCGCGGGCGGCCCCCCACAATGTCCGATGGCCGGCGCACAGCGCGTCGGCCGCCGAGCCGAGGAGTCCCGTGCCGAACCCCCGTCGATCCAGGCCGATCCGCGTCGTGCTCGCGATCGCCTGCGCGCTGGCGCTCGCCGGCTGCGCGGCCTCGCCCGGCGCTGCGCCCGAACCCCCGGAGCTGCCGCTCGTGCCCACCGAACAGGCCGAGTTCCGGACGGAGGACGTCCAGCAGGCCATGCACCGTCTGATGGACGCGGGCGCACCGGCCGTGCTCGTGGAGGTGCGCGACGAGCACGGCGTCTGGCGCTCCTCCCTGGGCGAGCGCCGCTACGGCGACGGGCAGGCCGCCGACCCGCTCGCCCCGGTGCGCGTGGCGAGCATCACCAAGAGCATGATCGGGGTGATCCTCATGCAGCTCGTGCAGGAGGGACGGCTCTCCTTGGACGACGACGTCGAGCGCCACGCCCCCGGGCTGCTCTCCCCGCCCGCGCCGGTGACCCTGCGCATGCTCGCCGATCACACCTCCGGCGCCCCCGAGTACATCGGCACCTTCGATCTGGCGGACGTGCGCTCCCTGCCCGGCGTGCTGACGGCCGACTACGAGGAGCAGGAGCTCGTCGAACGGGTCCGGGAGCAGCCGTGGCGCTTCGCGCCCGGCAGTTCCTTCGAATACTCCAACACGAACTACCTCGTGCTCGGCCTGGTCCTGGAGCGGGCGGGCGGGCGGCCCCTGGCGGAACTGATCAGGGAGCGCGTGGCCGAGCCGATCGGGGCCGAGACGACCTTCCTGCCGAGCGGCCTGGAGACCCCCGAGGGCATGGCCCACGGCTACTTCACCGAGTCCGGCGTCTACGTGGACGTCACCCGGCAGTCCGGCTCGATCTGGGCGGGCGCGGGCGGCGTGGTCTCCACGGTGGGCGAGGTGAACACCTTCTTCCGGGCCGTGATGCGCGGGGAGTACCTGGACCGGGCCCGGCTGGCCGAATACCTGCGCCTCAACGCCTGGGGCTACGGGATCGGCGTGCAGGGGCGCGAGGACCCCTGCCCGGCTCCGGCCGCGTCCCCCGCCCCGCCGGCGCCGGAGCGGACGGAGGCCGCCGATCCGGGGAGCCGGCCCGGCCCGCTCGCCCCGGCCGGCCCGGGGGCGACCGCGCAGCTGCAGATCGGGGAGCCCGGCATGGTCTACGGCCACATGGGCTCCGGGCTGGGGTTCCGGATGCTCTCCTTCTCCACCCCGGACGGGGCCAGGCAGGTCACGGTGTCCTGGACCGCCTCGCCGCCCGACTACGGTGCCGATCCCCGCCTGGAGCCGGCCCAGGCGGTCGTGGACGCGGCGCTGCTCGCCACCTGCCCGGGATAGACCCCGCCGCGGGAGCCGCCGACGCGGCGCGGACCCCCCTTCGGCCGGGGGCGGACGCTCAGCGGGGCCGTTCTCGGCCGTGCTCTCGGAAGAAGTCGCGCAGCAGCCCGGCGCACTCGGCCTCCAGGACCCCCGCGACGACCTCGGCGCGCATCGGCAGCCGACGGTCCCGGACCAGATCGTAGGCGGAACCGGCGCCCCCCGCCTTGTCGTCCCACGCCCCGTAGACGAGGCGGGGGATGCGGGCGGCGAGCATCGCGCCCGCGCACATGACGCACGGCTCCAGCGTCACCACGAGCGTGCACCCGTCGAGCCGCCAGCGACCGAGCCGGGAGGCGGCCCGGCGCATGGCGACGATCTCGGCGTGGGCGGTGGGGTCGTTGCCGGCCTCCCGCTCGTTCCGGCCGCGGCCGACGATCGTACCCGCGGCGTCGACCACGATCGCCCCGACCGGCACGTCGTCGCTCTCCGACGCCGCCTGCGCCTCGGCGATCGCCTCCCGCATGAGCCGCTCCTCGACCGCGAGCATCCCGCCTCCTTCCCTGGCCCCCATCCTCCCATCGCGGCCTCCGCCCCGACACCGCACGCGGTTCCCCCGAGCGGCGGCTCGGGCGGCTAGCCTGGCAGCATGCGCGTCCATGTCGTCCGCCATCCCCTCATCAGCCACAAGCTCACGATGCTGCGGGACGCCTCCACGCCCTCCCCGATCTTCCGCGCCCTGGTGGACGAGCTGGTGACGCTGCTCGGCTACGAGGCCACCCGGGAGGTGCGCCTCGAGGAGATGCCGCTGCACACGCCGGTCGCACAGACCCGGGGCCTGCGGGTCTCCTCGCCCAAGCCGCTCGTGGTGCCGATCATCCGGGCCGGACTCGGCATGCTGGACGGCTTCGTCAGACTGATGCCGAGCGTGGAGGTCGGCTTCCTCGGCATCCGCCGCGACGAGCAGACGCTGCAGCCGGAGACCTACGCGAAACGGCTGCCGGGCAATCTCGACCGCCGCCGCTGCTTCGTGCTCGACCCCATGCTCGCGACCGGCGGTTCGCTGGCGGCGGCCGTCCAGTTCCTCCTGGACGCGGGCGCCGGGCAGGTGACGGCGATCTGCCTGGTCGCGGCCCCCGAGGGACTGGAACTCATGGAGCGGCGCTTCGCGGACCGGGACGTGACGATCGTGCTGGGCGCGCTCGACGACGGCCTGACCGAACAGGGCTTCATCACGCCCGGGCTGGGCGATGCGGGCGACCGGCTCTACGGCGTGACCGACTGAAGGCCCGCGCGCGAGGGGACGGGGGCGAAACGGTTGACAGTCCACGAACCTCGCCGTCATACTTTTGCGCATGACCAGCACGCAGCGACCCGGGTTCGCCCTCGAGGTGACGGGGACCGCCGGGGCGATGGCGCCCCTCGGCGGCGCGTGCTGTCGAATGCGCCGCTGAACGCACGCCGGAACGTTCCGGCCCCGCCCCTTCTCCCGTCCCGCCGCGCCGCACTCGGCCCCGGGACGTGCCGGACCGCACCCGCCTCGAGACTCGAGGGGGCGGTCCCGCCCGCCGCATCGC
>JAUNLB010000033.1:4548-11845 GCA_030532485.1 Pseudoclavibacter sp.
GGACCCCGCCTCGGGGCCCGGCCCTCCCCGGCCGCCCGAGGGCATCGTCTGGAAAGGCCTTCCCACCGTGTCGACCGCTCACCTCGTCTCCGCTCCCGCGACCGTCCCCGTCCGCCGCGGCGCCGGACGCCCCCTCCCGAACCGCCGCACCGACCGCGACCGCACCGCCTCGCCGAATCCGGTCCGCCGCCTGCGCCCCGTGAACGCCGCGCCCGAGAGCAGGACCGGCGATGCGAGCGCCGGACAGCCCCGGGAGGCCAGGGGCTTCGTGTTCTACGTGGGCCTGGACGAGGCCAAGGCCGAACTCGACGGCACGACCCTGGTCCGCCTGGTGGAAGAGCTCAAGCAGGCGGTCGGCCGCATCGCCCCGCACGCGGAGACCCATGCGGCGGTGGCCCTGGCCCCCCGGGGCGCAGGAGGCCGGGACGTGGACGTCGTGCGCCTCGCCCTGCAGGACCCCCAGGCCCTGGCGGAGCACGCCGCCCCGGAACGGGAGGCGGCCGAGCAGACGGGGGTCGTGATCGACACCAGCCGCCGCCGGGTGCTCGTCGACGGTCGGAACGCCGAGTTGACCTACCGCGAATTCGAGCTGCTGCAGGCGCTCGTGCTCCGGGAGGGCAGGACCGTCGGACGCGAGGAGATCATCGACGTGCTGTGGCGTCAGGCGCAGGCCGAGCAGCCGAACGAGCGGACCATCGACGTGCACGTGCGCCGCCTGCGCGCGAAGCTCGGCGACTACGGGGAGATCGTCCGCACCGTCCGGGGGACCGGATACCGCTTCGATCGGCACGCGGACGTGGAGGTCGTGCACGGGATCGGTCGCTCGCCGGACCGGTTCTGAGCCGCCGCACGCGGCTTGGACGGGACCGGGCCGAGGCCGCCGGCGGACGCTGAGCCGCCGCACACCGCTTGGAGCCGGGCGGCACGGATGCGCCCGCTTGGGCCGAGGTGTGAGTATGGCAGGAATTCGCCGGATCCCTTGGCACGAGGTTGATATCGACGTATCGTGATGCATCATGAGCACCCCTCGCAAGACATCGACCTCAGCCGAACCACGATTCGACATCCGCGCCTGGCCCGGCATCGAGGGCGGACAACCCATCGCCGCGGAGGACGCCGCACACCTCGCAGACGATCTGAGCGTCCTGGCGGACCCGGTCCGCGTGCGGATCATCTCGCTGCTCGCCGCGAACGAGCCGCGCCCGACGACGGTTACCGAACTGGTCTCCAAGCTGGACCGGACTCAGCCCACCATCTCCCACCACCTCCGAGTCCTGCTCTCGGCCGGCTTCTGCACCCGGGAGCAGAGCGGTACCTGGAGCCTGTACCGCGTCCGCCCCCGCCGCTTCCGCGAACTGGCCAAGTCCATCTCCCCGAAGTCCTGACCGGGCCGTTCTCGACCGCCCCGAGCGGGCCGTTCAGACCGGGCCGTTCTCGACCGCCCCGACTCGACCCGTGCGCTCCGCCGAGACGAGGTGGCGCACCGCGCCGCGCAGCTCCACATAGGCGGCGGAGGCCACCGCGCAGGCCGGCGAATGGAAGTCGATCCCCGCCTCGCACAGCGCGTCCACGAGAGCCCCCGCGGCGAGCAGGTCCCCGACGTTCCACCTGGGCGCACCGTCCGGCCAGTACCCGCCCGCGGCGACGATGGCGATCGGCAGGCGGCGGCCGAGCCGCAGCTGCTCGGCCAGCAGCCGCCGGGCCGTGTCCGCCGCCTCCTCCAGGCCGCTCGCGAGCACGAGACGGTCCGGGTCGCGGCGGGCTTCGCGCAGCAGGGCCGCCGCCGCGCCCGTCTCGAAGCCGTGGGCCGAGGCCACGGCCACGGCCCGGCCGGGGCAGGCGGCCAGACCCCGCTCGCCCCACTCCAGGACCAGCTGGGGCTCCGCGCTCACCCGCCCTCCCCCGAGGCAGGCCGCCCGGGCCGGTCCACGCCCTGCAGGCCGATGTCGGAGACCCGCCCCTGGGCGTCGCGCGTGATGGCGACCGAGAAGGAGGCCCCCTCCGCGTCGATGACCCGCAGGCGCTGCGCCTGCGGCGAGGCGGCGATCTGCTCGAAGCGCCAACCGGGCAGCAGCCTGACGAGCCCTTCCAGCGACCAGGCGATGTCGTCCACGCCCATGAGGTAGCGGGCCAGACGCGGGAAGAGGCCGTCGATCGTCACCTCGGGCACCGGGGCGGAGAGGCCCTCGAGCAGCAGGACCTGCCGCGAGCCCCCGCCGGTCGGGAAGGTGTAGTAGACCTTGTCCGGGCCGAAGAACTCGACCCCGAGCATGCCCACGTCGTGCGCCATGAGGGCGATGCCCTCGGCCTGGTCCTCCTCGGGGGCGAGCTCGTACTCGACCTCCTGCCGCGTCAGCTCGTCCAGGCCGTGCTGTTCGCCCAGCCGCCGGATGCGGTCGGCCAGCGGCTCCGGGCCGACATAGGGGGCGAAGGGCTCCGCGAATCCCCAGAGCAGGGAGGCGGGCCTCGCCGCGATCGAGGCGAGCAGGTGCGAGGTGGCGGCCACCTCGCCGCGGTCCGAGGAGAACAGGAGGCGCCGGGCCTGGTGGTCGGCGTCCCAGCGGTACTCCCCGAGCCGCTCGACGAGCATCTCGTCCAGAAGCTCCTGACGGTACATGGCGTATATCGCCGCGTGCTGTCCCACGCGTCGGATCTGCTGCAACATGCCTCGACACTAACCACCGCCGGCTGCACGGGCGCCCATCGGCACGCCTTCCGCCGGGCTTGCCCGGACACCGGGCGGGGCCGAGGGGCGGCGGGAGCACGCGCCGGGAGACAAACTCAGCTTTATTGAGATTTTTTCGCGAAGCTTCGCTCAGAACGCAGCAGTCTCCATAAGCCACCCCCGCGAGGGTTATACACTCCGCACAAGCGGGGCGGCACTAGCGAAAGAAGCTCGTGATCGGCCGTGCCCTGGAAAGTGGGGGCTGGCAGGATCGCACCCGCCCCCTTTAGGCTGGGACACGTCCGAATGTTGGGGGATGTTCGGGCACCAAAACCGTGTGACGTGTGGTCGTGGGAACCCCTTCCTGAACCGAGGACCGTGGAACGGGCTCCGGACACGCCCCGACACGAGACACGCGGATGGGAGGCGGCCGAATCCGAGGCGGCCGCCTCCCCCATTCGCGCCGGGGCTGCTTCTGCGGAGGCTACTTCTGCAGGACCGCCTGGATCTCCAGCGAGAGCTTCACGTCGTTGCCCAGCACCAGGCCGCCGGTGGCGTCCGGCACGTTGAAGCCCAGCTCGAACTCGCGCCGGTCGAGGGTCAGCTCGCCCTCCAGGCCCAGGCGGCGGCTGCCGTAGGCGTCGTCGGCGATGCCGCCGAACTCGGCCTCGATGGCGATGGGCTTGGTGACGCCCTTGATGGTCAGCTCGCCCTCCACCAGGAAGCCGTCGCCGGAGGGGCGGACCGCGGTCGAGACGAAGGTCGCACGCGGGTGCGCCTCGACGTCGAAGAAGTCGCCGCCGCGCAGGTGCGCGTCGCGGTCGGCGTTGCCGGTGGTCACCGAGTCGGTCTCGATCTCGGCCCGGACCCGGGACTGCTCGGGGGTCTCGCCGGTGACGATCTCGCCGGAGAAGCGCTCGAAGGAGCCGCGCACCTTCGAGATGGCGAGGTGGCGGATCTGGAACTGGAGGCCGGAGTGCGCGGGGTCGATCTCCCAGGTGCCGGCGGTCCAGCCGTCGAGGTTCGTGGTCATGGGAACTCCTTCGTGGATGGTTGTATCTGCAATTAACTTTGCAGTCCGTATCATGGCAGCTTCCGGGCGATCGCGCAAGCTCGGCCTGAGTTCAACTCACTCGGAGGACCGGGAGCTCGCGGCCAGCTGCCGCATGAAACGCATGACATCCTCGTCGACGAAGATGTCCGCGGGCTGCAAAGGCCTGCTCAGATACAGACCCTCCAGGGAACGGACGCGCGAGAGCGCCACGTAGGTCTGCCCCGGCGAGAAGGCCCTGCGGCCGAGGTCCACCACCGCGCGGTCGTAGGTCTTGCCCTGGGACTTGTGGACCGTGACCGCCCAGGCCAAGCGCAGCGGGAACTGCGTGAACTCCCCCACCACCTCCCGGGAGATCTCCGAATCGCCCGACTCGTAGGAGTACCGCAGCTTCTCCCACACGATCGGCTCGACCTCGTGCTGCTCGCCGTCGATCTCCACGTGCACGTTCCGATCGATGCGGGCGACCCGGCCGATCGAGCCGTTGACCCAGCGGGCGTCCGGATCGTTGCGCAGGAACATCACCTGCGCCCCCTCCTTGAGGTCCAGCTGCTCGTCGGCCGGGTAGACGCCGCCGAAGTCGCCCGCCACCTCGGCGTGGGCGGTCATGGCCCGGCCGGGCAGCCGCTCCAGCCGTTCCCGGTTGATCCGGGCGACCGCGTCGTTGCGGGTGGCCAGCGTGATCGTCCCGTCCTCGGGCGCGGGCCGGGCGCCGGTCTCGTTGAGCCGGGCCGCCATCTCGGCGGTCACCCGGTTGTACCTGACCGCGTTCAGGATGCGCTTGAACTCCTCGTCGTGCTGACGGTGGATCTCGCGCAGCGCGTGGATGCGCAGCTCCGCCTGCAGCCAGACCTTGGCGTCGAAGAACCAGGCCGAACGGTAGTTGTCCCGGAACCACGCCCGCTCCTCCGGCTCTCTGGGCGGGACCGGCGAGAGCTGGAAGGGGTCGCCGAACATGACGGTCTGCACGCCCCCGAACGGCTCGTCCGGCCGGGAGCGGGCCTGCCGCAGGGAGCGGTCGATCGCGTCCATGAGGTCGGCGGAGACCATCGACACCTCGTCGATGACGAGCGTGTCGATCGTGTTCAGCAGCCTGCGCACCTCGCCGGGCTGCTCGATCCGGGAGGAGCCGATCAGGCCGATCGGCAGGCGGAACAGGGAGTGGATCGTCTGCCCGCCCACGTTCAGCGCCGCCACGCCGGTGGGGGCCGTGACGACCAGCTGTTTGCCGGAGTGCCAGGCGAGATGGTTCAGCAGGGTCGACTTGCCGGTGCCCGCCCTGCCGGTCACGAACAGGTGGTCGCGCGTGCCCTCGATCGCGTCGAACACGCCCTGCTGCTCGGGCGTGAGGGTGATCACGAACGGCCCTCCCGCCGCTCGTCGGCCGCGGCCAGGGCGGCGAGCTTCTCGTTGTAGGCGGCCAGTTCGGCGTCCCCGTCCCGGGCGGCCTGCCGGTCCCGGCGGCGTTGCTCGCGCTCGTCGGACTTCGACCACTGCACCGCCACGGCGATCGCCAGGATCACGGTCGGCAGCTCCCCGATCCCCCAGGCGATCGCGCCGCCCAGCTGCTGGTCGGTGATCGCGTCCGGTCCCCAGGCGCGACCGGTCGCCCCGAACCAGTCGGCCATGAGCAGTCCCGTGCCGGTCATGATGCTGATGCCGAAGAAGGCGTGGAAGGTCATGACGAGCACGAGGCTCAACAGGCGCAGCGGGTACTGGGCGCGGGCGGGCAGGGGGTCGATGCCGACGAGCGACTGGGTGAAGAAGTAGCCGACGAACAGGAAGTCGGCGATCATCCACATGTGCCCGATGTGGTTGGTGACCGCCCAGCGGAACAGCTGGGTGTAGTAGAAGACGAGCAGCGAGAAGGCGAACAGGACGCAGGCCACCACCGGGTGGGAGAAGAAGGCGCTCCACCTGGAGTGGACGATCTTCATCGCCCACTCGTGCGGGCCGAGCGAGCCGTCCCGCCGCGCCTCGGTGGCGCGCAGGAGCATCGTCATCGGGGCCGAGAGGGTGAGGAAGACGGGCACGAGCATGGAGAGCACCATGTGCTCGGTCATGTGGAAGCTGAAGAGGAACTGCCCGTAGACCACGAGGGCGCCGTTCACGAGGTACAGCAGGGTGCCGCAGCCGAGCAGGAGGAAGACGAGCCGCTGGAGGGGCCAGGCGTCCCCTCGTCGGCGCAGCTTGAGGTAGCCGGCCAGGTAGGCGACGGTGCCGATGACGCACAGCGAGGTCCACACCGGGTCCAGCCGCCACTCCGTCAGCAGCCGGACCGGCTCGAAGGGGGGCGGCAGCGTGTTGCCGCTCAGGATCTGCGCGGGCGTCGGGTCGGCCAGCTCCTCGGCCGTGAGCTGCGGGGTCACGCTCGGGGTGCGGCCGAGCCCCGCGGCCAGGCCCGCCACGGCGCCCATGAGCACGAGCTCGGCGCCCACGAGCCAGGCGAGGGGTGCGGCGCCGGCCCGGCCCGTGTCGACCGCGGTGCGCATCCGCCGGATCAGCAGGCTGCGCTGCAGGGCGCCGGCTGCGCCCAGGGCGAGCAGTCCGGCGGCCTTGAGCACGACGAGCCGCCCGTACGGCTCGGCCAGGCCCTGCCAGGAGCCGACGTTGACCACCCCCGCGACGACGCCCGAGAAGCCCACCACCGCGAAGGAGACGAGCGCCAGGGGACTGAAGCGCTCCAGGGCGCGCAGGCGTTCCAGCTCGTCCATGCCGCGGGCGAGCAGCGCGAACGCCGCCAGACCTCCCAGCCAGACCGCCGCGCCCATGTAGTGCATCGTGATGCCCCCGACCGCGGTCTCGTGGTTCGCCGCACCGGCCGCGTGCCCCTGGGAGGCGAGCGGCCACAGGCAGGCGAGGGCCAGCAGCGTCGACAGGCCCGTTCCCCACTCGCTGCGCACCGCGAAGGCGAGGACCGAGAGCACCGCGATCATGACGAGGTCCACCAGCCAGACGCGCCCCAGATCCAGCTCGGTGAAGAAGTAGGCCAGCTGGGCCCCGAACTCGGGGCCCGCGCTGAAGGGCAGATTCGTGATCTGCAGGAAGGTGAAGAAGGCCGCGCCGAGCGTCGCGACCACCCACGCGGCCGATGCGTTGCCCGCCAGGCGCATGCTGCGCTCGAAGACCGGGGAGTCGCGGCTGACGATGCAGGAGGCCAGCAGCAGCGCGCCGATCGTCAGCGAGGCGGCCAGATTGTAGGCCAGGCGCAGCAGCGGCACGCCCCAGCGGACGACGGGGCCGGGATCGGCCAGCTGCAGCGGGGCCGCGCCGCCGCCGAGCAGCAGGGCGCCGATCGCGGCGAGCACGGCGGCCGCGAGCAGCAGCGCGGGCGCCAGGCCCGCGAGCCGGACGGCCCCCGGGGACCAGCGCGCCGCCTCGGGCACCTCCGGGCGCCTCCCGCGTCCTCGCCTTCGGGCCTTTCCCGCGGCGGCCGGTCGCCCCGCCGAGGGCCCGCCGGACTCGGACATCGGGGCTGCGGCGGGGGCGGAGCGGGAGCGAGACATGGTGAGTCCAGCGTACGCCCCGCGGAAACGGCGATGCGGTTCGGGGCGGGGGGGGGCGGGGCGGCGCGCCCGTCT
>JAUNLB010000033.1:11855-17172 GCA_030532485.1 Pseudoclavibacter sp.
TCGCGCCGGAGGGGCGCGATCCGCATCGCCGTTCAGCGGACCGTGCTACTTGACGGCGGCCTTCAGCTTGGAACCGGCCGAGATCTTCACGCCCTTGGACTCGGGGATCTTGATCGGCTCGCCCGTCTGCGGGTTGCGTCCCGTGCGCGCGGCGCGATGCGTCTGCTCGACCGACAGCCAGCCGGGGATCGTGACCTTGACGCCCTTGGCGGCGTTGGCGGCCAGAGCGCTGAAGAAGGCGTCCAGCACATTGCCGACGTTCGCCTGGCTCTGGTTGGTCTCGGCCGCGATGGCGGCGACGAGCTCGGTCTTGTTCACGGTCTTGTCTGCCATATGTCCTCCTCAGGACGTTCTCATCCGCGAGGGATGCAAACGGTTGGTGTGTGCCGTCCACGCGCCCGAGGGGCGGGACGACGCGGGGATCGCGCCTGTCCGGTGCAGTGGCGACGCCCGTCACGTTAGCAGCGGAGGCCGGAAAGGCTTGGAAATACGCGGAACACGCCGTGAAACGGACCGTGTTTGCCCAGTGATCCCCCAGCTTCGGGCGGCCCGGCGCCGCTGCGAGCTCCCGCCGGAGCGCACGCGAACGGAGAGAACCGCCGCCCTTCGGCCCGGACATCCCTCACAAGGGCCCGACCGCGCGCGGAGAGAACGGCGGCGGCACTGCGTGAGGTCGCCGAGGCGATCGACCGCACGCGCGCGGAGAGAACCACCGGCAACCGGTGGATTGCCGATTCGGCATACGATCGACCGCACGCGCGCGGAGAGAACGGACCGGGGCGGGACGCCCCGAAGGATGCCCCGCCCCGGCTGCGGGAGAGGGTGCGCGCTACCAGCTCGACTTGGTCACGCCGGGCAGCTCGCCCCGGTGGGCCATCGCCCGGAAGCGGACGCGCGAGACGCCGAACTTGGACAGCACGCCGCGCGGACGGCCGTCGATGCCGTCGCGGCTGCGCACGCGCACGGGCGAGGCGTCGCGGGGCAGCTTCTGCAGCGCGACGCGGGCCTCCTCGCGGGACTCGTCGGTGCCGTTCGGGTCGACCAGCTGCTTCTTCAGCGCGGCACGGCGCTCGGCGTAGCGGGCCACGATGCGCTTGCGCTGCTCGTTCTTCGCGATCTTGCTCTTCTTCGCCATGGTCTAGCGCTCCTCACGGAATTCGACGTGCTTGCGGACCACCGGGTCGTACTTTTTGAGCACGAGCCGATCCGGGGTGTTGCGGCGGTTCTTCTTCGTCACGTAGGTGAACCCCGTACCCGCGGTGGAGCGGAGCTTGATGATGGGGCGGACGTCCTGCGCCTTCTTCGCCATTAGAGCTTGACCCCCTTCGCGATGAGCTCGGCGACGACCGCATCGATGCCGCGGCTGTCGATGACCTTGATGCCCTTGGCCGAGAGGGTGAGCGTCACCCGGCGGCCGAGCGAGGGCACGTAATAGCTCTTCTTCTGGATGTTGGGGTCGAAGCGACGCTTCGTGCGTCGATGCGAGTGCGAGACGTTGTGCCCGAAACCGGGCACCCTTCCCGTCACCTGGCACACTGCGGCCATGAGTTCCTCCGTCACTACCGCCCGGACGGACACCCGGGCCCAAGATCTCTTGTCTGCGTCGCAGCCGATCCGCGGTTCGCGACGCGGTCGCGCCGGAGGGGAGCCCCGGACACGCCAAGGGCCGAGCCTAGACCGGATCCGAGCGGGGCGCAAGTGCGCCGAGGGGCGTCAGCTCCCGGCCGGCGAGATCTCCGGCCGCGCCCGCATGCGGCGGTCGGCCAGGGACGGCAGCACCGCCCGGACCTCGGCGAGCCGCTGCGGGCTGGTCTCCAGCACCGCGACCCCGCTCGCCAGCGGGCCGAGCCCCGTCCGCACCACGCCGAGCGGATCGATGATGCGGCTGTCGCCGATGCACTCCCGGCCGCTGCTGCCGGCGGCGACGAGCCAGACCGTGTTCTCGATCGCCCGGGCGCGGGTGAGCGCGTCCCAGTGCGCCTCCTTGAGGGGGCCGCGCACCCAGGCCGCGATGCACACGAGCACCTCGGCGCCGCGATCGGCCAGGTCCCGCGCGAGCTCCGGGAAGCGCAGGTCGTAGCAGGTGAAGAACCCGAAGCGCTGCCCCTCGATCGCCAGGACGGGGGCCGGCTCCTGGCCGGCCGCCACCGACTCGGATTCGCGATGGGCGAAGGCGTCGTACATGTGCAGCTTGCGGTAGGCGGCCCGCTCCCGGCCGACCGGGTCGACCACGAGCAGCGTGTTGTAGGGCCGGCCCGCCTCGGCCGGCTCGAAGCCGCCGGCGACGAGCCAGCAGCCGTGGCGGCGGGCCTGTTCGGCCAGCAGTTCCCGGAAGGGCCGCCAGGCCTCGCGCACGAGCCGCTCCCGCCGGGCCGGCTCGGCCTCGAAGAGCGCGACCATGGAGGCCTCGGGGAGCACCGTCACCCGGGCGCCCGCGGCCGCGGCCTGCGCGATCAGCTCGCGCATCGCCGCGAAGTTGGCCTCCGGATCGGTACCCGGGCCGAACTGCGCGATCGCGACCGGGGTGCCGCCGCTCATCGCCCGGACCCGTCCGCGCGCGCCCGGCACTCGGGGCAGATGCCGAAGACGTCGATCTGATGCCGGGGCTCGCTGTAGCCGTGCTCGGCGGCGACCTGCGCCGACCAGCGCTCGACCGGCTCCGAGGCGATCTCCACCGCGGCGCCGCAGTTCCGGCAGATCAGGTGATGGTGGTGGGTGCGCATATCGCAGGCCCGGTAGACGACCTCGCCGTCCGTGGACTGCAGCGAGTCGGCGTCCCCCGACTCGGCGAGGGAGGCCAGCGCCCGGTAGACGGTCGCGAGCCCGATGTGCGTGCCCTCCTGGCTGATCCGGGCGTGCAGCGCCTGCGCGCTGACGAAGCCGGGGGCCTCTTCGAGCGCCGTGCGCACGGCGTCACGCTGCCACGTCCTGCGGCGAACGATCTTGCGCGGCTCGGTCATGCGATCGCCTCCTCAGACGACGGTCACCCGACACCGTACCCGACGCGCTCGCGACGACGCAGCCGGACGGCGAGGCCGCGCACCGCGAGCGTGAGCAGGAAGACCAGCGAGGCGGCCAGCGCGATCGCGCCTCCCGCGGCCAGGTCCAGGCCGCGGGAGGCGAGCAGTCCCGCCACGGCCGCCGTCACCCCGAGCGCGCAGGAGGCGAGGAGCATGCCCCCGAAGGTCCGCGCGAACAGGCGCGCGGAGGCCGCCGGGGCGGCGATCATCGCGATCGCGAGGATCGAGCCGATGGCGGGCATGGCCGCGGCGACGGTGATCGAGATGAGCGCGAGCACGACCGCGTCCACGAGGCCCTCCCGGTACCCGGCCGCCTGGAAGCCGCGCCGGTCGAAGCTGGAGAACAGCAGCTCCTTGCCCAGCAGCAGGAAGACGAGCAGCGCGAGCGCGAGCACCGCGCCGAGCACGAGCAGGGTCTCGTCGGAGACGGTGAGGATCGAGCCGGTGAGGAAGGAGTCCACCCGCGCCCCCTTGCCCGGAAAGAAGGCGAGCAGGGCGGCGCCCAGGGCGTAGCCGAAGCTCAGCACGATCCCGGCCGGCGCGTACTGCCCCTGCCGACGGATGCGCGAGAGCAGGGCCATGAGCCCCACCAGCAGCAGGCCGAACAGTCCCGCGCCGAGGCTGATGTTGACGCCCGCGAGCGCCGCGATCACGCCGCCGGGGAAGGTCGCGTGGGTGAGCGCCACCGTGAAGAAGGCCCGGCGGCGCAGCACGACGAGCGTGCCGACGAGCCCGCACAGCACGCCCACGACGAGGGCGGCCGCGAGGGTGCGGTCGAGCAGCGGGGGCAGCAGCTCGCTCATGCGGCCGCCCTCGCGAGCCGACGCCGGCGCCGGGCCCGCACCAGGCTCGCCGCGGTCGCGACCGAGAGGTAGACGCAGACCAGCAGCAGCACGACGAAGGAGCTCGGCGGGACCGCCACCCTCGTCTGCAGCGCGAGCGCGCTGGAGGCGAACAGGCCCGCCGCGGAGGTGCCGAGCGAGACGAGCAGCGCGGTCAGCAGCACGGTGCCGATGCGGGAGGCGGCGATCCGCGCCGTGGCGACGGGGGTGATGAGGATCGCGAGCACGAGCAGGGTGCCCACGGCCCGGGCCGCCGCGACGACGACGAGGGCGATCGCGATGTTCAGCGCGACGTCCACGGCGCGCACGGGCAGCCCCGCGGCCGCAGCTCCCCGTCGGTCGAAGGCGACGAAGAGCTGCTCCTTCCAGCTGCCGGCCACCAGCAGCACCGCGACCGCGCCGAGCACGCCGATCGCCGCGATGTCGCCCCAGGAGACGGTGAGCAGCTGGCCGAAGAGCACCTGCTCCAGTCCCGTGGTGTAGTCGTCGAGCCGGGAGACCAGGACGATGCCCAGCCCGAAGGCGCCGGCCAGCACGACCGCCGTCGCGGTGTCGGAGCCGCCCCCCGGCACGCGGTGCATGATGAAGCCGAGCGCGAGCGTGGCGGCGAGCGCGGCGACCACCGCGCCGGGCACGATGCCGCTCTGCCCGCCGAGGACGTAGCCGAGCACGACGCCGGGGAACACGGCGTGCACGAGGCCGTCGCCGAGGAACTCCAGGCCGCGCAGGCTCATGGCCAGTCCGACCACGGCGGTGGCGGCCGCCACGATCACGAGCGCCACGGCCGCCCGCTGCACGAAGGGGAGTTGCAGCACGGCGAGCAGCTCGTTCATGCCCCGCCGTCCCCGAGGTCCGGGACGCGCTCGCCGGTCCGGGCGGCGACGCGGCCGGCGCCCCGGAAACCGGGGTCGTGGAAGTGCCCGTGGCCGCGGTGGAAGTGGCTGTGCGCCTCCGCGTCCGCGCTGGTCTGGGAGAACGCGAGCTCCATGGCCTCCGGGGTGAGGGTCTCGGCGACGGGGCCGACCGCGATCTGCCGACGGTTCACGAGCAGCGCGTGCGAGCAGACCTCCGCGGCGATCTCGAAGTCGTGGGTGGAGACCACCACGCCCACCCCCTCCTCGCGCAGCTCGCGCAGCGTGGCCAGCAGGGCCTCCCGGTTGGTCCGGTCCAGTCCGTTGAAGGGCTCGTCGAGCAGCAGCAGGCGGGGACGGGAGACGAGGGCCCGGGCGAGGATGCCGCGCTGCTGCTGGCCGCCCGAGAGGTCGCCGAACCGCCGTCCGGCCAGATCGCTCAGGCCGGTGCGCTCGAGCACCGCGTCGACGGCCCGGCGGTCGGCCCGGCCGGGCCGACGCAGCGGCCCGAGCGCCCGGTACCGGCCCATCATGACGACCTGCCGGAGGGTGACCGGGAAGCTCGGGTCGATCTCGTCGCTCTGCGGCATGTAGCCGACGCCGC
>JAUNLB010000033.1:17272-20998 GCA_030532485.1 Pseudoclavibacter sp.
GCCGACGCCGCGCACGAGCGGCACCAGGTTCAGGATGCCCTTGAGCAGGGTGGACTTGCCCGCCCCGTTCGGGCCGATGAGGGCGACGGCCTCGCCCGGCTGCAGGCGCAGCTCCACGCCCTCCAGCGAGGGCGGCCGGCCCTCGTAGGCGAAGGCCGCGTCCTCGTAGCGGAGCAGCGGCCCGCCCGTCCCCCCCTCGGCGCTCACGCCGCGAGCCCGGCCGGCGGCTCGCTCGCCTTCGCGCCCCAGGAGTCCAGCAGCTGACGGGTGTTGTGCACCGTCGCGCCCAGGTAGTGGGCGCCGCTGGAGCCCTCCGGGCCGAGGGAGTCGGTGTAGAGCGCGTCCGCGCCGGTGTACACCTTGGCGCCGGTGTCGCGGGCGATCGCCTCGGCCGCCTGGGGGCTGAGCTGGGTCTCGGTGAAGATGGCGCTGGCCCCGCTGGCCCGGATGTCCTGCTTGAGCTGCTCGAGGTCCGCGGCGCTCGGCTCGGCGTTGTCGTCCCAGCTGGGGATGATGGAGCCGATGAAGGTGATGCCGTAGGCCTTGTTGTAGTAGTACAGGCTGTCGTGGTTGGTGACCAGCAGGCGCCGCTCGGCCGGCACCTGCTCGACGTTCTCGCCGATCCAGGCGTCGAGCTCCTGCAGCTTGGCGTCGTAGGCCTCCGCGTTGGCCGTCACCGTCGCAGCGTCCACGCCCGGCAGGCCGCTCACGCCCTGGGCGATGTTCTGCACCATGGTGCGGGCGTTCTCCGGCGAAGTCCAGATGTGGGGGTTGCCGCCCGCGTCCTGCTCGTGCTCGTGACCCCCCTCGCCCGCGTGGCCGTGGTCGTGGTGCTCGTGCCCCTCCTCGCCCGCGTAGCCGTGATCGTGCTCGTGCCCCTCCTCCCCGTGGTCGTGGTGGTGGCCGTCGTCCTGGCCGCCGAGCTCGACGCCGGTGGAGGCGTCGATGATCGTGCCGTCGAAGCCGCTGGCCTGGATGGTGCCCTCCAGCCAGCCCTCCAGCCCGGCGCCGCTGACGACCAGGGCGTCGGCCTGCGCGAGCGCGCTCAGCTGGGAGGCGTCCGCCTCGAAGTGGTGGGCGCTCTGCCCGGCGGCGAGCAGGGGGGTGACCAGGGCCTCGGAACCGGCGACGATGCGGGTGAAGTCGGTGACCTGGGTCGTGGTGGTGACGATCTTCGGCCCCTCGGGGGAGCCGTCCGCCTGGCCCGAGGAGCATCCCGTCACCGCGAGAGCGGCGGCGATCGCGACGCCCGCGCTCAGGAGTCGATTCCGCATGCGCGTTCCTTCCTGCTGCAACCGGTCCGTCGTCGTCTGGGGTCGAGCGTGCCGCCCGCGGGCGGGCCCGCGGGAGACCGGATGCACGCGGCCGACCGGCGTCTGTGCGGACGTGCACCGTCGTCCCACGCTAGACAGCCTGAGAACCGTTGTCAAACAGGAACGAGCCTTCCTCCCCGGCAGGGTCGGAGAAACAGAGCCGGCTTCGAGACCGTCGCACCGCACCGGCGCCTCGATCCATACCATACCTTATGGTACTGTACAGCCATGAGGACCCGCTGCTCCCCGCGCCCCTGGTTCGCCGCGGCCGCAGTCGTCTCGACGGCCTGCTGCGCGCTGCACACGATCGCCGGCGGACACGAGGCCGTCCGGCCCCTGATGGCCGCGGCGGCGCTCGATCAGACCGTCCGCTTCACCCTCTACTACTGCTGGCACCTGGTGACGATCGCCATCGCCTGGCTCGCCGTCGCCTTCGCCCTGGCCGCCGTCGGCCGCGACGTGAGGACCGCAGCGCACGCGACCATCCTCTCCGCGACCTTCGCCGCCTGGGATCTGCTCATGATCGCCCTGCACGGCCTGTCCCCGATCACGCACGGCCAGTGGATCCTCTTCCTCGCGGCCGCCGCCTCCGGCGCCACGGGCCTGGCGCGACGCCGGCTCTCTCGCACGACCCCCCGGCGGTCGGCGTGAGCCGGACGCGCATGTCCGCGCAGGACTGGCTGGAGCTGGGGCTGCGCGCCCTGGCGGAGAAGGGCCCCTCCGGTCTCACGATCGAGGCCCTGTGTCGGCGCGCCCAGCGGACGAAGGGCTCCTTCTACGCGCACTTCCCGGACGCGGCCACCTTCGTCCGCCGCCTGGCCGACCACTGGCGGGCGCAGCACACCGAGCGGCTCCTCGAGCGCGCCCGAGCGGACGCGGACCGCCGAGCCGTGCTCGACAGACTCGCCCTCGGTCTCGACCTCGACGTCGAGCGGGAGATGCGCCGCCTGGCCGCCGGGAACGCCGAGGCGGCCGAGGCGCTGCGCGAGGCAGACCGGGAGCGGCTGGCGTTCCTGGCCGAGGAGCACCGCCGGGGCGGCTCGTCTCCGGCCGACGCCCGGGCGCTCGCCCTGCTCGAGTACGCCCTGTTCCTCGCCTACCTGCAGAACCCGCCCGCCGACCGGGAGCACTTCGCCGACGCCTACGAGCGCTTCCTGCGCATCGTCGAGCGCTCCTCGGCCCGCAGTCGGCCCGAGGAGCGCTGACCCCGCTCAGCCCTGCGGCGTCGGGCCGAGGACCTCGCTCGGGTCGCCGGAGGCGATGAAGCCGCCGATGTTCGATCCCCAGCACAGGGGCTGCTCCCGGGCGCTCACGATCGCGCAGGTCGCGAACCTCGTGCCGAACAGGCCGCGGACCTCCGCGGCCCCGTCCAATCGCACGGGCGCGGGCCCCGCCGCCTCCCCCGCCGAGCCGGTCCCGAGCTGGCCCGTATTGTTCCCGCCCCAGCACCACACCTCGCCTCCGCTCGCCGCGCAGCTGTGGATCTCGCCCGCCCACAGCCCGGTGATCGCGCGGCCGTCGAGCTCCGCGACCGGCGCCGGCGCCGGATCCGCCCCGGGCCCGCGAGCGGTCTGCTGCCAGCGGCTGTCGCCCCAGCACAGCACGGCGTCCGCGGTGCTCGCGCACGCGTGGCTCTTGCCCGCCACGATCGCGGTGGCCTCCCCCGGCAGTTCGAAGCGGTTCCGCCCGGAGGCCTGGTCCAGCGGCAGGCCGATCTCGCCGTGCGCGTTCAGCCCGACGCACTCGACGAGCCTGCCCTCCGCCGAGCAGCCGAACCCCTCCCCCCAGGCTCGCAGCACCTCTTCGCCGAGCGCCTGCCCCTGCGCGCCGGATGCGGCGCCGGGGCGAGGCGGAGCGGCGAGGCCGTAGCCGAGCCACACGCCGGCCGCCAGCGCGAGGAGCACCGCCAGGCAGCCGAAGGCCCAGAGCCGCCGTTGGCCCGCTGCACCGTCCGCCGACGGGCGGCGGCGCACGGTCCGTGCCGCGCGCCGGGCGCTCCTGGGTGCGCGACGGCTCCTGACCGGGCGCGGACCGGAGGCGGTGCGCCCGGCACGCCCCGGCAGCGGCGGCGGCGGACCGGTCAGCCGGTTCTCGGCGAGGGCCCGGCTCGCCCACTCGGAGAGCTCCGGGTAGACGGCCGGATGGCTCGCGATCTCGGCGAGGATCTCCCTGGTGAGCATTCCGGGCCGGTTCGCGATGCGCAGCAGCCCCTCCGCGCTGACGTCCGGATCGATCACATCGCCCCCTGGAGCTCCGACGGCTCGACCACTCCGACGATGACGGGCGCGGACGGGTCCGTCGCATCGACGGTGAAGAACCAGCTCGCCGTCCCGACCGCGAGCGTCTCCTCCCCGTCCGCACCGGGAAGGTGGACCGTGTACTCGATCGTCTGCGCGAAGCGGGCGGAGGCGGG
>JAUNLB010000221.1 GCA_030532485.1 Pseudoclavibacter sp.
ATCCTCGGATCCGGCGGCCTCGGGCTCCGGCTCGGCGGCCTCGGACCCGGCCCGCTCCGGCCCCTCCGTCTCGGGCGCCCGGACCTCCGGCTGCTCGGAGGCGGGTTCCGCCAGGGCCTCCGGTTCCGCCGCCGCCTCGGGCTCGGATACGGGTCCGTCGGGCTCCGGCCCACCGGGCGCCGACTCGACCGCGTCCGCGGAGATGTCCCCGGCCTCCGCCGGCGCGCCCGGTTCCGGCCCGTCCTCGCTCCGCTCGATCTCCGGCTCCGCGTCCGCTTCCGTCCGGACGGCCTCGGTCCCGGCCCGCTCCGCCCGCCGCTCCCCGTCCGCTCGGGACTCCCCGGACGTCGACTCCTCCGCCGCCTCCGGCTCGGAGGCGGGCCCGGACTCGACGGCCTCCGAGGCGCCCGGTGCGAGCTCGAGCGGCTCCTCGGCCCCATGCCCCTCCTCGGGCCCGCGCCCCTCCTGCGCCGCCGCGGCCTCCTCGGACTGCGCCGCGAGCGGAACCGTCCACCCGTCCGGGCTCCGCGAGCCGTCCTCGGCCAGGGCCGTCAACTCGATGTCGGCGTACGCCGCCGTCTCGGTCCAGGTGAGGGGGCTCAGGCCGTTCGCCTCGACCGGCTCCCCCGCCGCGTCGAGGGAAGCCGCCAGGACCCGGCCGCGCAGGATCAGCAGCGCGTGATCCTCGCGTCGCTCCACGAGCACGAATTCCGGCACCGTGCTGAAGCCTCGAGGACGCAGCAGCCGCTCCAGCGCCGCCAGGACGCCGCCCGCCTTCACCGCGCGGCCCGCCGCCGCGGGGGGTTGTCCGGGCACGAGCAGGGTCAGGGCGCCGTGCTCCAAGGCCGCCCATACGCGGTCGCCGAAGTCGCGGCGCCCCTGCATCACCCGTCGTCTCCGGGGGCCCGTCCGTCCTCGGCGGCCGCGGCGCCCTGGTCGAGGGCCGGTTCCTCGTCGGCGAGCACCCAGCCGCTGGAGGCCGCCGCGGCCTCCTGCGCCTCGTGCTGCTCCTCGTCGAGCACGGTCGCGAGCGTCGCCGTGTCGTCGTCGTCCTTCGCGGGCGCCCCGTCGGCCGTGCGGTACACGGAGTCCACCATGACCACCGAGATGTTGTCCCGCCCGCCCCGCTCCACGGCGGTCTGGACGAGCATCTCGGCCAGCGAGACCTCCGAGTCGGGGTCCGCGGCGTACTGACGGATCAGCCGGGCCAGCTGCAGATCGTCCAGCTCCTTGCCCAGGCCGTCCGAGCAGATGAGGAACACCTGGCGGCCGCGCGTCGGCATGAACCAGACGTCGGCGTCCACCCGGTCCTCGGAGCCGACCGCGCGCGTGATGACGTTCCGATCGGGGTGCACGAGGGCCTCCTCCGAGGAGATGAGCCCCATCTTGACCATCTCCTGCACCGCGGAGTGGTCGGTGGTGATCTGCTCCAGGGATCGACCGTTCCAGCCGTAGACGCGGGAGTCGCCGATGTTGAAGATCATCCAGTGCAGCCCCTCGGGGGCGTCCTCCCCGTCGCCTTCCTCGCGCTCCAGATCGACCAGGGCGATGCCGGAGAGCGTCGTGCCGGCGACCGCGCCGGGGCCGTCCTCCTCGCTCACCAGGCCCTGCACGATCCGGTTCGCCCGGCCGATCGTGGTCAACACCGCGTCCGGGTCGGTCACGTCCTCGCCCGTGGCGTCCTCGGCGAAGGTCTGGGCGACCGCCTGGCTGGCGCGGTCGCCGTACTGGTGTCCGCCCATCCCGTCGGCGACGAAGAAGACGGGGGCGAGCGCGTAGAACGAGTCCTCGTTGACCTGCCGGACGCAGCCGACGTCGGTGGCCGCCGACACGTGGAGCGTCATCTGCTCGGTCGGTCGCGTCAGCGACGTCGAGAACTCAACGTTCACGAAAACAACACCTCTCCGGCGGTCCGGTTCGTCCCGCCCGAACTTTACGGCATGCGCGCGGCGGCGCGCGGGGTCCATTGTCGCACTCCCGCACACGGCCGACATGCAGAAACACGCGCGGGGAACCGGGCACGGCGAAGGGCTCCTCCGATCGGAGGAGCCCTTCGCCGTTACCGTTCCGGTGGTGACCCCAGCGGGATTTGAACCCGCGCTACCGCCGTGAGAGGGCGGCGTCCTAGGCCGCTAAACGATGGGGCC
>JAUNLB010000034.1:0-10661 GCA_030532485.1 Pseudoclavibacter sp.
CGCCCTGCGCAAGCGCGCCGCCCGCACGCACGCCGTGCTCCACACCCCCGACCTCGAGTGAGGCGCCTCGAAACGTGCGTCCTCGCCCGAACCGTGCGGTTCTACCGCACGGTTCGGGCGAGGATGCACGTGGGGAGGGGGCGCTCAGGCGACGCGGAGCGCCTCCAGGGGGCTCAGGCGGGTGGAGCGCAGCGCCGGGCCCACGCTCGCCGCGAGCGAGAGCAGCACGCAGGCGGCGGCCACGGCCGCGAGCAGCTGCCACGGCACGCTCGGCCAGAACAGCCTCCCGTCCAACGCGCCGATGGCGGACTGCGCGCCGACCCAGCCGTAGAAGACGCCCAGGAGGGTCCCGAAACCGATCCCCACGATGCTCGCGATCGCCGCTTCCGCGGTGATCGAGGCCCGCAGCTGCCCGGCCGTGGTGCCCACCGCCCGCAGCAGCCCCAGCTCGCGACGACGCTGGAGCACGCGCAGCCCCAGATTCGCGATCATGCCGATCGCCGCCAGCACCCCGGAGACCACGGTGAGCCCGACCATGATCCCGCCGAGGGTCGCGAGGACCGAGTCGATGACCTCGACGATCTCGAGCGGGACCTCGCCCGCATCGGCCAGCCTGCCCAGGTACTCCGTCATGCGGGCCCGGAAACTCTCGGCCGCGACGATGAACATGACCACGAGGGTGACGCCGATCACCATGCCCAGGGCGCCGCGGGCGGCGCTGCGGGGCTGGCGCACCGCGTTCTCGCGGGCCAGGCGGGCGGGCGGCGCCTGCCCGAAGAGCCGGCCCGTCAGCCGCATCAGCCGCGGCAGCAGGATCGGCGCGGCGATCACCACGGCCGTGAAGCTGCCCACGCCGCCGAAGAAGGCGATCACCACGCCGCCGGGGTCGGCGAGCCCGAAGACCACGCCGAACGCCAGCAGCCCGAGACCGGGCAGGAGCGTCAGCCAGAACAGCACGATGCGCGCGACGCTCGCCCGGCTGCGCTCCGCCGGCGCCTCCACGGTGGCCGAGAGCGCCTGCACGGGCGCGACGCGGCCGACCGCCCGGGAGCCGAGCCAGGCGGCGGCCACCACCGTGAACGCCGTCACGAGCCCCGGCACGACCGCGTCCGGCTGTACGAGCGGGTAGTCCATCGGCGGCAGCGCCCCCGTCTCGACGAATCGGAGCACCGCGAAGCGGGAGAGCGCGATCCCCGCGGCGAACCCCGTCACGCCGCCCACGAGCGCCGCCCCGAAGCCCTCCAGGGCGAGCCGGCGGCGCAGGAGGCCCGCGCTCGCGCCGAGCAGGCGGTACTGGGCGATGAGCCGGACCCGCCCGGCCACCAGGGTCGTGAACACGTTGCCGGTCACCACGGCGGCCGTGTAGCAGGCGATCCCGATGAAGACCCAGGCCACGCTGCGCAGCGCGACGGCGGCCGCGCCCTCCTCCTCGGAGAGCAGGGCCAGGGTGCCCGAGGCCTGGATGAGCACGACGCCGAAGAGCGTCACGATCGCGGCGATGACGGCGGTGACCGTCTGATCGCGCCAGGGCATGCCCTTCATCGTCCGCCTCCCTGCTGCCCGGCGAGCTGCGGCCCGGCGACCCGGCGGCCGGCGTGGACCGTCTCGATCCGGCCGAGCATGACCCCCGAGACCGCCTCGGCGTCCAGGCCCCGCTCGTGCCTGCGCACCGCGCCGTCGGCAAGGAAGACGATGCTGTCGGCGGCGGCCGCCGCGACCGGGTCGTGCGTGACCATGACGATGGTCTGCCCGAAGCGCGCCGCGGCCTCCCGCAGGATGCGCAGCACCTCCGCGCCGGAGCGGGAGTCGAGGTTGCCCGTCGGCTCGTCGGCGATGACCATGCGCGGACGGGTCGCCAGCGCCCGAGCGATCGCGACCCGCTGCTGCTGCCCGCCGGACAGCTCGCCCGGCAGGTGCCCGGCCCGCTGCCGCAGCTCCAGGCGGTCCAGCAGGTGGTCGATCCAGGCCTGCTGCTCGGCGTCGGGCCGGCGGCCGTCCAGATCGAAGGGCAGCAGAATGTTCTCGAGCGCGGTGAGCGTGGGGATCAGATTGAACGCCTGGAAGACGAAGCCGATCTCGCGGCGGCGCAGCAGGGTCAGCTCCCGGTCGCCGAGCCGGGTGATGTCGCGCTCGCCGAGGAGCACGCGGCCCGCATCGGGCCGATCGAGCCCGGCCAGGCAGTGCATGAGGGTGGACTTGCCGGATCCGGAGGGGCCCATGACGGCCGTGAACTCGCCCGCGGGCACGTCCAGCGTGACCCGGTCGAGCGCCACGACCCTCGCCTCGTGCTCGCCGTAGTGGCGCGAGACCTCCATCACTCGCGCCGCAGGCGGCCGCGCGGCCGCGCGGTGCGGAACGGGGGCGGCCGTGGCCGCCCGGGGCGTCGGGGTGGCGGTTGCTGCATTCATGCCCCCGACGCTAGGCGGGCCGGAGGGGCCGGCGCCTCGGTCGCGCGGCCGGAGCCGCTCGGCCTCGGGGGAGAGCCGGAAGACGGAGCGGACGGGGCCGGAGCGGCCTCAGCGCTCCCCCGCCGAGCCCTCCCCCTCGGGCATGAGACCGTGCTCGTAGGCGTAGACGACGACCTGGATGCGGCTGCGAAGACCCAGTCGGGTGAGGATGTTGCTGACGTGCGTCTTGACGGTGCCGGTGCTGACGTACTCGCGCTCGGCGATCTCCTGGTTCGACAGGCCGCGGGCCACGAGCAGGAAGATCTCCTGCTCGCGCGCACTCAGCCGGCGGTAGTCCTCCGGCGGCTCCGGGACGCGGGCGGCGACCGTCCCGCGGATGAGCTCGACCGCCGCATTGGCCGAGAACAGCTGCCCGCCCGCGTGGACCGTGCGGATCGCGGCGAGCACGAGCTCCGGCTCGCCCGCCTTCAGCACGAATCCGTTCGCCCCCGCCCGCACGGCCCGGGAGACCGCGTCGTCCAGGTCGAGGGTCGTGAGCACGACGATGCGCGGCGCCCGCTCCCCCATCCGCTCGACGATCCGCTCCGTGGCCGCGATCCCGTCCAGTCCGGGCATCCGGATGTCCATCAGGACCACGTCCGGCTGCAGGCGCTCGACGAGCTCGACCGCCTCCTTGCCGTCGGCGGCCTCCCCGGCGAGCTCCACGTCCGGCTGGCTGCGCAGGATGAGCCGCATCCCCGCCCGGAACAGGGCGTGGTCGTCGCACAGGACCACCCGGATGGGCCGCTCCGCCGTCTGCCGGGACCGCTCCTGCCGCCCGCCGTCCATGTCCGCTCCCTTCGCCGCGCTCCGCGGACTCGATGCCCGCCGGGCCCGCACACCGTCATGCCCGCCCGGGCCGAAGCCCCGCGGACGGCGACGGCCCCCGCTGCTGCGGGGGCCGTGACGGGGCCGCCTGTGGGAATCGAACCCACGACCTATTCATTACGAGTGAATCGCTCTGCCGACTGAGCTAAGGCGGCCTGCGGCGCGCGGTCGCCCGAAGCGACCCGCAACGGGGGTCAAGCTTAGCGCACCGCGGCCGCGGCCCGCACCCCGGCGACACGCCCGCGGCCGGGGGCGCGGGCCGGAGCTCAGCAGCTCATGCCGTCCTGCGGCACCGTCCCGTCCACGAGGTAGGCGTCCACGGCCTCGGTGACGCAGCGGTCGCCCTGCGGATAGGCCAGGTGCCCCTCACCCTCGAAGCGCAGCAGCACGCCCGACTCCAGCTGATCCGCGACCGCCTCCGACCAGGCCATGGGGGTCGCCGGGTCCCCGGTCGTGCCGACCACGACCACCGGGGCCGCCCCGGCTCCGCTCACCGGGCCGGGGGTGACGCGGGACTGGAAGGGCCAGTTCTCGCACAGCACGTCGCCCATCGTCTCCGGACCCGGATCGCCCAGCGGGTCGGCCTCGGCGAGCCTGCGGTTGAACTCGACGATCTGCTGCTGATCGGTGACCACGGGCGCGTCCAGGCAGTTGATCGCGACGAAGGCCTCCATCATGTTGTCCGGATAGCTGCCGTCCGCCTCCCGGCCGTTGTAGAAGTCGGCCAGGAGGAAGAAGCCGGCGGGGTCCCCGGCCCGCAGGTACTGGGAGAAGGCGTCGCTCAGATACGGCCAGCTCTCCTCGCTGTAGAGCGCGGCGCTGATCGCGGTGTCGATGACCGAGCTCGTCAGCACGCGGCCGTCGGAATGGACGACCGGGTTGCGGTCGACGTCCTGCATCAGCCGGTTGATCTCGGCGATCGCCCCGTCCACGTCGCCCGAGAAAGGGCATGCGCTCCCCCGGGCGAGACAGTCCTCCAGATAGGCCCGCGTCGCCTCGCCGAAGGCGGTGCGCTGGGCCAGGAGCACGTCCAGCTGCGAGAGCGAGGGGTCGGTCGCCCCGTCCAGCACGACGCGGCCGACGTTCCGGGGGAAGGTGTCCACGTAGCGGGCGCCGATGTCGGTCCCGTACGAGAAGCCGAAGTAGTTGAGCTTCGGGTCTCCGACCAGCGCGCGCAGCAGATCCAGGTCCCGGACGGTGCTCATGGTGTCCACGAACTCCAGCAGGGGGCCGGTGTGCTGCAGGCACTGCTCGCCGAACCAGGCGGCCGCCTCCCGGGCCGAGGCGATGATCTCCTCGTCGCTCTCGTTCTGCGGGGCCGGCGTCGGGTCGGTCGTGTAGTTCCACTGGTCCATGCCCGCGTCGTCGAGGCAGTCCACCGCGCTGGAGCGGCCCACGCCGCGGGGATCCCAGCCGACGACGTCGTAGCTTCGCATGACCTCGGACCCGAAGAGCGCCGCCTCCCCGACGACCATGTCGTAGCCGGAGGCGCCGGGGCCGCCCGGATTCGTGAACAGGGAGCCGATCCGCCGCCCGGTGGCGGGCCTGCGCACGAGCGCGAGTTCGACGTCCTCGCCCGCCGAGGGGTCGTCCCAGTTCATGGGCGCGATCGCCGTCGCGCACTCCAGGCCGCCCTCGCAGGAGCTCCACTCCAGCTGCTGCTCGTAGTACCTGTGCAGCTGCTCGGGCACCCCCTCGGTCGCCGAGAAGTTCGCAGCGGCCTCGTCCCGCCGAGCCGCCTCCTGCAGCGTCGTGACGAGCGTGCAGCCGCTCAGCGCCATGACGCTCGCGGCGGCGGTCGCGACCGCCGCCAGGCGGCGGAGCGAACGAGGTGTTCTCAGCATCGGTCCTCCCATGTCGAAGTGCGGGCTCCAGGCCGGTCCGGGCGGAAGCCGCCGGACCCACTCATGCTAGCCACGCCGTCGCGGCTCGGGATCGGCCGTCGGACGCAGAGGCGCCGTCCATCGACAGGGATCGTTCAGTCGGCCGACGTAGTCCGCATGCCGATGAGCATCGCCTCCAGCGCGAGCACGGGCGGCACATTGGCGGCCAGCCGCGCGCGAGCGGCCGCGATCCGCTCCATGGCCCGCAGCGCGCCGCGGGGGTCCCGCGCCCGGCCCCGGATCTCCTCCCGCATCTCCTCGTTGACCAGCGGTACCGGCGCGTCCAGGGCGACCATGAGCACGTCCCGCCACAGGGACTGCAGATCGGTGAGGATGCGGTCGACGCCGTCGATCTGCGCCCGTTTCGCCCGCCGCTTCTGGTGCTCCTCCAGCTCCCGCACGGCCCCCCGGAGCTGCCGGGGCACCGCCGCCCCCGGGGCGACGCCGAGGGAGCGCAGCAGCTCGGCCCGCTCCCGCTCGTCCCGGGAGGCGGCCCGCGCCGCGCCGTCCTCCTCGGCGATCGCCGCCAGCTCGGCCGCCTTGCGCACCGCCTCGCCGGTCGTGCGCAGACCCAGCACGCCGGCCAGGGAGGCCGCCCGCCTCGCGGCGGCCTGCGGATCGCTCGCCAGTCGGCGCGCCATGCCCACGTGGCACTGCGCCTGCCGGGCCGCACGCAGCGCCGTGGCCGGGTCCACGCCGTCCCGCTGCGCGAGCAGCTCCGCGACGTGCTCGACGCTCGGCACGACCAGGCCGACCGTCCGAACCCTCGAGCGGATGGTGGGCAGCAGATCCGCCTCGCTCGGCGCGCACAGCACCCACACGGTCGTGGGCGCCGGCTCCTCGATGGCCTTCAGCAGCGTGTTGGAGGTGCGCGCGACCATCCGGTCGGCGTCCTCCACCACGATGATCCGGTAGCGGCCGGTCATAGGCGCCAGGCTCGCCCGGCTCACCAGCTCGCGGGCGGTGGCGATGTCCAGCTGCACCGTCTCGGTGACCACCGCCGTCAGGTCCGGGTGGCTGCGGGCCCGCACCTGCGCGCAGGAGCGGCACTCGCCGCAGCCGCCCCGTTCGCACAGCAGGGCCGCCGCGAAGGCGTAGGCGGTGGTGGAGCGGCCGGAGCCCGGCGGACCGGTGATCAGCCAGGAGCCGGTCATGGCCCCGGGGTCGGCGGCGCCCGGCCGGCCGGCCGCCACCGCGCGACGGAAGACCTCGACCGCCTGCGGCTGCCCGCGCAGCTCGTCCCAGACGCTCATGCCCGCTCGGCCAGCAGCCCCGCGACCCGTTCCCGGATCCGCCGGGCGATCTCCTCCACCGAGCGGCTCCCGTCCACGACGAGGAAGCGCCCGGGCTCCGCCTCGGCCAGCAGCCGGTAGGCGGCGCGCACCCGTTCGTGGAACGCCTCCCCGGCGTCCTCCAGACGGTCCGAGCGTTCGCGCCCGGCGCGCCGGCGCGCGGCCTCGGCCGCGTCCAGGTCCAGCAGCACCGTCAGCTCCGGCAGCAGCTCGCGGCTGCCCCACATGGACAGGCCGCGGACGTCGTGCGGAGCCAGCTCGCGTCCGGAGCCCTGGTAGACGATCGAGGAGTCCAGGTATCGGTCCTGCACCACCACCTCGCCGCGCTCGAGCGCGGGCCGCACCACCGCCGCCACGTTCTGGGCCCGGTCGGCGGCGTACAGCAGGGCCTCCGCCCGCGGGTCGATGGGCTCCCCCTCCTCGTCGTGGTGCAGCAGCAGCTCCCGCAGGCGCTCGCCCAGCCTCGTGCCGCCGGGTTCCCGGCTGCGCACGACCGGCCGGCCGCACTCCTGGCGCAGCCAGCGCTCCAGCAGATCCGCCTGGGTGGTCTTGCCCGCGCCGTCCCCGCCCTCCAGGGTGATGAACAGGCCCGTCACGCCGTCCCCCGCTCGTCCCGCATCGCGTCCACGGGGGATCAGGCCCCGTCCGCCGCGGCGTCCTTCGCCGCAGACTTCCGGGCGCCCGTCGCCTTCGGGGCGGCACCGGTCTTGGCCGCCGCCGTCTTGCGGGCCCCGGTCTTGGCGGCGCCCGTCTTGGCGGTCGCGGTCTTGCGCGTCGTGCGCTTCTTGACCGGCCCCTTGGCCCGTTTGTCCGCCAGCAGCTGCACGGCCCGCTCGAAGTCGATCTGCTCCGGGTCCTCGCCCCGCGGAATCGTGGCGTTCGTCTCGCCGTCGGTCACATACGGCCCGAAGCGGCCGTCCTTGACCCGGACCGGCTTGCCGGAGACCGGGTCCGCGTCGAACTCCTTGATCGCGGGACGGCTCTGCCTGGCGCCGTACTTGGGCTGGGCGAACAGCTCCAGCGCCCCGGCCAGGTCGATCGAGAAGATCGAGTCCTCGCCGGGCAGCGAGCGGGAGTCCGTGCCGCGTTTGAGGAACGGGCCGTATCGCCCGTTCTGGGCCGTGATCTCCTGGCCGCTGTCCGGGTCCACGCCGACCGTGCGGGGCAGGCTCAGCAGCTGCAGGGCCTGCTCGAGGGTCACCTGCTCGGGCAGCATCGTCTTGAACAGGGAGGCCGTGCGCGGCTTCGGGGCGGCGGCCTTGCGCGCCCGGCCCCCGGACTTGGCGGCCGGCTCGACCGACGCCGCCTCGTCCTCGGCGGGCGCCTCGGTCACGTAGGGCCCGAACCTCCCGTCCTTGACCAGGATGCGCTTGCCGCTGTCCGGGTCCACGCCGAGCACGCGGTCGCTCTGCACCGGGGCCTCCACGAGCTCCCGGACCTTCTCGGCGGTCAGCTCGTCCGGTGCGAGCTCCCCGGGCACGTTCACGCGGCGCGGCTCCGAGCCCGCCTCGCCCGCGACCTCCAGGTAGGGGCCGTATCGGCCGATGCGCAGCACGGCCCGTTCGTCCATGCGCGTCGAGTTGATGGCCCGCGCGTCGATCTCGCCCAGATTGTCGATCACCCCGCGCAGCCCCTGGTGGTCCTCGGTGCCGAAGTAGAAGCCCCGCAGCCAGTCCGTGCGGTCCTGCTCGCCGGCCGCGATGCGGTCCAGATCCGCCTCCATCTGGGCCGTGAAGTCGTACTGCACGAGGTCTCCGAAGTGCTCCTCCAGCAGCCGCACGACGCTGAAGGCCGTCCAGCTGGGCACGAGCGCCGAACCCCGGGTCGCGACGTAGCCGCGGTCCATGATCGTCGCGATGATGGAGGCGTAGGTGGAGGGCCGCCCGATGCCCAGCTCGTCCAGCGCCTTCACCAGGCTCGCCTCGGTGTAGCGCGGCGGCGGCGAGGTCTCGTGCCCCTTGGCCTCGGCCCGCTCCGTGCGCAGCGCGTCCCCCGCCGTCAGCGGCGGCAGCTTCGCCTCGCCCGGCTCGGCCTCGCCCGCCCGCGACTCGTCCCGACCCTCCTCGTAGGCGGCCAGGAAGCCGCGGAAGGTGATGACGGTGCCGGAGGCCTGGAACTCGGCGGTCGCCGAGCGCAGCTCGCCGGCCGCATCGGGCACCTCCATTGCGCCGGTGGCGATCGTCACGGTGGCCGTGCGCCCCTTGGCGTCGGCCATCTGGGAGGCGATCGTGCGCTTCCAGATCAGTTCGTAGAGCCTGGCCTCGTTGGGGCTCAGCCGGTTCTTCAGCTCGCTCGGCAGCGCGAAGCTCGAGCCCGCCGGCCGGATCGCCTCGTGGGCCTCCTGGGCGTTCTTCGACTTGGCCCCGTACCGCCGCGGCTCGGCGGGCACCGTCTCGGCCCCGTAGAGCTTCGCGGCCTGCGCCCGGGCCGCGTCGATCGCCTGCTGCGAGAGCACCGGCGAGTCGGTCCGCATATAGGTGATGTGCCCGTTCTCGTAGAGCGCCTGGGCGACGCTCATGGTCTGCCGGGCCGTGAAGCGCAGCTTGCGGGCGGCCTCCTGCTGGAGCGTGGAGGTCGTGAACGGCGCCGCCGGACGGCGCGTGTAGGGCTTGGACTCGACCTTCGCGACCGTCGTGGCGATTCCGCCTGCGGCGAGCTGCTCGGCGATCGCCCCGGCCGCGGCCTCGCCGAGCACGACCGCCTCGCCCGCGAGCGCGCCGCGGTCGTCGAAGTCGCGCCCGGTCGCCACCCGTTCGCCGTCCAGGCGGGTCATGCGGGCGGTGAAGACCGTCCCCTCGCCCTCGGCCGCCGCGAAGTCGCCCTCGACGCTCCAGTAGGAGGCCTTGACGAAGGCGATGCGCTCGCGCTCCCGGTCCACCACCAGCCGCGTGGCGGCCGACTGCACCCGGCCGGCCGACAGGCCGGGGCCCACCTTGCGCCACAGCACGGGCGAGACCTCGTAGCCGTACAGGCGGTCCAGGATCCGGCGCGTCTCCTGCGCGTCGACGAGGTTCGCGTCGATGTCCCGGGTGGCGTCCTTGGCCGCCTCGATGGCCTCCCGCGTGATCTCGTGGAAGACCATGCGCTTGACCGGTACCTTGGGCTTGAGCTCCTCCAGGAGGTGCCAGGCGATCGCCTCGCCCTCGCGGTCCTCGTCCGTGGCGAGGATCAGTTCGTCGGCGCCCTTGAGGGCCCGCTTGAGCTCGGCGACGGTCTTCTTCTTGGCCTCGGCGACGACGTAGTACGGGACGAAGCCGTTGTCCACGTCGACCGAGAACTTGCCCATGGGGCCCTTCTTGAGCTCGGCAGGCAGGTTCTTGGGCTCGATCAGGTCGCGGATGTGCCCGACGGAGGCGAGCACCGTGTACTCCTCGCCGAGGTACTGGGAGATGCTCTTGACCTTGGTGGGCGACTCGACGACGACGAGCTTCTTGCTGCCAGACACGGTGGATGTTCCTTGCGGTTGCGGCGTGGCCCCGGCGCCGCGCGCCGGGGCTGGGCGGTTACGCGGGCGTCGGCGTCGGCCCCGCCCGGTCCGCGCCATTATATGGACGGCTCTTCATGGGACAAGCTGTTCAGCTCTCCGCCCGGGCCTCAGTTCGCCGGCGCCCCGGGCGGCGGGCCCGCGCGGGCGCGGGCGTGCAGCTCGATCCAGCCGAGCCGCACCGTGACCGCGACCGTCGCGACCGCTCCGTCCAGTTCGCAGGAGTCGAGCTGCGCGCCGTGGGCGGCCGCCAATCGTCCGGCCAGCTCGCAGGGTTCGCCCGCGGCCCGCCCGCTCCTCGCGTCCGCGGCCGCGAGCGCCCCCGCATCGGCCGCCGCGTCCGCCCGCTGCTGGGCGGGGAACGCGGCGAGCAGGCCGAGCAGGCTCGTGGCGAGCAGGAGCAGCGCGGCGCACACCCCGAGCGTCAGCGGCGAGGCCGAGCCGGCCTCGCCGCCGCGGTCGGCCGCGCACGGTCGGGCGGCGGTCACGTCCCCGCCCCGTCGTCCAGCGCGCAGCCGCGCGCGCTCAGCCGCAGGCCGAGCTCCAGCCCCGCGAGCCGGGCCGAGACGCTCAGCCGCGTGCAGACCAGCCCCTCCTCCCGCCGGGTGTCGATCGTCGCCCCGGGGGCGGCGGCCTGGACGCGGGCCGCCGGCAGCCAGGGGGGGTGGGCGCCCGCCCGCGGCCGGGGCGCGGGGGCCCCCGCGGCCGGCCGGCGGGCGGGGCGTGG
>JAUNLB010000034.1:10671-17269 GCA_030532485.1 Pseudoclavibacter sp.
GGGGGGCCGCGCCGCCCCGGGGGGGCGGGGGCGGGCCGCCGGGCGCCGCCCCCGGGGGGGGCGGCCCCCCGCGCCGTCGCCCGGGCCGCGTCGGCCGCCGCGTCCTGCAGGCGGACGTGCAGGGCCGAGGCCTGCACCCCGCCGATGCACAGGGCGAGGACCAGGAGCACGGCCGGCAGGGTGACGGCGAACTCCGCCGCCGCGGTCCCCGACTCGTTCCCCGCCCGCAGCGGGACGACGCGGCCCCTCATGGCGCGACCCCGTCCCTTCAGCCCGCGCCGAGCGCGCGGCGGACGAGCTCGACGAGCATCTCGCGGACCTCGTCCGACTGCATGATCGTCACCAGCAGCCCCGCGAAGGCCACCGCCGCCATCGTGGTGATGGCGTACTCGGCCGTCGTGGCGCCGCGCTCCTCGGTCAGGCGCCGCACGGCGCGCGCGAGCACGCCCCCGTCGATCCCGGACATGATCTCTCCCTCCTGTCGTGCGGGTCCTCCCGCGTCGGTCGGCACGAACGTCGTGTGCGGCCGCTTCAGCCGGGCGGGCCGAAGGCCGAGCGCATGATCGAGAGCACGATCGGCACCACCCCGAGCGCGATGAAGGCGGGCAGCGTGCAGGCGCCGAGCGGCAGCAGCAGCGACACCCCGAGCCGTTCGGCGCGCAGCCGGGCCTCGGCCGCGGCGGAGGCCCGGATCGCGGCGGCCTCGCGGCGCAGCAGCCCGGCCACCGGCACCCCCGCCTCGCTCGCCAGGCTCAGGATCCGGCGCACCGGCGCACCGCGGACCCCCGGAAGCCGGAAGGCTCGGGCGGCCCGCTCGGCCTCGGCCAGCACGCGCCCCGAGGGGCTGCCGCCTCCCATGCCGAGGGCCACGAGCTCGAAGGCGAGCCCGGGCTGGGCGTCCTCCGGATCCGCCCCGCGGACGAGCCGACGGCTCCACAGCGCGCCGAGCAGCATGAGCGCGAGCCCGGCGCCGAGGCAGACGGCGCCCGCCGGGTCGCCCAGGAGCACGGAGGCGGTGTCGAAGCCGAGCGCCGCGCCCAGCGCGATGCCGCCGATCGGCAGCAGGCTCACGATGCGGGCCGTCGCGACCGGGCCGGAGCGGGCGATCAGCACCTCCCGGCGGGCGGCGGCCAGTCCGCGCAGCCCGCCCGCCAGCGCCTCCAGCCCTTCGGAGAGGGGCGCCCCGCAGCGCTCGGCGATCCACCAGGCCGCACCGAGCGAGCGCCAGGCCGGGTCGTGCTCCTCGCGCAGCGCCTCGGGGGCGGTGCGCCCTGCGCGGATGCGGCGGGCGATGCGGGCCGCCCCCGAGTCCGGCGCCGCGCCCCGGGCGCCCCCCCCCCCGCCGCCCCGGGCGGCCCCCGCCGCCGGCCAAGAGCATGGCGAGTCGTTCGCAGCCGGCGGCCGCCCGCTCCGCCTCGCTCTCCGTCCGCCGGCCGGGCCCGCTCACGCCGAGGCCCCGGGGTCCACGAGCAGCCGCAGGCGGTCCCGCCCGTCCAGTCCGAAGCGGCCGAGGCCGGCGATCCCCCGCCGCGAGCGACTGCGCTGCAGGTGGACGACGAGACCGATGCCCGACACCGTCTGCCTGGCGACGGCCTCGGCGTCCATGCCCGCGAGCGCGCCGAGCGCCTCCAGCCGGGCGGGCACGTCGTCGAGCGAGTTGGCGTGCAGGGTGCCCGCCCCGCCGTCGTGTCCCGTGTTGAGGGCCGCGAGCAGCTCGCGGACCTCGGCGCCCCGGCACTCGCCCAGGACCAGCCGGTCGGGGCGCATGCGCAGCGCCTCGCGCACGAGGCGGACCAGCGGCACCTCGCCGCGCCCCTCGATGTTGGCCTGGCGGGCCTCCAGGCGGACGAAGTGCGGGTGACGCGGGCGCAGTTCGGCGACGTCCTCGATCGCGACGATCCGCTCGTGGGGCGGGGCCAGCTCGAGCAGGGCGGACAGCAGGGTGGTCTTGCCGCTGCCGCCCGCGCCCGTCACCAGGATGTTCGCGCGCTCGGCGACCGCCTCGCGCAGCACCCCCTCGGCCCGCCGACTCAGGAAGCCGGATGCGCGCAATTCCCGGAAGCCGGGGGCCCGGGGCCGGGGCATGCGCAGGGACAGCAGCGTGCCCTCCGGCGCGACGGGCGGCAGGACGGCATGGGCGCGCAGCCCGTCGCCGAGCCGGACGTCGATGCACGGGGCCGCCTCGTCCAGGTGCCGCCCGCCCGCGGCGACGATCCGGACCGCGAGCGCGCGCATCGCCCGTTCGCTCGGCGCGATCGGGCCGGGCACCCGGACCGCCCCGTCCCCCCGGTCGACGAAGAGCCTCCGATGGCCGTTGCAGAACACGTCGCTCACCTCCGGGTCGGCGACCCACGGCGCGAGCGGGCCGAGCGCGTCCGCGAGCTCCCGCGTGAGCGGACGGGCGGGCCGTCCGCCGCCCGCGGGCCGGACCCGCGCCGGCCGGTCCCCGGGGGCGAGCGCCACGAAGGGGGGCTCGTGCTCGTCGCTCCTGGTCATGGCCCGAGCCTAGGAACGCGGGATCCGCCCGGCGCAGCGCACGGGCGCCGCTGTGGAGAAGGCCGGTCGGGGCGGTGCGTCGTTCTCGAACGCGGCTGCGAAGCGGGGCGGCCGGAAGCGGCGAGACCGGGAGATGAGAAGAGGCGCCTGGACATAGGGGGGGAGATGTCCAGGCGCCTCATGCACGCGAAATAGGGGGGGAATTTTCGCGGCAAACGACAGCCGCAGCAGAGAGCGGGGGTCGCTGGAGATAAATGTAGGGGGCGGGGGCGGGGGCGGGCAAGTCGCACACGGCGTTTCGGCGCCGTTTGCACGAAGTTTGTCGGATCACCCAAGAAACGCCGGGGAACAGCTCCATGAACCATAGGAAACCACCAAATGCGGCACCCCTCGCGGCGCACCCGCCCGCGGACTCGACACAGCTGAGGCTTGCGTGATTAGCATGGAAGCCGCGCAGCCACCGCCGCGCAGCCATTGCAACGCCGCAATCGCCACGCGATGCGCACCCGAACAGAGGGGAACTCCGTGAACGACAAGATCGAGCACCTGCTGGCAGACATCGAGACCTTCGCCCCGTCCGAGGACTTCGTCGCCTCCTCGCCCGTGCCCGCCGATCTGGCGGAGCGGGCGCAGGCCGACCGGCTCGGCTTCTGGGCCGAGCAGGCCCGGGCCCTGCACTGGCACACCCCGTTCACCGAGATCCTGGACTGGTCCGACGCCCCGTTCGCCAGGTGGTTCGGCGACGGTGAGCTCAACGTCGCCTACAACTGCGTGGACCGCCACGTCGAGGCCGGGCACGGGGAGCGCGTGGCCATCCACTGGGAGGGCGAGCCGGGCGACACCAGGACGATCACCTACCGGGATCTGCTCGGCGAGGTGAAGCGGACGGCGAATCTGCTGGAGAGCCTGGGCGTGCGGGCGGGGGACGTGGTCGCCCTCTACATGCCGATGATCCCCGAGACCGTCTTCACCATGCTCGCCTGCGCCCGCATCGGGGCGGTCCACTCGGTGATCTTCGGCGGATTCTCGGCCGACTCCATCCGCCAGCGGGTCCTGGACGCGAACGCCAAGCTCGTCGTGACCAGCGACGGCTCGCTGCGCAAGGGCCGGGTGTTCCCGCTCAAGGAGACGGTCGACGAGGCGCTCGCCGCCGGAGAGACGAACGTCGAGCACGTGCTCGTCGTCGAGCGGGCCGGAAACGAGATCGCCTGGACCGAGGGCCGCGACCTGCGATGGCAGGAGGAGATCGCCCGGGTCGGCGACGAGCACACGGCCAAGCCCTTCCCCGCCGAGCAGCCGCTGTTCATCCTGTACACCTCGGGCACGACGGGCAAGCCCAAGGGTCTGCTGCACACCTCCGGCGGCTATCTGGCCCAGGCCGCCTACACGCACCGCACGATGTTCGACCTCAAGCCGGAGAGCGACGTGTACTGGTGCTCCGCCGACGTCGGTTGGATCACCGGCCACAGCTACCTCGTCTACGGCCCGCTCGCGAACGGCGCCACCCAGCTCATGTACGAGGGCGCCCACGACACCCCGGACCTGGGCCGCTGGTTCAAGCTGATCCAGGACTACGGGGTGACGATCTTCTACACCGCCCCCACCGCGATCCGCGGCTACATGAAGTCCGGCCGCGAGATCCCCGAGCGCTACGACCTGTCCTCCATCCGGCTGCTGGGCACGGTGGGCGAGCCCATCAACCCGGAGGCCTGGCTGTGGTACCGCGAGGTCGTCGGCGGCAACCGCGTGCCCGTGGTGGACACCTGGTGGCAGACCGAGACCGGCGCGATCATGATCGCCGCGGTGCCCAGCCGGACCGCCCTCAAGCCCGGCGCCGCCCAGCGGCCGGTGCCCGGCGTCGCCGTGGAGGTGGTCACCGAGGCCGGCGAGCGCGTGGACCCGGGCGAGATGGGGCTGCTGACGATCACCGAGCCCTGGCCGGCCATGGCCCGCGGCATCTACGGCGACCGGGAGCGCTACGTGGAGACCTACTGGTCCCAGTTCCCGGGCCGCTACTTCGCCGGCGACGGCGCGGGAGTGGACAAGGACGGCGATCTGTGGCTGCTCGGCCGCGTCGACGACGTCATGAACGTCTCCGGGCACCGCCTGTCCACCACCGAGATCGAGTCCTCGATCGTCGACCACCCGTTCACGGCCGAGGCGGCCGTGGTCGGAGCGGCGGACGAGACGACCGGGCAGGCGGTCGTGGCCTTCGTCGTGCTCAAGCAGTCCCAGCTGGAGGCGGCCGCGGCGGTGGACGTCGAGCAGGAGTTGCGCAGCCACGTCGCGAAGGACATCGGCGCGCTCGCCCGTCCCCGGGAGGTCCACATCGTGGAGGAGCTGCCCAAGACCCGCTCGGGCAAGATCATGCGCCGCCTGCTGCGGGACGTGGCGGAGGGGCGCGCGGTGGGCGACACCACGACGCTCACCGACTCCTCGGTCATGGCGGCGATCTCCGCGGGCATGGGCTCCTCGGCCGCCGACGACTGAGCCTCGCGCCCCCGTGCGCCTCGGCCCCGGACCCCGCGGACGGGCGCGGGGCCGAGGCGCGCCGTTCAGACGCCGGCGAGGACCGGCACCAGCTCGAGGAAGTCCTCCCGCCTCCCGGAGGCCGTGGCGACCCGCTCGACCGCGAGCAGCAGCACCTCCTCGCGAGAGACGATGCGGGGCCGCACGCGCAGCTCCATGCCGCTGCGCTCCAGGGTCGCATCGGCCTTCCGGCCGTTGCAGGCCCTGCAGGCGGCGACCGTGTTGAGCCAGCTGTCGTCGCCGCCGAGGCTGCGGGGGACGATGTGGTCCACGGTCGTGCCGGGGCCGCCGCAGTAGGCGCAGCGCCGCCCGTCGCGCTGGAGCAGCAGGCGCCGCGACCACCGCGCCTGCACCCTGCGGCCCGCGAAGGGCACCCGGATGTACTCGCGGAAGGCGACGACGAGCGGCGAGGCGATGCGGCCGTTGAGCAGCTCGTGCTCGTCCGCGAGCACGACGTCCGCACGCTCCGCGAGGAGGTACACCATCGCGCGCCGCAGATCGACCACGCCGAGCGGTTCGTAGCTCGCGTTGAGCACGACGACGTCGCGCCTGCGTCTGCGTTTCGGGGACGTGTTCATCCGGTCCCTCCTTCCTGTCTCGCGGGGACGGTTGCGGCCCCGGTCCGGCCGGGGACGACTGGTTTGGGGGTGTGTCGCTGGGTTGATTGTCATGCGGCCCCGGTCCGGCCGGGGACGACGGATCGGCGCTGGGCGCCCCGGACGCGGGGAACGGGAGGACGCCGCGGCGGTCGCGGCCGGGCCGCCGCGGCCAGAGCTCGGGGACGGAGCGGCTCGCCCGGTCCCGCCGGGGCGGCGGTCGCACCGCGCTGCGCCCGTCCGCGGGGTCCGCGAGGCGGGGGTGCGCGGCGCCGCCGGGCGCGGATCCCCTAGGCCGAGGGCCGGGGGGAGAGCGGGGCCCGTCGGGACGTGTTCGGGAGTTCCGGGCCCGCGGAGGCGGAGCGGGACCCGTCCCGCCGCGCACGGCCGAGGTCGCCCCGCTTCGCCGCGGGGATCTCGATGTCGTACTGTCGCATGCGCGCCCTCCTCTCCGCTTCCGATCGTGGCCGCCAGGTCGGCGAGCAGCGTACCAACCGTCTTCCGGGGCGACAAGGGGGATCGCCGATCGCCTCCGCGCCTCTTTGCGGGGCGGCGTCGATGCGAGGGGCCGGAGCGGAGCGGTGCTCGCCCCGGCCCCGCCGGCCTACACGTAGGCGAGCACGAGGTCCAGCTCGACCGGGGCGTCCAACGGCAGCGAAGCGACCCCCACGGCGCTGCGCGCGTGCGTGCCGCGCTCGCCGAAGACGGTGCCCAGCAGCTCGCTCGCCCCGTTCGCGATGCCCGGCTGCCCCGTGAACGAGGGATCGGAGGCGACGTACACGACGACCTTGAGCACCCGGGTCACCCGGTCCAGATCGCCGATCTCGGCCTTGACCGCCGCGAGCGCGTTGAGCACCGCGATCTGCGCGAACTCGGTGGCCGCCTCGGCGTCCACCTCCGCCCCGACCTTGCCGGTCCGGGGCAGGGCCCCCTCCACGAAGGGCAGCTGCCCGGCCGTGTACACCGTGCCGCCGTGC
>JAUNLB010000034.1:17279-20850 GCA_030532485.1 Pseudoclavibacter sp.
CCGCCACCGGCGCCGCCACCGGCGGCAGGGCGAGCCCGAGGCCCCCCAGGCGCTCCTCGACCGCGCTCATCGCGCCGCCTCCCCGGCAACGGCCTCCTCGACGAGGGGGCGCTTGAGGTAGGCGGCGGTCCCGCCCTCGGCGTTCACGACGACCTGCACGAGCTCCCAGCCCTGCTTCCCCCAGTTGTTGAGGATCGCGGTGGGCGTGTGCAGCGGCAGCGGGGTGATGAAGTACTCCCACTTCTGCATGGCTTCTCTCCTCTCGGCGCGGCCCGCGGGCCGCCCTGGCACGATGGCCGCGGCGTGCGCGCGACGACACGCCCCGGACTCCCATTCTCGCCGCTTCGAGCGGCGTGGCCGCGACGTGCGCGCGACGACACGCCCCGGTCCCGTGATTTACCCTATTCGCATGCCTGCACAGAACACAGCCGCCGGCCAGGGGAACCTCCTGACGAGCCTTCTGGGCGTCCTGGGGATGAGCGGCGTCGCCGGCGTCCTCGTGGCGGCGATGGTCACCCCGCTCATCGCCGTGGTGGGGGTAACCGCGAACAGTACGATCACGCTGTTCGAGAACCTCCCCAACTACCTGGACATCAAGCCGCTGCAGCAGAAGACCACGCTCTACGCGAAGCAGGGCGGGCAGGACGTGGAGATCGCCCAGTTCTACGCGCAGAACCGGGAGGAGGTCACCCTCGACCAGATCTCGGAGTACGTGCAGCAGGCCGCGGTGGCCACCGAGGACCCCCGCTTCTACCAGCACGGCGGGGTGGACGTCATCTCGGCCACCCGTGCGCTGCTCGCCTCGTTCCTCAGCGACAGCGGCGCGGGCGCCTCGACCATCACCATGCAGTACGTGCGCAACGTGCGCGTGCAGACCGCCGAGAGCATCCTGGACGAGGCCGAGCGGGAGGAGGCCTACCGGGCCGCGACGGAGGTGACCACGGGGCGCAAGCTGCAGGAGATGCGCCTGGCGATCGGCGTGGACAAGCTGCACAGCAAGGAGGACATCCTCCAGGGCTACCTGAACATCTCGCTGTTCGGCGGCACCGTGTACGGCATCGAGTCGGCCGCCCAGTACTACTTCGGCAAGTCCGCGGCCGAGCTGAGCCTGCCGGAGTCGGCGAGCCTGGTGGCGATGGTGCAGGAGCCGAACCAGTACCGCCTGGACATCCCCGAGAACGTCCCCAACAACGAGGAGCGCCGCAACTACGTGCTGCGGAACATGCTCGAGGAGGGCTTCATCGAGAAGCAGGAGTACGAGGAGGCGATCGCCACGCCCGTGACGCCGAACATCGTGCCCTCGAACGTGGGCTGCCAGAACGCCCAGGGGAACACCCAGTACTTCTGCGACTACGTGCGCAACGTCATCCTGCAGGACCCCAGCTTCGGCGCGACCTTCGAGGAGCGCCTGCAGAACTTCCAGACCAAGGGCTACCAGATCCACACCTCGCTGGACCTCGACGCCCAGGCCAACGCGCAGAACATCATGAGCGAGGCGGTCCCCTCCTACGTGGAGGGCGTCGACCTGGGCTCCGCGGTCTCCATGGTCGAGGCCGGCACCGGCCGGATCCTGGTCATGGTGCAGAACACCGAGTTCAACGAGACCGACGAGGGCAGCGGCCCCGGCCGCACCTCGGTGAACTACAACACCGACTACGACTACGGCGGCTCGACCGGCTTCCAGGTCGGCTCGACCTACAAGATCTTCGCGCTCGCCGAATGGCTGGCCGCCGGCCACTCGCTCAACGAGACCATCAACGCGCAGGTGCGCGCCTTCAACCTGGCGAACTTCCAGGACTCCTGCGGCCCGGCCAACGGCGGCTCCTGGTCCCCGCAGAACGACGGCGGGGCCAAGCCCGGCAACGTGACCGCGATCCAGGCCACGGCCCAGTCGATCAACACCGCCTACATCGCCATGGCGGAGAAGCTCGACCAGTGCCGCATCCGCGACACCGCGATCGCGCTGGGCGCCCACCGCGCCGACGGCGAGCTCAACAACTCCCTGCCCGGCGCCGTGCTCGGCACCAACGAGATCGCGCCGCTGTCCATGGCGGTCGCCGTGGCCGGCATCGCGAACGGCGGGGTGTCCTGCTCCCCCATCGCCATCGACAGCATCACGCTGCGCGACGGCACCCCGGTGGAGGCGCCCAAGTCGGACTGCAAGCAGGCGCTCACCCCGGAGGTCGCCGCGGGCGTGGCGACGGCCATGGCCGCCGTGACCAGCGGCGGCGGGACCGGCGCGAACTCCAACCCGGGCATCGCCCCGCTCATCGGCAAGACCGGCACGACCGACGACGCGATCCACACCTGGATGGTCGGGGCCAGCAGCAAGGTCGGCCTGGCCGCGTGGGTCGGCAACGCCTCCGGGCAGGCCTCCATGTACAACATCGGACTGCCGCTGGCCCAGGCCAGCCAGACCCGGCACGTGCTCTTCCGGAACATCATGGGCCAGGCCATGACCACCTACGGCGGCGACCCCTTCCCCGAGCCGCCGGAGAGCTCGCTGCGCCCCTCCCGGGCCACGATCCCGGACCTGACCGGCCGCACGAGCGAGGAGGCCAAGGCGGTCCTGACCGAGCTGGGCTTCAGCGTCTCGGTCGGCACCCCCGTCCAGAGCGCCCAGCCGGCCGGCACGGTCGACCACACGATCCCGGCCAAGGGCACCCAGGTGGACGTCGGCACGACCGTCACCCTCTACCCCTCCAGCGGCTCCAGCAACTCCGGCACCGCCGTCATGCCCGAGGTGAGCGGCATGACCCAGGAGGAGGCCCAGGCCGCGCTGGGGGCCGCCGGCTTCACCGGCACCATCTACCGGATGGAGGAGGCCAGCCAGGAGGTGCCGGCCGGGCGGGTGATCCGCAGCGACCCGGCCGCGGGCACGCCGCTCCCGGCGGGCACCGAGGTCAAGATCTACGTCTCGACGGGCTGAGCGTGGGCCTCGCATCCCGGCGGGCGGCGGACGGCGCCCCCGCGCCTCGCCCCCTGCGCACGATCGGCCTGGGCGCCGCGGCCCTCGCGGCCGGCGGTGCGGCCGCCCTCGCCTACGGGGTCTTCATCGAGCGGCTGCGCTTCCGGCTCCGACGGGTCGAGTTCCGGGTGCTGCCGCCCGGCTCCCGGCCGCTGCGGATCCTGCACCTGAGCGACTTCCACCTCGCCCCCTGGCAGACGATCAAACAGGACTTCGTCCGCTCGCTCGCGGAGCTGCCGATCGACCTCGTCGTGAACACCGGGGACAATCTCGGCCACGCCGAGGTGCTGCCCCGGCTGCGCGAGATGCTGGCGCCCTTCGAGGGGGTGCCGGGGGTGTTCGTGTACGGCTCGAACGACTACTACGGGCCCGTGCCGAAGAATCCCTTCACCTACTTCAATCCCAAGCGCAAGATCAAGGCCCGTGCCCCGCGCCTGGACGTCACGGCCCTGGAGCGGCTCCTGCGCGAGGAACTGGGCTGGCACTCCCTCAACAACGACGCGCTCGTGCTCGACGTCGACGGCCGCCCCGTCCGCTTCGTCGGCGTGGACGACCCGCACATCGCCTACGACCGCCCCGAGCAGGCCGCGCAGGCCCTCCGGG
>JAUNLB010000035.1:0-17499 GCA_030532485.1 Pseudoclavibacter sp.
CACCGAAACCGGACCCCGAACCCGACCCCGAACTCGACGAACCACCCTTCTGAGCACTCGCTGAGAGCATCACCGATGCCTTGAAGCCGCTTGTCTCAGTCGGGCCGTCCCGTCCAGTCGTCTTGAGCGTCTCCCTGGGGTCCCTGTGGCCGTTCGCGACGCGGGTGCGGACTCGGTGCCGGAGACTGGGGCGGTGGAGACTGAGGGTTCCGGGGCCTGCGTTGCGTCGGCCGCGGCGGCAGATCGGGGATCGGGTCTCCCGGTCGCGGGGGTCGGCTGCGCAGTCGGCCAGGGGGCGGCTCGAGCGGACCCGAGTAACCGGGGGCCGGTCGGCCCGGTGAGGGCCGCCTGCGCGGCCGGGGGGCTTCGCCCGGACCCGCGGCGGCTGTGGGCTGCCCGGCTACCGTGGATTGTCCGGCGGCTCGCTGCCTGGCCTCGCGTTCACGCTTCGCCTGCAGCTGCGCCGCCGCGCGCCGCTCCAGCTCCCGCCGTTCCCGGCGGCTGCGCGGTCCCGCACCGGGCCTGGCCAGTAGCGGCAGGATGATGCCGGCTGTGGACAAGTCCTCGGTCACGCCCCCCATCGCCCAGGCGCCCGCATAGGCCGCCTCGTCGCGACGATTGCGTTCCTCGGCCCCCCAGACCTCCTCGTCGTCCCAGGGGACCCGGATGGGGTCGGTCGGGTCGCGCAACACCCCGAGCGCGGGCTCCGGCCGGGGACGCTCCGGCCGGGGACGGGGCGCGGGGGGAAGCGGCATGGCCTCGGTCGGGGGACCTGCGCTCCAGTCGATCTCCTCCGGCTCCTCGGCGGCCTCGGGCTCCTCGTACTCCTCCTCCTCAGACTCCTCGAGTTCCTGCTCCTCTTCGCCCCCCCGTCGGAAACGGCGCAGCAGGGGGCCGAGAGCGTCCAGCAGATCCCGGGAGCGCAGCAGGAGGAGCGTCGCGAAGTAGAGGACGATCATGGTCGTCCCGCCGATCGTGCAGGCGATCATCGCCTGCCCCCTGCCGTCGAGGGCGAACCCCTCGTCGGCATAGGCGCCGAGCAGCCACATGACCGCCCCGCCGCCGCAGGCGGCCACGATCCCGGCGATCGTGTAGAGCACATAGGAGGCGGTGATCCTGCGTGCGTCGAGGCCGCCCAGCCGCCGCCGCAGCAGCCACATGAGGATCCCCAGGCGCAGAGCCGCCATGATCGTCTGGGTGAGCGCGAGGCTCGCCGCGATACGGTCCATCGGTTGCAGGGAGGCGATCGCCATGCCGAAGATCTGCAGCGGCATGGTGGCCAGGAACATCCAGAACTGGGTGCGGGTGTCCTCCAGCGCGTAGAAGGCCCGCTGCACGAGGAAGAGGCCGCAGAAGGGCACGAGTCCGATCAGGAAGCAGATCAGCACCCCGGCCAGGGCGAAGGACTTCTGCGGGCTCTCCTCGAAGATGCGGGCGAAGGCGGTCGAGATGACCGCCAGCCCGAAGGCGGAGAAGACGATGAACAGGCCGATGAGTCGGAAGCCGCCGGAGAAGTCCTTGACCAGGTCGTCGATGCGGTTCTCGCTGGCGGAAGCGCTCATCCGTGTGAAATAGGCCGTCGCGATGGAGACGGTGATGATCCCGTGCGGCAGGGTGAAGATGAGGTAGGCGGTCGCCATGGCGGTCACCGAGGCCGCCTGACCGAAGGCGATGTTGGCGATGTTCGTCTCGACCAGCCCGGCCAGCTGCACGATGATCAGCATGCCGAAGCTCCAGCCGGCGAGCTTGCCGGCCTTGCCGAGTCCCGTGCCTCGCCAGTGGAAGTCCGGCCGGTAGCTGAGCCCGACCCGTCGCCAGAAGGCGAAGAGGATGAGCGCCTGCAGCGCGATGCCGAGCGTCGTGGAGCCGGCCAGCATCGCGATCATGGGCAGCGTCCACTCCGCGACCGGCCGCTGCCCGGTCGGGTCCGCGCCGAAGAGCGCCGCGAAGGCGAGCAGCCCCGCGATGCCCACCACGTTGTTCAGCACCGGCGCCCAGGCGAAGGGGCCGAACATGCCGCGGGCGTTGAGGACCTCGCCGAGCACCGCGTACAGGCCGTAGAAGAAGATCTGCGGCAGGCACCAGTACGCGAAGGCGACGACGAGCGCGAGCTGTTCGGCGCCCAGGCTCGCCCCGTAGAGGCGGGCGATGATCGGGGCGCCGAGCGTGGCGGCCAGGGAGATGCCGCCCAGGATCACGATCGCGAGCGTGACCAGCCGGTTGATGTACCGCTGTCCGCCGTCCGCATGCCGCGCCGCCTGCACCACCTGGGGGACGAGCACGGCGTTGAGCATGCCGCCCGCGATGAGCGAGTAGATGTTGCCCGGCAGCTGATTGGCGTTCGTGAAGGCGTCGGCCGAGGCCGAACCGACCACGCCGATCGTGCTCGCGATGACGATGGACTTGACGAAGCCGAGCACGCGCGAGATGAGCGTGCCGCTCGCGAGCAGCGCGCTGGCGCGGCCGATGCCCTGGGCCATCAGGCCTCGACGCCCGTCGGCTCGTGTTCGGCGCGGGCCGCGCGGCGCTTGCGGATCGTCTGCACCACCCCCCAGACGACGCCCAGCCCGAGCACCGCGGCCCCGCTCGCGGCGAGGACGGTCTCCAACTCGGCGCTCACGGTCATGGCGATGGTCTGCTTGGCGTTCAGCCTGACCCCCTCCGGGGTGGCGAGGCTGACCTCGGCGCCGGCCCGGCCGTTCGTGACGACGCGGATCGGCACGATCGCCCGGGCCATGGACTCCGCCTCGACCGTGATCGTGACCGGACCGGCCGCCTCGATGTGCCCCGTGGTGGGTCGCAGGTCCAGCCGGACGGTCACCCGTTCCGCCGTCTCGTTCTTCACGAAGACCGGCAGCTGCGTCTCGTGTCCCACCACGTGGATCTCGCTCGACTCGCCGATGGAGACGGCCCGCTCGACCTCCAGCATCGAGTCCAGCAGCTCGCCGCGCGCCTGGGCCCAGGCCTCCGGATGCGCATTCCAGCCGGTGGACAGGGCCTGGACGAGGGCGGCCCGCGCCTCGCTGCGATGGATCCGCGGCTCGTCGAAGACCGCGGCCAGAGCGTCCGCTCGGCGCTCCGCGTCCATCAGCTCGACGGCGCCCGCGACCGCCGCCTCGTCGTGCGAGCCGGGCAGGAGGGTCGTGTCCGGGAGCGCCTCGTCGGCGGCGAAGGAGAGCGTCGCCGAGGAGGTCCAGGCCAACCCGTGCACGGCCCGCAGCACCTCGGCGAGCCCTCGGGGGTCCGATTGCACGGCTTCGCGGTCGACCACGGCGAGCTGCGTGCGCTGCTCGTTCGGCAGCTCCCTGGCGACGGTCGAGAGGATCGCGGCCGCCGCGGCCGCCGCTGCGCGCCGGTCGACCCCGCCACTCGCGCCGGCCTCGCTGAGCGCCGCGCTCAGCTCGGCGTCGGCGATCATGGCCGGTCGGCCCGAGACCCGCGCGTGCGCGTCGGGCGTGAAACCGGGATCGCCGTCCCAGGCGACGTCGCGGCTGTCCACCAGGAGCCGCTCGTAGCCCCAGCCTTCGATCCGGTCGAGCCGCTCCGGCGCCAAGGTGCCGGGGGCGGGCAGCAGGACGCCGTCGAAGTCGTGGGGGAAGGCGGTCAGCTCCTCGTAGCCCGGACGCTCGTCGGGCGGCGAGGCGCTCGTCGGGCTCGGAGAGCCGGTCTCCGAGCCAGGCGGGGCGTCCGTCGGCGAGGGGCTCGGCGTCGGCGAGGGGGCGGGCGTGGTCCCGCCGGGCCCCTGCGGCGTCGACGACGACTGCGTCGAGGAGGGCCGGGGCTCGGGCAGGAAGTCGAGGGAGTCCAGCTCGACCGGTTCGTTCAGACCGGCCTGGGCCTGCAGGGCGAGGTCCGCATCGCCGTACGGCAGAGCGAAGGAGTCGTTGGGCAGGGCGGCGAGCCGGCTCAGCCACGCCACGGCGCTCGCGGGGGCCTGATCGCCCAGCGCGCGGATCGACAGCAGGATGCGCGGATCGACGCCGAGCACGACGCTCGTTCCCTGCACGGCGTCCAGGATCAGGGCCAGCTGCCCCTCCGGCGCCGTCAGCTCCGCCAGCTCGTCGGCGTCGAGCACGGGGTCGGTCGACAGGGGCGGCACGAGCGGCACGACCACGGCCAGCGGCGTGGCCGGGATCTCGCCCTCCGTCCACACGATCGAGCTGCGCCCCAGGGCCACCGCCTGGCCGCCGACCAGCAGCTCCGCCGAGATGCCGCGGGGACCCGCCCGTCCCGGGTCCGCGAAGGGGACGCCGCCGGGAGGGACGGTGATCGAGAGCGAGGCGGTGCGGCCGGGGGCGATCCGGCCGCTCGCGGTGCGGCCCAGCTCTGCGGTCTCCACGACGTTCTCGTCGGCCGCCTCGTTCATCCAGGCCGAGAGCGCGAAGCGGGTGTCGATCGAACCGAGGGCCAGGCGGAGGACGAGCTCGCCCGGCTCCACCGGCCGTTCGCTCCGATTGACGATCGCCGCGTCGACGACGAGTTCCTCCCCGGCGGCAAGGCCCCCCGGATCCCGCGGGGCGAGCACGAGGGTCACCTCCCCCGGGGGCGCCTCTTCGATCGAGGTCAGCAGGGGGCGCTCGGTCGAGGGGAGCACCGCGGGACTCTCGGAGGGACCGCTCGGACCCGGTGGGCTCGCGGGGCGGGCCAGGAAGAGCACCCCGAACCCGACGAGTCCCAGCGTGGCGAGGAGCGCGACGGGCACGGCCGCGCGTGGAGCGATCCGCCGGACCCAGCTCAGCAGTCGTGATGCGAGGTCCATGGAGCCCCATCCTACGGAACGGCTCCGCGCTTCGCTCGCCCGGGCCCCCGTCCCCCGGCTCGGCGGGAGCCTCCCCGGCGCGGCGGTCGGAGCCGAGGCGCGAGCCCGGCGCTCGTCCCTAGAATGGCCCGATGCACTCCGTCCAGGACGCACTCCGGCGTCTGCGCACGCTGGCCGACTCGCCTCCCGTCTCCAGGCTCGCCGACGCCTTCCGCGATGCGGGCCACGAGCTCGCGCTCGTGGGCGGTCCCGTGCGCGACGCCTTCCTGGGCCGCGAGGTGACGGACCTGGACTTCACGAGCGACGCCCGGCCGGACCGGATCCTGGAGGTCGTCGTGCCGATCGCCGAGACCCACTGGGACATCGGCCGGGACTTCGGCACGATCGGGGCGATCGTCGCCGGCGAGCAGGTCGAGATCACCACCTATCGGGCGGACAGCTACGACGGGGTCTCCCGCAAGCCGGTCGTGGCCTTCGGCGACACGATCGAGGGGGATCTGCGGCGCCGCGACTTCACGGTGAACGCCATGGCGCTCCTGCTGCCGGAGCTGCGCCTGATCGACCCCGCCGGCGGCGTGGACGACCTGCTCGCGGGCGTCCTGCGGACCCCGGTCGAGGCGACGGTGTCCTTCGGCGACGATCCGCTGCGGATGCTCCGGGCGGTCCGGTTCACCTCGCAGCTGGGCTTCCACCTGGACGCCGAGGCCTTCGAGGCGATGCGGGGGATGGCCGCACGGATCCGGGACATCTCGGCCGAGCGGGTGCGGGACGAGCTGCACAAGCTGCTGCTGAGCGATCGGCCGAGGCCGGGCATCGAGCTGCTGGTGGAGTCGGGGCTGGCCGATCTGGTGCTGCCCGAGCTGCCGGCGCTGCGCCTGGAGCGGGATGCCGCCCACCGGCACAAGGACGTCTACGAGCACTCGATCACGGTGCTCGAGCAGGCCATCGAACTGGACCGCGAGCGGGGCGGGGGCTCCGACCCGGATCCGGCGGTGCGCTGGGCTGCGCTGCTGCACGACATCGGCAAGCCGCGCACCCGGCGCTTCGGCCCGGGCGGGCAGGTGACCTTCCACGGGCACGACCACGTCGGCGCCCGCATGGCCCGCTCGAGGCTGAAGAAGCTGCGCTTCGACAACGGCTCGATCGCCTCGATCTCGCGGCTCGTGGAACTGCACATGCGGGTCTTCAACTACGGCGAGGCCGGGTGGACGGACGCCGCGGTTCGCCGTTTCGCTCGGGACGCGGGCCCCGAGCTGTCCCGCCTGCTGATCCTCATCCGGGCCGACATCACGACCCGGAACGCCCGCCGGCACGACCGTCTGCTCTTCGCGATCGACGACCTGGAGCGGCGCATCGGCGAGCTCGCCGAGCAGGAGCAGCTGGCGGCCATGCGGCCGGAGCTCGACGGCACCCGCATCATGGAGATCCTGGGCATCGGCCCGGGGCGCGAGGTCGGCGAGGCCTACCGTTTCCTCCTGGACCTGCGGTTGGACGAGGGCCTGGTGGGCGAGGAGGAGGCGGAGACGAGGCTGCGGAGGTGGTGGGCGCAGCGCTCCCCGGCCGGCGGATGAACCGAGCCGACCGGGGAGCGGGCGCTGCGCCCCGCCGTCCCGCCGCGAAGCTCAGCCGGTCGTGTACGAGTAGAGGTCCAGGCGGTGGCAGTAGGCGAACCCGGTGTCCTCCTGTTGGTCGACGACCGTTCCGTTCACCGTGATCTTGCAGGACATCTGCCCTCTGTAGTTGTCACTGGTGACGTTGATGGACGCTGAACTCAGGTCGAAGTCCGTTCTCACCTTCATGGTGTGGGTCATCTCGAAGCGGGTGGTCTGGTCGAACTTCACCTCGGACTTCTCGTACTTGTCGCTGCCGTCCAGGCTGTTCTCGACGGTGTAGTCGACGTCGAAGGGCTCGGTGCCCTCCGCCTCGATGACGACGGTGATCTCGCTCAGGCTCTGCGTCGTGAACGTGGCGGCCCAGAGGAACGGGTTGGCGATGCTGGCGATGAGCGCGATGGCGCTCACGATCGCACCGGCGATCGCCAGACCCTTCTTCGCGTTGAAGCGCTTGAGCGCGAGCCCCAGGATGGCCAGCACGACGCCGGCGAGGCCGAAGATGACGGCCATCATCCCGATGAAGGGGATGAGCGCGATCAGCAGGCCGATGCCGCCGACGATGAGGGAGATGATCCCCATCACGTTGACCGTGGAGGAGGGCTGGGCGGCCCCGGTGTACACGGGTTGCGCGTACGGGTCGGCCGCCGGATAGGAGGGGCTCGCGGGGTAGGCGGACGGGGCCGCGTAGGCGCCGGCGCCTCCGTAGCCGCCGGCTCCGTAGGGGTCGGCGGCCTGGCCGTAGCCGGAGGTCTGTGCGCCCGGGTCGGAAGCGGCGGTGCTGCTCTGCGCGTAGGGGTCTGCGGCGGTGAAGGAGTTCTGGGTGCCGTAGGGGTCGGTGCCGGGAGTGGTGCTGCCCTGTCCGTAGTCGGGTGCGGTGAAGGAGTTCTGGGTGCCGTAGGGGTCGGCGGCCTGGCCGTAGCCGGGGCCCTGCGCGCCCGCGGTGGCGTCCGGCGCGGCGGCGGCGTTCTGTTCGCCCGGAAGCGAGGGGGCCGCGTCCGCGGCCGCCTGCGGTTCGTTCGTCTGGGGTTCGGTGAATGCGGCGTTCGCGAGGTCCTCGCTCCCGTTCGGATCCGGGGTCGAGGGGTTCTGGCTGTCGCTCATGGGTGTGGTTGATCCTGTTCTCGTGCCGGTGCCTGCGCCGGGTCGTGGGTCCGGAGCCGATCGCCGTCCGTGGAGGGACTCCGGGCGGCCCCTCCAGGGTACGGCTCCGCGTGCGCCCCGTCATCGCCGGGGAGGAGGATTCCCTTCGTCCAGGGGCCTCAAGGGAGGAAACTGGCCAGGTCCGTGGCGCTGCAGTTCGCCGACCACTCGTTCGACTCCGCTCGATCGACGGGCGTGCCGTTCACGGTGATGCGACAGGCGAGGTTCGGGCGGTCCTCGTCGCCCTCGGGCTGGACGTCGACGTCGATCCGGCTGCCGTCCTTGGCGGAGACCTCCATGGTGATCTCGGCGCGGAACGGGGCCGTCTGATCGGAGTGCGTCTCCTTCGTCTCGAACTTGTACTCGTCGAGCATGCCGTTGCTCAGGCTGTAGTCGAGCTGATACGGGACGTCGGCCTCCGCTTCGATGACGACGGAGATCTCCCTGTCCGGCCGCTCCTCGGGCAGGAGGAAGTCCATCATCGCCCCGTACGAGAAGAACGCGTTCGCGATGCCTCCCGCCAGCGACAGGGCGCACGCCAGGGTCGCGGCGACGGCGATCGGCCTCTTGACGGGGGTGCGTCTGCGTCGCATCGAGACGAGCAGCTGGATGAGCCCGGTGATGCCGGCGGTGATCGAGGCGAACATCCCGAAGAAGAGGACGGGGATGGAGAGCAGGCCGAGGCCTCCGGCGGCCAGCGCGAAGCCCGGGAGGGAGTCGTCGGGCCCGGTCTGCGGCATCCCGCCGGCGCCCGGCTGCGCCCCGGCCGGAGCGGAATTCCGGCCGTCCGGCGGCGGGGGCGCCGAATCCCCATGCGCCCCCGTTCCACGCCCCGTGACCCCACGGGCTCTCGTTCCAGGCATCCGGCCCGCCGTGCGGCTCGTTCCAGTTGCTCATCCGCTTCCTCTTCGTCTCGACGTCACCCGTTCCCGGCCCCGGCGGCTCGGCCCGGGGCTTGGGACCTCAGCCCGGGGCGGGAATGGAGTAGTCGCAGACGGTGGGACCGTACTTCAGATCCTCGCCGCCCGATTCGTGGACGACCCTCCCGTCGACCAGGATCCTGCAGGAGGCGGTCCCTCCGCCGTCCCCGGGGGCGGCCACCTCGATCCTGGCGGAGCCGGATGTGCCCGATCCGCCCCCTCGATTGTTGAGGTGCATCTCGTAGCTGACGGAGAAGTCTCCCGTGTGATCGAAGACCGCCGCCGAGGTGTTGAAGTCGGGGGTGTCCGTCCCGAAGGGGTGGTTGCGGAGCTGGTAGCTGACGTCGACCGGGCTCGAGCTGTTCGCCTCCAGGATGACCTGGACCGGCGTGGAGCTCATCTCGGCGTACGCCCACCTCCAGACCGGGAAGTTCAAGGCCCCCGCGATCAGGACGAGCACGCTCAGCGGAGCGGCGACCACGGCCGCTCTGCGCTGCGGGCCGAACCGCTTCGAGTTCAGGCCGACGAGCGCGAGCACGAAGCCGGCGAGGCCGAACAGGAGGCCCGGGGCGCCGATGTAGGGGATCGGAACGATGCAGGCCCCGCACAGGGCGTAGACCAGGGCCGCGACGGCCGGCCCGTTCCGCCGCGGGCGCGGCGCCTGCGGGAACGGGCCGGGAGGGGGGCCCGGCAGCCCCGGTCCCCGCGCCGCGTAGCCCTGCGCCGCGCCCGGCGAGGGGGCGTACCCCCCGAAGCCGGCCGATTGCGCACCGGGGAAGGACGCGGGCCCGTACGGTCCGGTCATGCCCTGCCGCTTCCTTTCCGCTCGCTCTCGTCGCTTCGTCGTTCCGTGCTCGCGTCCGAGGCACGGCGGGTTCCCGCGGCGGGGCCTCGCCGGTCCCGGGGACAGGCCCGGTCCGCCGCCTGGATGCCTGCCTCGAAGAGCGGGTCTCGCCCGTCCCGCGGCCAGGCCTGTGGGGACAGGAGTTCTGCGGGGCTAGAGAGCGCTGTTGTAGACCGCCCAGAAGATGATGCTGGAGACGCTCACGACCAGCGCGAGGGCGCCCAGTGACAGCGCGGCGACGGCCAGGCCCTTCTTGGTGGCCTTGAACTGGGTGAGGGTGAAGCCAAGGATCCCCAGCACGATGCCGGCCAGGCCGAGCAGGAATCCGATCAGCGGAAAGATGAGGCCCAGCAGCACTCCCGCCCCGCCGACGATCGCGCCGACGAGCCCCATGGTGTTCCTGCCCGAGCTCTGGGCGGGGTCGGCGTAGGGTGCGGCCGCGTATCCCGGCTGCCCGTATCCGGCCTGCTGCGCAGGGGCCTGCCCGGCATGGGGAGCCTGCCCGGCATGGGGAGTCCCGCCATAGGCCGTCGCGAACTGCTGCCCGTACCCCGGCTGTCCGTATCCGGGCTGCTCGGCCGCCGCAGTCGGGGAGCCGGAGGCCGCTTGGTGCCCGGACGTCCCCTGCTCGGCGGCGCTCCTGGCGGCGGGTTGCCCGGAGGTGTCCTGCGCGGCGGGGCTCTGTCCGGGGGAGTCCTGCAGGTAGGGGTTCCGGCTTCCGCCGGTCTGCTCGGCCGCTCCCTGTGCAGCGGTGGGCTGCTGTCCAGAACCCTGGCTGTAGTAGGGGTTCTGTTCGTAGGAGCCCTGCCCGGGGGAGCCCTGCAGGTAGGGGTTCTGCCCGTAGGCCGAGCCCTGATCGGAGGCGGGCGACTGCGCCGCCGGGCTCGCGCCGTCGAAGCCGTGGTTCGGGTCCGCCGGATCCGAGGTGTTGTGCATCTGCTTGCGCTCCGATTCTTTACTCGTTCCGTTCCGTGCTTCCTCGCTCGCAGGCCGCCCCCGAGTCGAGCGACGGCGTCCTGCGGCCACTTCGAGCGTACGCCTGCGCGAGGGGCGGGGGTACGACCGGAGGCTGATTTTCCGGGACTCTTCACCGTTCGCCTCGCTCGCCGCCGTTCGCCCGCCGTGCGCGCCGCTGCGGCTTGGCACGCGGTGCGAAGACGGCTAGGCTGTCCTGGTTGCCCGAAGGCTCCCGCCTGCGGGCGCGATGCAAGAACCCTCCTGCTGCAGACCGTCTGCAGCCGTTCGAGACCGAAGGAGGTGGGTCCATCGTGCATCAGTACGAACTGATGGTCATCCTCGATCCCGAGATCGACGAGCGCACCGTCCCGGCCAGCCTGGACAAGTTCCTCGCCGTGATCCGCAACGACGGCGGCACCGTCGACAACACCGACATCTGGGGCCGTCGCAAGCTGGCCTACGAGATCGACAAGAAGTCCGAGGGCATCTACGCCGTCGTCGACTTCACCTCGTCCCCGGCCGCCGCAGCCGAGCTGGACCGCCAGCTCAAGCTCTCCGAGGCCGTCATGCGCACCAAGGTGCTGCGGGCCGAGGAGGCCATCGCGCGCGTCGCGGCGGAGGCCGAGCGCAAGGCCGCGAAGGCCGCCAAGGCGGCGAAGACCCCGGCTGCGCAGTAAGCCCATGGCCGGCGACACGATCATCACGGTGGTGGGGAACCTCACGGCGGATCCCGAGCTGCGGTACACGAACAACGGGCTCGCCGTGGCGAACTTCACGATCGCCTCGACCCCGCGCGTGTTCGACCGACAGAACAGCGAGTGGCGGGACGGCGAGCCCCTCTTCCTGCGTGCGAGCGTCTGGCGCGAGTTCGCCGAGCACGTCGCCTCGAGCCTGCAGAAGGGCTCCCGCGTGATCGCCCAGGGCAAGCTCAAGCAGCGCAACTATGAGACGCGCGAGGGCGAGCGGCGCACGGCGTTCGAGCTGGAGATCGACGAGATCGGCCCCTCCCTGCGCTACGCGACCGCCCAGGTCACCCGCACCTCCGGCGGCGGCCAGCGCGGCGGCGGCTTCGGCGGCCAGCAGTCCCAGCCGCCTCAGCAGCAGCCCCAGCGGCAGGCGCCCGAGGAGCCGTGGGGGCAGCAGTCCGCTCCCGCGCAGGGTTCGGGCGGCGGCTCCTACGGCGGCAACTCCGGCGGCTGGGCGACGCCCGGCGCGAACAACGATTTCGACGAGCCCCCCTTCTGACGGCTCGTCCAGGAAACTGAGAAGGAACACCCATGGCTGGTAAGTCACGCGGCGACGGCCGCAAGGGCGGTTCGCGCGGCAAGGGCAAGCCCACCGCGCCCGCCAAGCAGATCCGGGTCGGCGTCATCGACTACAAGGACGTCAACACCCTCCGCAAGTTCATCTCGGAGCGCGGCAAGATCCGCGCCCGCCGTATCACCGGTGTCTCGGTGCAGGAGCAGCGGCTCATCGCCCGCGCGGTCAAGAACGCGCGCGAAATGGCGCTGCTCCCGTACGCGGGCTCGGGCCGCTAGGAGGTCGCGGACATGGCGAAGATCATTCTGACCCACGAGGTCACCGGCCTCGGCAGCGCGGGCGATGTGGTCGAGGTGCGCAACGGCTACGCGCGCAACTACCTCGTCCCCCAGGGCTTCGCGACGCCGTGGACCCGCGGCGGCGAGAAGCAGGTGGAGCAGATCCGCGCGGCCCGCGCGGCGCGCGAGCTGGCCTCCCTGGAGGAGGCGCAGGCCTTGAAGGCCTCTCTGGAGGAGGCGGTGGTGCGGCTGGAGGCGACCGCCGGCGCGCAGGGTCGGCTCTTCGGCTCGATCCGTGGCGCGCAGGTCGCCGCCGCGGTCGCCGAGCAGGGCCTGGGCCGCATCGACGCCCGCAAGGTCGAGTTCCCGGCGCCCATCAAGTCGACCGGCAGCTACGAGGCGACGGTGCGTCTGCGCGACGACGTCGTGGCCGCGCTGAAGCTGCAGGTCGTCGCGAGCAAGCCGGGCAAGTAGCCGGAAGCGCGATCGCGACGGGCTCGGGGTCGGATCCGCACGGATCCGGCCCCGAGCCCGTTTCTGTTCGCCGCTTCCCCGGGGCGTGTGCCCTGCCCGGCAGGGGTATATAAAAGAGCGATACTTGTTTTTTGCAGCCTCGGTGCAGGCTCCGTTCGGGGAGCGGCTGCGGGGTGCGGCCGCCGGAGGCGGCACCCCCTCCGACGGGCCCCGGGGCCGCCCGCCCCGCTCGGGCGGGCGGTGCGGAGGCCGAGCCGCCCGAGCGCTTGGGAGCGGGCTGCGGACGGGCGGGTTCTCCACCGCTCCGGCTGCTGCGCTGTGAAAAGTCGCGCACACCGTGGAAAACTCTCAAGCAGTGGTTCAGGTGGGATCCCCTCACAGGGCGTGCAGAAAGGAATAGCCGATCAAAGCCACTTTTCCTCTCCTTGCTCGGGGTCATGACTCACAGTTTCCCCGCCGCTGTCCACACGCTCGGGCCGCGTTCCACAGGATTCTCCACAGAGTTTTCCACAGGCTTTCGACACATCGGGCTCCGCTCTGGATAGCGTTGTCCCGGTCTCTCGGCGGGGCTGCGGCGCCGCGATGTCGGAGGGTTCCGGTAGAACGTTGCAGGGACCCCGAGCGGCACCCCGGCGACGTCGGATCCGGTGCTCCGGGGGAGGAGCCAGGGTCAGGAGGATGTCCGTGTCGATCACCCACATCGCGTCCCCGTCACCGCAAGACACAAGTAATTCTCGGGAATCGGTCCGGACGCTTCCGCATGATCTGCTGGCCGAGCAGTCGACCATCGGCGGCATGCTGCTGTCCAAGGACGCGCTGGCCGACGTCGTCGAGACGGTGCGGGCCGTCGACTTCTACGTCCCCAAGCACGAGATCATCTTCGAGGCCATCCACGGCCTCTACGCCGCGGGGGACCCGATCGACGTGATCGCGGTGACCGACCGGCTGACGAAGACCGGGGAGCTCCAGCGGGCGGGCGGCGCGGAGTACCTGCACGAGCTGGCGGGCATCGTGCCGACCGCGGCCAACGCCGGCTACTACGCCTCGATCGTCGCCGAGCGGGCCGTGCTGCGCCGGCTGGTCGAGGCCGGCACCCGCATCGTGCAGAAGGGCTACGAGGCCGAGGGCGATGCGGTCGACCTGGTCAACGAGGCCCAGGCGGAGATCTACGCGGTCACCGGCGGTCTGGACTCCGAGGACTACGTCCCGCTCTCCGAGGCGCTCGCGGAGGCGCGGGACGAGATGGACGCGGCCCAGAGCCGCACGGGCGAGCTCACCGGGGTGCCCACGGGCTTCGTCGAACTGGACAAGCTCACCAACGGCCTGCACGACGGGCAGATGATCATCATCGCGGCCCGCCCGGGCCTGGGCAAGTCCACGCTCGCGCTGGACATCGCCCGCTCGGCCGCGATCAGGCACGGGGTGCCGACCATCTTCTTCTCGCTGGAGATGAGCCGGGCGGAGATCGCCATGCGCCTCATCTCGGCCGAGGCCTCCGTGAGCCTGAAGAGCATGCGCTCTGGGGGCCTGACCCAGGACGACCTGATGCGCATCGCCCGCACGAGCGGCGCGATCGAGGAGAAGCCCCTGTTCATCGACGACAGCGCGAACATGACCCTCGTGGAGATCCGGGCCAAGTGCCGACGGATGAAGCAGAAGACGGGGCTGGGCCTGATCGTCGTGGACTACCTGCAGCTGCTCACCTCCGGCAAGCGGGTGGAGAGCCGGCAACAGGAGGTCTCCGAGTTCTCCCGGGCCCTCAAGCTGCTGGCCAAGGAGCTGGAGGTGCCGATCATCGCCCTCTCGCAGCTGAACCGGAACTCCGAGCAGCGCAGCGACAAGACCCCCCAGATCAGCGATCTGCGCGAGTCCGGCTCGCTCGAGCAGGATGCGGACATCGTCATCCTGCTGCACCGGGACACGAGCGACGAGGCCGGCGGACACCGGGGGGACGGCACGGCCCAGTTCCGGGTCGCCAAGCACCGAAACGGCCCCACCGCCAACATCGACGCCCTCTTCCAGGGCCACTACTCGCGCTTCAAGGACGCGCCGGTGGGGGTGGGCTTCGGTCCCGAGGGCTGATCCGCTCCCGGCTCCTGGAGCGGTGTCGTCGGCGGCCGCCGCCGCCGGGGGGGGGGGGATGCGGCCCGCGCCCCGGGTGTACAGTTCTCATGACGATCGATCGGACGGGCGGGGATGGCTTCAACTGGCGAGACGAAAACGGGGTTCGTTCCGCTCACCTTCGCTCGGGGGGAGCGCCGCTACGATCTGGCGATCCCGGCCGCCACCCCCTTCGCGGAGATCGTGCCCGCGGTGGTCGACGAGATGGGGCTCCTGACCCCCGCCGCGGCCTCCGCCGGCTTCCGTCTGCTCGACGAGCTCGGCGAGGAGGTGCCCCTGCACGAGACGGCCGCCGAGGCGGGCGTGGGGCCGGGGGCGGTCCTCCAGGTCGAGCAGGTCGGCGAGGGGGACGGGGAGCGCCAGTACGACGATCTGGTCGAGGCGCTCGGCGTCGCGGTCGAGGCGGGGGGATCCGCCTGGACCCCCCGGGACTCGCTCAACATGGCCGCCGCCGCCGCCATGGCGCTCCTGCTGGTCGTGGCCGCGGTGCTCTGGCGCACCGGCGGACTGCTCGCGCTCCTCACGGCCGGAGGCACGGCGGTCCTCACCTTCGCGGCCGCGGCCGTGGTGCTGCGCATGCGCAACGCGGTCGCCGCGGTCCTGCTGCACGGCTGCGCGGCCGCCCTGGCCGGGGTGGCCGCTGCCGCGCTCTTCCAGGACGGGATGCGGCTGATCGCCGCCGGCGGCGCGGTGCTCCTGTCCGGCGTGCTCGGCTACGCGACGCTGCGGGCGCCGGCGGGCACCGCCGCCAAGCCGGTGCAGGCGGCGATGCCGGGCCTGCTCTACGGCGGTGTCGTGCTGCTGTGGGCGGGGATCTGTCGCACGCTCCTGGGGCTGGAGCCGCGCTTCGCGGTGGCGACGATCGTCACGGTCACCGCCCTGATCGTGCTCATGGCACCGTGGATCGCACTGGCCCAGACGCCCCTGCGCAGCTACATCCCCCGGACCCAGGAAGAGCGGATGCGGGACACCGAGGTGTACGTGGAGGGCCGGGTGCGCGCCCACGAGGGCTTCGGCCGGGCCTTCGTCCTGGTCCTCCGGATCACCGGCGGCCTCGTGCTGCTGGCGAGCCTGCCGTGGCTGGTCTCGGACTCGGTGCCCGCGATGGTGCTGACCGGATCCGTGGGCGTCTCCCTGCTGCTGGCCACCAGGCAGATCTTCGATCGCAGCGAGGTGATCATCGGCGTGATCTCGGGGGCCGGGGTGCTCGTGCTCGGGATCGCCCTGCTCGCCTTCACCCGGCCGCAGCTGGCGGTGTGGGCGGTGTGGGCGCTCATCGGCGTGGCCGCCCTCGTGCTCCTGTTCGGGGTGATCCGCCGCAGCAACTCCGCGGCCGCCACGCGCGCCGCCGACCTCTGCTCCGTCCTCGCGCTGCTGGCGATCGTGCCCTCCGCCGCGCTCTCGCTCGGGATCGTGTGAGCCGTGGCCACCAGCAAGGACATCCTCGACGCCCAGCGCTTCAACAAGCGCCGGCTGATCTCGGTGTTCACCTCGGGGACGCCCGGGGGCCGGGAGATCGAGCTGCGCTCGCCGGTCGGCCCGCTCGTGGTCGGCGTGGTGCTCACCGTCATCATCCTCGTCGGGGCCTGGCTGTTCGGCCGCTTCTCCCCGGCCCTGCCCCAGAACTGGCAGACCGGCATGCTCGTCGTCGACTCGGACAGCGGCGCGCGCTACTACTCCATCGACGGCACGCTGCACCCGATCCGGAACGCGGTGAGCGCCCAGCTGCTCGCGGAGGGGCCCCAGCTGCCCCGGGCCACGGTCGGGGGCAGCGCCCTCGTCGGGATCCCGCGGGGCCCGGAGATCGGCATCGAGGGGGCGCCCGACGGCCTGCCCGCGCCCGAGCGGCTGCGGAACACCGGCTGGGTCGCCTGCCCGGCGGCCGACTCGGGCACCTTCGTCGCGATCGGCGGCGCCGACCCCGGCGACACCGGGGCCGACGGAGGCCTCGTGCAGCTCGGGGACCAGAGCTACCTGGTGGCCGAGGGGCGGCGCTACCCGATCGCGGAGGAGGACCTCGCGACCGTGCGGATCGCCTTCGGCTGGGAGTCGGCCGCCGTCACCGAGGTGGAGCCCGCCTGGGCGGACCTCTTCGACCTCGGCAGCCCGCTCACCCCCTGGTCCCTCGACGGGGCGGGGGCGCCCGTGAACGGATTCCTGGGTCCGCTCGCGGGCGTGCGAACCGGCACGATGGTGGAGGTGCCGGACGGTCAGCAGATCCGCACCTACCTGGTCGTGGCCGACGGCACGATCGCCCCGATGAGCCCGGTCGCGACCCAGCTCTACCTGGTCGGCGGCGGCGCGAAGGCGGGCAACCCGATCCGCGCCTCGCTCGCGGACATCGCGGAGCTGACCGTGAAGACCGATCCGGTCCACACCGGGGACTGGCCCGAGGCGATCCCGACGATGAACGATCCTCGGCTGGTCCCCTGCGCCCAGCTGAGCGAGTCGGGCGGGCGCACGAGCAGCGCCGTCATCCAGGCGGTCGCCCCCGAGACCGCCGGCGTCGTGGTATCGGGCGGTTCCGGAGCGCTGGTCCGGGCCACCTCGGGCGGCGATCTGGGCGCCCTGTTCGTGGTCGCCGACACGGGCGTGGCCTTCGGTCTGGGCGGCCCGGAGCAGGACGTCGTGCAGCGGCTGGGCTACCTGCCCGAACAGGTGAGCAACGTCCCCGCAGCGTGGATCCGCGCCCTGCCGGCCGGGCCCACGCTCTCGACGGAGGCGGCATGGGCGACCGTGCCGCTGCCGGGCGGATGAGGGCGGTGCGGCGCCGCGGCCGTGCCGCCACGGCCCTGCTGGCCGCGGCGATCGCGCTCGGACCGCTCGCCCCGACCGCCCCGGCGCCCGGCGCGTTCGCGGCCACCGCGCCCGAGGAGGAGTGCGAGCGGGGCAACCCCAAGTACATCGACCAGCAGCCGCTCGCCTTCCAGCTGCTGGGGATCGAGCGGGCGCAGCAGCTCTCCCGGGGCAGGGACGTCACCGTCGCGGTCGTCGACTCCGGGGTGGACGCCGGCAACACCCACCTGAGCGGCGTCACCCTGCCGGGCCGGGCGGTCGTGGGCGGCGGGGACGGCCGCACGGACGCAGAGGGGCACGGAACCGCCGTCGCCGGCATCATCGCGGCGCAGCCGGT
>JAUNLB010000035.1:17599-20739 GCA_030532485.1 Pseudoclavibacter sp.
GCCGGTGCGGGTGTACGAGCTGTCGAGTCCGCAGGGCCCCGGCAGCACCCCCGCGCTCCCCGGCGTGGCGCCGACGGCGGAGGGGATCCGCTGGGCGGCGCAGCAGGGCGCGAAGGTCATCGTGGTCGCCCTGTCCACCTCGACGGACGATCCGGCCATGGCCGCGGCCGTGAGCGAGGCGCATGCGGCCGGCGCTCTCGTGGTGGCCAGCGCCGGCAATCGGGAGACGGCCGCCGAGGGGGACCAGGGCGACGGCGTCCGGTATCCGGCCGGATACCCCGAGGTGCTGGGCGTGACGGCCTCGACGAACCTCGGCGAACCGAGCGACGCGGCGATCCACGGCGTCCACGTGGACGTGGCGGCCCCGGGTCAGGGGGTGCTGACCTCGTGGTTCGCGGACGGCGACTGCGTCATCTCTCCCGAAGCGCCCTCCTCCAGCTTCGCGACCGCCTACGCCGGCGGCGTGGCGGCGCTGGTCGCGGCGGCCTTCCCGCAGGAGTCCCCGGAGATGTGGAAGTGGCGGATCGAGTCGACGGCGCTGCGGCCCTCCCCGGGCGAGCGCAACGACGATCTCGGCTGGGGGCTGGTGGCGCCCTACGACGCGCTCGCGGTGACGCCCTCGGCGGAGCTGGCCGGGCCGCCGTTGCCGGGCGGTACGCCCGCGCCGGCCCAGGCGCAGGTGGGCAGGACGCCGCCGCTGCCGAGCGAGGATCCCGTGACGTTGCGCGCGATGACGGCGATGGCGGTGACGGGCGTCGGGGTCCTCGGCGCCGGGTTGATCTGGTTCCGGCACCGGGGCCGGGAGCTGTTCAGGCGGGGCCGCCGCGGCTGACCGCTTCGGGCGCGGCAGGCGTCAGCCGATGCGGAGCAGGGCGCCGTCGCCCAGGTCGACCACGTCGTTGCGGCCGAGCGCGACCGGCCGCATGGGGCTGAGCACTTCGGGGAAGGCGCCGCTTCGCAGCACCGTGGTCCCATTAGCCGAGTCGAGGTCCCAGACCAGCACGTTCCCCGCGTCGAAGCTGACGGCGCAGTGCGAGCGGGAAATCTCCTCGTTCGGCGAGGAGAGCTGCAGGAGCTGGGCGGTGGACGGGTCGGGGGCGCGCGAGGCGCTCGGCCTGCGGCCGACGACGATGGTCCGGTTCAGCGGGACGATGTGCCCCTGGTTGGAGAGCAGCTGGGGGACGAAGGCCTCCGCCGCGGCCTGAGGCGCCGCCTGCGGGGGTGCCGCCTGCGGGGAGGGGGAGGGGGCGGCGGGCTGCGGCGCCGGCTCGTCGTGGATGGTGGCGTCGAGGTCCTCCTCCTGTCCCGGAGCGGGACTCCCCTCGGGGGCGGGCGGGAAGGCTCCGGTCCCGCGGGCGGCGCCGTCTCCGCCGAGGGGCGAGGGGAAGGGGGCCCCGAGGGGGGCCTCGTGAATGGTCGCGTCGAGGTCTTCGGTGATCGGCTCGCCGGCGATCAGAGCTTCCCTCACTGCCGGGGTTGCCGCTGGGTCCGGCTCCTGCTGGGGCGAGGGATCGGGGGTGCGCGGCGACGATGCGCCGTCGCCCGCGGGCGGGCTCGAAAGGGGCCGCTCCGTGTCGGGGGCGCCGGTGCCGGAGAGGTCTGTGTCGTGCGCGCGGGCGGGCGGTTCCGGTGCCGGCCGCGGTTCTGCCTCCGGCTCCGGGGCAGACGCTGCTTCGGGCTGCGCTTCTGCTTCGGGCGGAACCGATTCGAGGAGCCCGGAGGCGTCCGTTTCGGAGCTGTCCGCAGCAGTCGGCTTCTCTTTCTCGGGCTCGGCCGGCGCCTCCTCGAACCGTTCCAGCCGCCCCCACCACATCGTCGCGGCGGGGGCGCTGCCCTCGTGCAGCAGGAAGGCGTCGGCATCCGGCTGGTGCGCGTCCGTGATCTCCACGCACCAGCCGGTGGCATTGGTGTTGGCCCCGCCGGACCAGCCGTCCGCGAGGGGCGGCAGGGAGGTGATGTCCCCCTGCGGGGTCTCCAGGCGCAGCCGGACGGACGAGCCGCGCAGGAAGAAGGTCGTGGCCGACGAGGTGGTGCCGACGACGGCGACCGAGTGGTCGCCGCCGTCGGCGAGGACGTCGGCGAGCGCCGACATGGGGTTGCTTCCGGATTCGAGTGCGAGCTGGACGTCCCGCGCTGCGTGGGAAAGCGTGGGTCCGAGGAGGATACGTGTGCTCGCGCTCGCGATCAGCGCACCGGAACCGCTTCGGTAGCCGATGCCCTCTCGCCCGGAAGCTGGGGGCATGGTGGATCAGCCGCCCGGCTTGGGCCAGGCGCCGCCCGGGAAGTGGAACTCCGCCGCCTGCAGCGCAGCGACGATGCCGATGAACGCCTGGACCTGGTCGGCGATGAAGGTGACCAGTTCGATGATGGTGTCGATGATCGAGCCGACCAGATCAGCGCCTTCCTTGATCAATGTTGCGATCGCGACAGGAATTCCGACGATTGTTCCAGCTTCTATTCCCGCGGCTACGATGGTGAGGATGATCGCGATGATCAGACCGAGGATCGCGATGTACAGCTCTTGGGCCTGGACGGCGGACTCGTGCAGGCGATCCGAGTGCTGTATCGCGATATCGCTGGCGAACTCTGCGGCCGAGCTGTACTTCTCCACGAGCATGCGGTACGATTCGGCCGCTTCGCCCCGCCACTGGGGGGACCCGGGGGCGCGCACACCTTCCGGCTGAAGGAGGGAACTCACGTTCCACATGTGGTCGGCGATCGTGGCCCACTTGTCCCCGTACTGCGGCATGATCCAGGGCATGAAGATCCCGTGGAGGATCTCCTGAATCTTGTCGACCATTTCCTTCAGAGCCTGCATGAAGCTCTGAAAGTCGTTGATGGCTTGCTCGATCTTACTCTTGACGTCGAAGATATCAAAGGCGCCGAAGATGGAGTTCAGGAAGGAGAAGCCATCCATAATCCATCCGCCGACCGTGTTGACGGCACCCTCGATGAAGTTGAGCAGGTCCTGGGCGTCGGGCCAGATCTCATTGCTGCGCTGGCAGATTTGGTTGGGGACGTCGGAGGAAGCGCCTCCGCCTGTGCTGATGGTGCTCATTGAATCCTCATAGCGATCTGGTTGTCATGGTCTCTCGGTGTCATCGATCAGAAGAAGAGGCCGCCGAGCCCGCGTCGACGGC
>JAUNLB010000222.1 GCA_030532485.1 Pseudoclavibacter sp.
GCGGCGGGCGGCGCCGAGCGGCTCGAAGGCCGCAAGGTGCTGTTCGGGCACACGGTGGCGGGTTCCGTCCACCACGAGGAACACATCGCCCCCCTCCTCGCTCTGCACGAGCGAGGCAGCGGCCTGGTCGGTGCTGCGCGCGTCGCCGAACCAGTCGGTGTACATGCGCCAGAAGTTGCGGTTGCCGTAGGCGGCGCAGCCGTCGCCCTCGCCGTAGAGGTTGGCGAGCGCCGACTGGTTGGGCTGGTAGGGCGTGTAGTTGTAGAGCCCGGCGGTCGCGTCGTTCTCGATGTGGACCGGGGCCGAGCCGCACGCGAAATTCGGGTTGTAGAGGATGTTGTTGGTGGCGTGGGGGATGTGGTTGTAGTTGTACGGGTTCGCCCGGTAGACCTGGAACTGCCTGGCCGCGTAGTAGATCTGGTAGAAGAACCCGGCCACGCTGCTGTCGCACGGCGCCGTGTCGGGGCAGCCGAAGCCGGTGGCCGCAGCCAGGCGGCCCTCGCCGGGCTCGGCGGCCGACACCAGGCTCTGCTCCTTCTCCAGCAGCACGAGCATGGCCTTGGGGCTCAGATTGCAGGCCTCGCCCACGCGGGCGATGATGCTCGCCGCCGACTCGTCCTCGGCCCCCTGGTAGGCGGCGCAGTAGGCGTCGGCCTCCAGGCTCGGCGTGTGCTGACGGTAGTTGCGCAGCGCGGTGGGGCTGCCGGAGGGGTTCTGCTCCTCCAGGAAGGCCTGCACCTCCTGGGCGCTCATCGCCAGGCCGTCGTAGAAGTTCTCGTCGCTGATGAGATTGCCCGGCGTGAAGTCGGCGGCGTCCGCGGCAGCGGCGGAGGGCAGCTGCGAGGCGGGTGCCGCCGCATGCACGGCGACGAGGCCCGCCGTGGCGGTCGCCGAGGCGGCGAGGAGTGCGAAGAGCTTGCGCAACATGGTGTCCCTAGCGTTCGACATCGTCGGGTGGACCGCGCTCCGCTTGGGGAGAGGGGAGCCGGTTCAGCAGTTCCCCAGTATGCACACTTCTGCAACAGAACACCACTCCTTCCCCAAATTTCTCACAAGTCACACGTGTCACACATCCTGCCCCGACCCCTCGCGAAGGCCGCCCCGACGGGGGACGCCCGCCGCAGCGCACGGCTGCGACGGGCGTCCCGATCCGCTCCTCGCGGCGTGTCGGTTCAGCTCCCCGCTCGTTCGTCGATCCACCGGGCGAGCCGCACGACACCCTCGTCCACCGGCACCTTCGGGGCCCAGTCCAGCGCAGCCGCGGCATCGTCGACGATGCACGAGGCGTGCCGCACGTCGCCGTTGCGGAACATGCCGTTCACCTCCGGCTCCGGCGCGCCGTAGTGGGCGGCCATCAGCTGGGCCAGCCGGAGGATCGTGGTCCCCTCCCCCGAGCCGATGTCGTAGGCGTGTCGATTGGCGCCCGAGTGCAGCACGCCCCGGAGGATCGCGGCCACGACGTCGTCGATGAAGACGAAGTCCCGCACGATCATCCCGTCCTCGTAGACCGGGATGACCTCGCCCGCCTTGGCCCGCTGGGCGAAGAAGGAGACGATCCCCGTGTAGGGGTTGATGAGCGACTGGCCCGGCCCGTACACGTTCTGCAGGCGGTAGATCACGGGGGTTACGTCCATGGCCAGGCACCAGGCCTTCAGCAGGTCCTCCTGGCACAGCTTCGTCGCTCCGTACACGCTCGTGGGCGAGGGGGTCACCTCACTGGAGCGGAACGGCAGGGCCGTCAGTCCGGGGAAGTCCCACTCCCCCCGTTCCAGCATCGCGGCCGAGCGCTGCCCGGGGTAGACCACCGAGCCGTCCTCGGCCCGCCACGCCCCCTCTCCGTACACCGCACGGCTGGAGGTGAGCACGATCTTGTCCGGCAGCCGCTCGGCGCGCACGAAGGCGTCGAGCATCTCGCTCGTCCCGACCACGTT
>JAUNLB010000223.1 GCA_030532485.1 Pseudoclavibacter sp.
GGATCCGGTGCGGCCCGGGGATCCCGTGCTGGAGGTGGCGACCGACAAGGTGGACATGGAGGTCGAGTCCCCCCACGAGGGCGTGCTCGCCCGGGTCGTCGCCGAGGCGGGGGAGGCGGTCCCGGTCGGCGAGCCGCTGGCCTGGATCGAATCGGCCGAGGAGGAGTTGCTGGGCGACCTGCTCCTCGCCCCCGCCGCAGAGGCGCGGACGGGCGACGGGGGGCCGGGCGCCGGCGAGGACGGGCGAGCGGCCGAGGAGCGGTCCGCCGCCCCGCCGCCCTCGGGGTTCGTGCCCGCGGTCCCGGCGGCCCGTGCGCTCGCCGCCCGGTCGGGGATCGATCTGGCCGGGGTCCCCGCGAGCGGCCGCTGGGGCAGCGTCCGGCTCGGGGACGTGGAGGCCGTCGCCTCGCAGCGGGCCGCGGCCGGCGAGGACTCGTCCGGCGTGCCCGAGATCGACGAGGCGGTCCGGGCCCTGCACCGGCTCGCGGAGCGTCTGGCCGCTCCGGGCGACCCGGCGGCGCCCGCACCGCCCCTCCCGGCCCGGCCGCGGCGTCCCGAGGGGGAGCCTTCGCGCCAGGAGCAGCGCCGGCTGCGGATTCGCAGGCGACTGGCCGAGGCCATGGGCGCCTCGGCCGCCGTGCCGCAGTTCACGGTCTTCGCCGACCTGGATCTGGAGCCGCTGGAGCGGGTGCGCCGTGAGCTGCTGGCCGGAGCCGGCTGGACGGCGATCCTCGTGCGCGCCCAGGCGCTCGCGCTGGAACGGGTGCCGGCGCTGCGCGGGCGCTGGGACGAGGCCGCGGACCGGGTCGTGCCGGAGGAGGGCGTCGGCGTCGCCCTCGCGGTGGACACCCCCGACGGCCTGCTCGCGCCCGTTCTGCGCGATCCCCATCGCCGTCCCCTCGCCGAGGTGGCCGCACAGGTGCGGGAGCTGGCCCGGGCGGCGAACGAGGGCCGGCTGGGCGCCGAGGAGCTGACGGGCGGCACGACGGTGTTCTCGAACCTCGGCGGCTTCGGGGTGGACCGCTTCACGGCGCTGCTGACCCCGCCGCACGCGACCGCGCTCTCGGCGGGGTCGGTGTCGCGGCGCATGCGCGTGTTCGAGGACGGCTCCTTCGCCCCCCGCCTGCAGGCGACGCTCGGCCTCACGGTCGACCATCGGGTGGCGGACGGCGCGGACGCGGCCCGTTTCGTGCAGGCGCTGCGCGCGGTCCTGGCCGAGCCGCAGGCCCTGCACGGCTGAGCGGGCGCGGCGAGGCCGGGCCGGGCGCCGCGCTCAGCCCGAGGCGATCGAGGCGATCTCCTCCCGGAGGAGCTCGAGCGCCCAGGCGTGGTCGCTCTCCGCAGGCCGGTGGAGCAGATGGAAGGCGAGGCCGTCGACGAGCGCGTGCAGCCGACGCGCGCGCCGTTCGACAGCCGGGGCGTCCGTCCCGTCCGCGAGCATGCCGACCAGCCGGGCGCAGAGCTCGGCGATCCGCCGGTGCGCCTCGTCACGCACCTCGACGAGCTCCGGGACGGCGACCCGTTCGGCGAACAGGGCGAGATTGATCTCCAGCTCCGCCCGGCTGTCCGGGTCCAGGGGCAGGAGGGCGCCGAGCAGCGCGAGCGCGTACTCGCGCGGATCGTCGGCCGACGGCGTGGCCAGGACCCGCTCGGTGGCGCGCTGCATCATCAGCTCGGCGGAGAAGCGCACGAGTTCCGCACGGCTCGGGAAGACGTGCCGGAGGGAGCCCACGGCGAGCCCGGCGCGCTCGGCCACGGTGCGGACGGAGACCGCGGCGACGCCCCGCTCGAGGATCACCCGCCACACCGCCTCGGCGAGCTGCGCCTTGCGGGCTTCCCGGTCCATCGTGCGCGGCACCCGGCCACTCTAGCCGCTGCGCCTCACGAGCGCGGCGAGGGCGCGCGGGCCCCTCCGGCGCGGCGGAGAG
>JAUNLB010000224.1 GCA_030532485.1 Pseudoclavibacter sp.
CCCGGGCGAGGGTGCCGTCGGGCAGCCGCACCTCGAGGTCGATCGTCGTCTCCAGCGCGACCGTGAGCTTCGTGCACGTCTCGGCGCCGAGTTCCACGTGCTGCAGGCCGAAGGCGCGCTCCGCCTCCTCGGAGGCGTAGGGCACGAGCTGCCCGTCGATGCCGAGGTAGGAGACCCCGCCGCAGCGCACGGCCGAGGTGTACAGGGGCACGGTGCGGTCGCGGAAGCTGTCGATCGTCGCCCCGGTGACCTCGCGCGGCGCCCGGACGTCCAGGCCCAGCGAGTCGGCCACGCTCTGCGAACCGATCTGCACGAGCCCCTCGCCGGTGCGCAGCCAGATGCCGCTGCCCTTCGGGTCCGTGAGCACCTCGCCGGGTTCCACCTGCTCGACCTGCTCCTGCTCGCCCGGCGCGGGCGTCGTCGCGTCCGGCGTCGTGGTCGCGGGGGGCTCGGGGGCGCCGGTCTCGGCCGGCTTCGGGGCCTCGCCCGAGGCGGGCGGCACGTAGCCGTCCGGCATCGCGCTCAGCGGCTCGCCGAGGGGGAACTGGGCCAGCGCCGCCTCGGACGCCTCCAGCGGCGCGCGCTGCTCGCCGCCCATCTGGGCCACCACATCCGGGGAGGACACGGCCCGCCGCTTACCGCCCTCCAGCCAGTAGACGGTGCCGTCCGGGCCCTTCAGGAAGTCGCCCAGCGGCTCGGAGGCCGTCGGCACGAGCGAGCACAGCAGGCTCGACACCTGGCGCCCGGTCTGCCCGTAGGCCGCCTGGAGCTCGGGGCTCGTCAGGGGGTAGCGCTTGCCGCCGATCGCGAGCCACTCCTGCTCGCCGCAGCGCAGCCGGGTGACGTCGAGCGTCTGCTCGCGCTGCGGGATCCGATCGAAGGAGGCCTGCGTGATGCGCACGGGGGTCGTCGCGAAACCCAGCTCGGCGGCGATCTCGGCGCTGGCGACCGGCTGCAGGTGCGCGCCGTCGAGGATGTAGAGCTGCTCGCCGTTCTCGGGCAGCAGCAGCGCGCCGTTGCCGACGCCGTTGCCGCCGGCGACCTTCTCCAGCAGACCGGGGACGACCCGGTGGACCGTCGTGTCGACGCCGCGCTTGCGGGCCTCGGCCTCGGCGCCCGCGAGGTTCGGGAACGTCGCCCGCTGGCCGCCGGAGACGATCGACGCCTCCTCCGAGCCGATCTCCTGCACGATGTGCGGGCCCTCGGCGGCGCCGGCCAGACGCACGTGCTTCGCGAAGCTCGCCGGGATGGGCGCGAATTCGACGGACTGGCCGTACTGGGCCCGGTTGACGCGCAGCATGCCCCGCTCGGTCGCGATGTAGTGGTTCGTCCCGTCCGTCATGGCGGGGGCCAGCGAACCGCTCACCGTGATCTTCGCGTAGCTCGCGTCGCTGATCGTGCTGGGCGCGAGCCAGCCGAAGTCGTGCATGGACTCGGGGATCGCATGCGCCGTGCCGGCGCCGTCCAGGAGCAGCGGCGTCTTCTGGCTCTCGCCGACCACGACCGCGCCGACGCCCCACATGGGCTCGCCGTAGGGCAGCTGCTCGATGAGCGAGGCGTCGATGCGCGTCGCGTGGGCCGAGGTGTCGTAGCCGCGCACCTTGAGCACCCCGAGGCCGGTCACCTCGCGCTTCGCGCCGCCCTCGACGTAGAGGTTCATGCCGTCCGGGGTGCGCACGAGCGGGTAGACGGTGCCGGCGAAGGCGTAGGTGCGGAACTGGGCGTCGGAGATCTGCACCGCGCTCTCGCAGCCGGAGCCGTAGGCCTCGGCCGTCTCGCAGTCCACGAAGGTCCAGCGCTTGCCCTCGCCGCTCAGCAGGTACACCCAGCCGTTCGCGCCGCGGACGATGTTGCTCGCATCGGGG
>JAUNLB010000225.1 GCA_030532485.1 Pseudoclavibacter sp.
GCGCGGCGGCAGCGGGAGCTCGCGGCCTCCGCGGCGGGGCCGCGCCCCGCCGGCGAGTGGCGCGAGGAGGACTTCCCCGATCTCAAGCACTGCGCGCTCGGGCCGACCGGAGTCTCCTCCGGTCGGCCCGAGCCGTTCGCGAGGGGGCTCAGTGGATCGGGTTGACGCCCTCGGGGACGGGGTCCCCGGTCTTCCAGCTCTCCCACTGCCCGGAGTGCTCCATGTCCAGGCCCAGCGGGATGTTCTTGCGGTCGCGCAGCAGGATCGAGCCGACGAGGCCCACGATCGACATGCCCGCCAGGTACACCGCGGCCCAGTGCCACTGGTTGCCGGTCGACTCGAAGATCGCCTGCACGATGAGCGGGGCGAAGGCGCCGCCGATGATCGCGCCGATCGCGTAGGTGATGGAGACGCCCGAGAAGCGCACCGAGGCGGGGAAGACCTCGGCGTACCAGGCCGAGAGGGGGCCGTAGCACAGGCCCAGCGGCAGGGCCAGCAGGCAGGTCGCCAGCACGAAGAAGATCGGCTGTCCGGTGCCGCCCTCGCCGTGGCCGGCCAGGATCACCAGCGGGAAGAGCATGGGCGAGACGATCGCCATGAGCACGTAGCCGATGACGAAGGTGCGCTTCGAACTCGTCTTGTCCGCGATCCAGGCGCCCAGGTAGGTGCAGATCGCCCACACCACCGCGGCGAGGTTGAGCAGCAGGCTCACCGTGCCCGGCTCCATGCCGACCAGACCGCCCTTGTCCAGGGGCGCCGAGGCGTACTTGGAGACGACGCCGCCGACGAGCATGTAGCCGACCGCGTTGTCGCCGGCGAACACGAGCGCGGCGAGCACGACGATGAGCCAGTGCTTGCGGAACACGACCGGGATGGGGGCCGACTCCTTGCGCGCCGTCTCGGCGATCTGCTTGAACACGGGCGACTCCTCGACCATGCGGCGCACGGCGTAGCCGATGACGATGAGCACGATCGAGAACAGGAAGGCGATGCGCCAGCCCCACTCGGCGAATGCCTCCTTGCCGAGCGCGTTCTGCAGGATGGTGAGCATCGTGGTCGCCAGCAGCATGCCGAACGGCACGCCCAGCTGCGGCCAGGCGCCGGCCCGGTTGCGGGAGCCCAGGGGCGCCGTCTCGACGGCCATGAGGATCGCCCCGCCCCACTCGCCGCCCGCCGAGATCCCCTGCAGGATGCGCAGGCAGATGAGCAGCACGGCGCTCACGGCCGCCAGCTCGCCGGTCGGCAGCAGGCCGATGCAGGCGGTCGCCAGCCCCATCAGGATCAGCGTGAGGATGAGCACGGGCTTTCGGCCGATCTTGTCGCCGAAGTGACCGGCGAGGAAGGCGCCGAGCGGACGGAAGAGGAAGGACAGGCCGATGGTGGCGAAGGAGACGAGCGTCGCCGCGGCGTCGCCCATGCCCTCGCCGAGGGGCTTGAAGAAGAGCTCGCCGAACAGCATCGCCGCTACGAAGGCGTAGATGAAGAAGTCGTACCACTCGACCGTGGTGCCGACCAGGGTCGCGGCCAGGACGCGCCGCTGCTCCGCTCTGCTCGTGCGGATGCCTCCGGGGGGCGCCGTTTCAGATACAGCCATGCTGCGAGACTCCTTTGTCGTTCGAGGGGGATCGCGCCCGGACGGCCGCCGCACGCGGGCGGTCGTCGAGGATGCGGTCAGAGCGCTGCTCCGTCCGGCGAGTGTACTGCATTCCCGACCGTTCGGTTAGTTCTCAGCTTCGAAGCGTGCCGTTCGTCCGCCGCGGGATCCGGGAGGGGAGGCGACGGTGGCTGCGACACGCGCGGGAATGTGCGTTTTTCCGGGCGAATCGCGGCGG
>JAUNLB010000226.1 GCA_030532485.1 Pseudoclavibacter sp.
GAGGCCCGGCAGACGGAGGACGCCCTGCGGCTGCTGGCGAGCCTGCGCGACCTCGACGCCTGCGCGCTCGCGGCCCTCCTCGTCGCTCGCGGGCTGCCGATGCGCGGCGTCCCGCAGCTCATCGACGGGGTCGAGCTGCTGCTGCGGCCCGAGCGGGTCGATGCGGCGCTCGCCCGGCTCGGCTGGCGCATGTGCCGACTGCTCGACGAGGGTGACCCGCTCGCGCTGGAGCAGGCGAGGAGGCTCGGCCTGGCCGCGACCGGGGACCCCTCAGGGCGTCTCGAACCGCTCCTGGTCGTCCAGGAACGCCTTGCGCGTCTGCGCCTCCCCCTCCCCCAGGCGCAGGGCCCCGCCCCTGCGGAGAGCGGCGAGCGCGCGGTCGTCGCGGGCGGCCTGGCGGCGGATCTGCTGGAGCTGCTCGACGCCGAACCGTTCCCGGTCCGCGCCAACCGGGCCGAGGCGCCGCCGGGCGTCGGGGAGATGCGCCGCGCGGCCGGCGGTCTGGCGAGCAGCGCGGAGGAGCTGACGGCCCTCGCAGCTCTCATGCACCGGTCGGGACTGCTGGGCGTCGTCAAGGACGGCTCGGGGCTGAGAAGGGCACCGACCGCGGCGGGCCGCAGCTTCCCGGATTCCGAGACGCCGGAGCGCTGGCGCGTCCTGGCGGAGGCCTGGCTGGCGGCCCTGCCCCTGCCCCGCGAGGGGGCGGGGCTGCTGGACGAGCCCGCCGTCAGGCGCAGCGCAGCGCTCCTGGGGATCGCCGATCCGGACGGCCGCCCCGGGCCGATCGGACTTGAGCTGTTGCGCGAAGGGGCCGAGCCGGCCACGGAGTCCCTGCGTCGCCACCTGCCCGAGCCCGCCGACGGCGTCTACGTGCTCCCCGATCTGTCGATCGTCGCCCCCGGACCGCTGCGAGCCGCCGAGGAAGCACAGTTGCGCCTCCTCGCCCGCGTCGAGCGGCGCGGTATGGCCGCCACGCTCCGCATCGATCCCGCGCGCATCGAGCGCTCGCTGAACGCCGGCGGCGGCCAGGCCCCGCTCCGCGAGACCCTGGATCGGATTTCGCTGAACGGAGTGCCGCAGCCGGTCGACTACCTGTTGGCCACGGCGGCCCGCCGACACGGCCGAGTGCGGGTCCGGTCCCGAGCGGTCGGCGAGTCCGGCGCCCTCGTGCGCGCCCTGGAGTCGACGGACGGCGAACGGCTCGCCGTGGACCGGACGCTCTCCCCGCTCGCGCTGCGCCGAGGGACGGACGGCTCGTTCACGACGCCCGTGGACCCTCGCACCGCTCTGGCCGCGCTCCTGGCCGCCGGGTATCCCGCTGCCGCCGAGGCGCCGGACGGGAGGCTGTGCGAAGAAACGGCTCCAACCGCCGCGCCGCCCCGCACCGAGGCACCGCCGAAGGCTGCAGTGGAGCTGGCCGAGCACTGGTTGGCGGAGACCCGCGACGACGGGCAAGGCGGACGGCACCTGCTGCTGCGGCGACGGCTGGAACTCGCCCGGCGGGCGAAGCGCCCGGTTCGGCTGCGCATCGCCCTGCCCGGCGGCGCCGTCCGCGAGCTGGAGCTCGTGCCGACCAGCGTGCTCCCCGCCCGCATGCGCGGCCGGGACACGAGCGCGGACGTGGAGCGGACGCTCCCCCTGGACGCCGTCGTCGAGGCCTGGGAGACTCAGGCACCCGCCTGAGCCGGAGCCGGGCCCGCGCGCTCGGCCTCCGCCACGGCCGATCCGCGCGCATCGGTCAACCGCCCCCAGCGGAGCGCCTTTAGCAAAAACTCTCAGCGAACCGGCCCACCGAACCCGTCACAGAACCGGGCA
>JAUNLB010000227.1 GCA_030532485.1 Pseudoclavibacter sp.
CGGTGTCCGGGGCCCGGCTGTTCCCGGGGCCGGTGAGGAATCGCAGGATGCCGCGCCGGTTCAGTCGTTCTGTGAGCCAGGCCAGGCATGCGCCGGTGACGGCCGAGGCGGCCGCGATCCAGGCGAGGAGGCGCACGTCGCCCGTTTCGGGCAGGAAGGGGGCTGCGGCCAGGGGGAGCAGTGCGCTCAGGGCGGCGGCCAGCATCAGGGCTCCGCCTGCGCGCAGCCCGGGAGCGGTCCGCAGGGCTTCGTCGTGGCCGCGGCGCGCGAGGAGCCGGAGCGCATGCCTGCGTCTGTGCAGGAGTACCCGGGGCAGCAGCACGGCGCCGCCGAGCGCGCACAGGGCGGCGGCCGTCGGCGGCAGCATGAGCAGCACGGAGGCGGCGGCGAAGACGGCGAGCACGGACAGGGCCTGCGGCTGCAGCCGTTGCAGGTACCGGATCGCGAGCTCGTCCTGGGCCTCGACGTCCTGCGGTGCTTCGGCGAGCAGTCCCCAGAGCAGCTCGACGGCCTCGATGTCGCCCTCCGCCCGCGTGGCCCTCGTGCGGCGCAGTTCGCGGTCCATCGGCGTTCGGGCGAGGGCCGCGTCGAGGTGCTCGCGGGCTCTGCCCGGCCTCCACCTGGTGCTCCACATCCGGGCGCGCAGCATGGCGATCTGCTTCGGATCGGCCCCCAGGCGCTCGGCGGCGTCGATCGCCGCCTCGACTTGCTCGGGCCACACGGGCCGGCGCCTCTGGGGCCGCTGGAGGCAGTCGATCCGCTCGTGCGCGGACAGCTCGTGCCCCAGAGGGCTCTGAGGATCGGCGGCGATGGCCCGCTCCGCGTACTCGGCGGCCTTCCGGCCGTGCCCGTAGGCGAGCTCGATCATGCCGCGCAGGCAGAGCAGCTCGGTGTTCTGCGGGGCGAGTCGTAAGGCCTCGTCGGCGGTCCGCGCCGCCTCCGGCAGACGGTCGAGCCGGTACTGGGTGCGGGTGACCGCCGTGAGCCAGGCGGGGTCCTGCCGGGCGCTCCGCGCGTGTCCCATGAGCAGCCGGAGGGCCTGCTCGTGGCGGCCGAGCGCGCTCAGGGCCCCGGCCTCGGCGAGGGCGGCGGCAAGATCGCTCATCGTCGCTGCTTCGTCCCTGTCTCGTTATCGCGGGCGCCGTCGTCCCGCCCGCCCCACGCTAACAGCGAGGCACCGGCTCGGCGGAAGGAGAGAAGGCCGCCCGCAGGCTCCCGCGCACGCAGCGGTGCTCCGGTTCAGCGGAAGGAGACGAGGCCGCCCACGAAGAGGCAGACGCAGACGATGGTGGGCAGGAGCACCTCGAAGAGCACGATCGGGGCGTTCGGGAGCAGGGAGCGGAGGCCTCCCGGCCGTCGTGGTCTGATGGGCGGGAAGGACAGCGTCGCTCTGCCTCCCGCCGCTTGTCGTCTCCAGTCGCGCAGCTGCATTCCGATGACGGGCCAGAGGCAGAGCCAGGCGTAGGGCGCGGCGAAGAGGGCGAGCATGCCGAGCCCCGGCGTTATGTCTTGCGAGAGCGTCGCGCCGAGGAATGCGGCGAGCATGGCGGAGAGGCAGGACGCCACGGTCTGTCCGAAGAAGTACCCGGTGAGGCGCGGTCGGTGCAGCTCGGCGGTGTCCTGGGCCCGGCTGTTCCCGGGGCCGGTGAGGAATCGCCGGATGCCGCGTCGGTTCAGTCGTTCCGCGAGCCAGGCCAGGCATGCGCCGGTGACGGCCGAGGCGGCTGTGATCCAGGCGAGGAGGCGCACGTCGCCCGTTTCGGGCAGGAAGGGGGCTGCGGCC
>JAUNLB010000036.1 GCA_030532485.1 Pseudoclavibacter sp.
GCCGCCACGGCGGCCGGGCCCGCTCGCGCCTCCGGCCCCGGGCCCTCGGCCGCGGCGCCGGGTCACGGCGGCGTCCAGTCGTGCCCGACGACGTACCAGCAGATCGTCACCCACCCCAGCTGCCCCGCGAAGCACAGCAGCAGCACGCCGATGCGCCACACGGGGTCCCGGGGCACCGCGAGCGCGCCGAGGATCGGGAACATGGGCATGAGCAGGCGGAAGGTGGAGGACTGGGGGAAGAAGACCGCGAACAGGTAGCTGAAGTAGCTCACCAGCCACATGCGGACCTCGGGCCCCAGCCGCCGAACGGCCGGCAGCGCGGTCGCGCCGAAGACCGCCGTCGCCAGGGCGAGCGTCGCGATCGGGGCGAGCGGGCCGGGCAGGCCCAGCATGCGCCCCAGCCAGAACTCGGCGCCGTGGAACCAGGGGGTGAAGGGGACCAGCTCGACCGGCCCGGTGTAGTGGCTGCGCCAGGCCAGCTCGGTGTCCACGTAGGCGTGCACCTCGCCGGTGGCCGCCCACGCCGCCGCCGGCCACAGGAAGCCGGCGGCGAAGGAGAGCAGCCCCACTCCCGCCACGGCCGCCAGCTCCCGCCCGCCGAAGGGCTCCTCGCCGCGGCGCGCGCGCCACAGACGCCACAGGAAGTACAGCCCGAGCGTCATGGCCCACGCGAGCCCGGTCGGCCGGGTGATCGAGGCGAGCAGCACCACCGGCGCCATGAGCCGCCAGCGGCGGCGCAGGAGCAGGAGCAGGAGCGTCGCGGTCCAGAACATCTGCATGCTCTCGGCGTAGCCGAGCTGCAGCAGCGGACTCGTGGGGCCCGTGCAGAACAGGGCGACCGCGAACAGGGCCCGGCCCGGATCCAGCAGCCCGGCCAGCAGCCGGTGGGTCACGAGCGCCGCCAGGTAGCCGAACACGAGGCTCACCAGGATCGCGGCGGCTTGGAAGGGCAGCGGTGTGAGCAGCATGACCGCGCGCACGAGCGCCGGGTAGAGGGGCATGAAGGCCCAGGCGTTCTCGGTGACCCGGCCGTCCGGACCGCGAGGCAGCTCGCCCGGGTAGCCCCTGAGGGCGATGCGCTGGTACCACTCGGCGTCCCAGATGTTGGAGAACTCCAGCAGCCCGGGCTGCTGGCTCGTCTGCCAGGTGTCCGGTTGCACCGAGGCGAAGCGCAGCAGCACGATCGTGGTCAGCACGCGGCTGGCGAGGAAGACCGCCAGCACCTGCGCCCAGGCCGGCAGCGCCCGCCACCGCTCGAGCGCCGCCGCGGCCGGGGCCGGACGGTCCGCGGTCCGGGTCACGCCGCCCCCGCCCGGCCGCTCAGGTAGCGCCGCAGCCCGCGCTCGACGCGCTCGATGTGGGCGATGGGCACGCGCTCGTCGTCGGCGTGCGCCTTCTGCGGGTCGCCCGGGCCGTAGTTGACGGCCGGCACCCCCAGGGCGCTGAAGCGGGCGACGTCCGTCCAGCCGTACTTCGGGTGCGCCCGGCCCGAGACAGCGGCCAGGAACTCGCGCACCGCCGGGGCCTCCAGGCCCGGCCGGGCGCCGGGGGCGCGGTCCACGACCTCGCACTCGTAGCCGGTGAAGAAGTCCCGCAGCCGCCGCTCCGCCTCGGCGAGCGAGCGGGAGGGGGCGAAGCGGTAGTTGACGTGCACGACGCACTCGTCCGGCACCACGTTGGCGGCCACCCCGCCGTGCACGAGGACCGCGTTCAGGCCCTCCCGGTAGTCCAGCCCGTCCACCCGCACCGTCTCCGGCTCGTAGGCCTGCAGGCGGGCGAGCACCCCGGCCGCCGCGTGGATGGCGTTGACGCCCGTCCAGGCCCGGGCGGAGTGGGCGCGGCGCCCGCGCAGGCGCACGTCCGCCCGCAGGCTGCCGTTGCAGCCGCCCTCCACCTCGCCCCGGCTCGGCTCGCCGAGGATCGCGAAGTCGGCGCGCAGCAGATCCGGCCGGGCGGCGGCCAGCCGGCCCAGGCCGTTGCGCTCGGAGTCGACCTCCTCGTTGTCGTACCAGATCCAGCTCACGTCGACGGCCGGTTCGCGCAACTCGAAGGCGAGCTTGAGCTGCACCGCGACGCCCGCCTTCATGTCCACCGTGCCGCGACCGCGCAGGTACTCCCCCGGCTCGGTGCCCGGCACGTCCGCGGCCGCCTCGGCCGGCCCGACCGTCTCGCGGCGGACCGGCAGATTGCCGTTGACCGGGACCGTGTCCAGATGGCCGGCGATCGCGACCCGCCGCTCCCGGCCCAGCTCGGTTCGGGCGACGATCGTGTTGCCGTACCGCAGCAGGCGCAGATGCGGGGCCTGCTCCAGCGCCGCCTCGATCGCGTCGGCCAGGCGCGATTCGGAGCCCGAGACGCTCGGCACGTCGCACAGGGCGCGCGTGATGTCGACCGCGTCCCCGCAGCGCAGGAGCTCGGCGGTCGGGAGGGGGCCCGCCGGCCGGGCCGGCGCGTGATCGGGCTCGGATTCGGGCATGCCTCCAGGGTATCCGGAGCGGTGCCTCGATCCCGGCTACCCTGGAGCGCATGAGCGGGCAGGCGACGGCATCGGGGGACGGCGACGGGGCGGCGCGCCCGCCCGAGCGGGCCTGGGGCGACGGGCTGGCGACCCTCGACGCGGCCGGGCGGGTGCTCGACGTCTGGTTCCCCGATCCGCGCCTGGGCGATCCCCCCGCGGACCGGGACCCGCACCTGGCCCCGGCGCGGCTGGCCGCCGAGGCCGCGGAGGATCCGCTGCGCCGGGTCCGGGTGCAGCCGGTGTTCGCGCGGGCACGGCTGCAGGAGCCCGTTCGGGACGCGGCCGACGCCTATCTGCGCCTGCATCTGCTCAGCCGCCTGCTCGTGCGGCCGGGCGGGATGGAGCTGGAGGGGATCTTCGCCGCCCTGCCCCTGAACGCCTGGACCGCCCGGGGCCCCATGGATCCGGCCGTCGCCGAGCGCGAGTCGGCGGCGCTGCGCCGGGCGGGCGTGCAGCTGGACGCGGTGGACAAGTTCCCGCGCATGCTCGACTACGTCGTCCCCGAAGGGGTGCGCATCGCGGACGCGGGACGGGTGCGGCTGGGCGCGCACCTGGCGCCCGGCACCGTGGTCATGCACGAGGGCTTCGTGAACTTCAACGCGGGTACGCTGGGAGCCTGCATGGTGGAGGGGCGCATCTCCCAGGGGGTCGTGGTCGGGGCCGGCTCGGACATCGGCGGCGGCGCCTCGATCATGGGCACGCTCTCGGGCGGAGGCACCCGGCGGATCACGATCGGCGAGCGCTGCCTGCTGGGCGCCAACTCCGGCCTCGGCATCTGCCTGGGCGACGATTCGATCGTCGAGGCGGGCCTGTACGTGACGGCCGGCACGAAGGTGCTGCTGCCGGAGGAGCCCGGCCCGGGCGACTCCCGCCGTCGACCCCGCAGCGTGAAGGCCGCCGAGCTGTCCGGCGTCCCCGGGCTCCTGTTCCGACGCAACTCGCTGAGCGGCGCGGTGGAGGCCGTCGCCCGCAGCGGGGACGGCGTCCGACTCAATTCGCAGCTGCACGGCTGAGCAAACGACAGCCGCAGCAGAGAGCGGGGGTGTCGACGGCGTCCGACTCAATTCGCAGCTGCACGGCTGGGCATCCGGCCGCACCGCGAGCTGCCCTCGCGCGCCGGCCCCGCCGCGGCGTAGGCTCGGAGGCAACGGGTCCGCGGCCGATCGGCGGCCGCCGTCACCACGAATGGAGTGCAAATTGCGCATCGGTGTCCCTACCGAGGTCAAGAACAACGAGTTCCGCATCGCGATGACCCCCGCGGGGGTGCAGGAGCTCGTGCGGAACGGCCACGAGGTCCGCATCCAGAAGGACGCGGGGGCGGGGTCCGGATTCACGAACGAGGAGTACGAGCGGGAGGGCGCGGTCATCGTCGACACGGCGGCCGAGGCGTGGGACGCCGAGCTCGTCGTCAAGGTCAAGGAGCCGATCGAGCAGGAGTACGGCTTCCTGCGCGAGGATCTGACGCTCTTCGCCTATCTGCACCTCGCGGCCGACCGGCCGCTCACCGAGGCCCTCATGCAGGCCGGCACGACCTCGATCGCCTACGAGACCGTGCAGCTGCCCGACCGTTCGCTGCCCCTGCTCACGCCCATGAGCGAGATCGCCGGCCGGCTGTCCATCCAGGTGGGCGGCTCCCACCTGCTGGCCCCCGCCGGCGGCCGCGGCACCCTGCTGGGCGGCATCGCGGGCGTCCCGAAGGGCAACGTGGTCGTCATCGGCGGCGGCGTCGCCGGCGAGCACGCCGCCGCGAACGCCCTGGGCCTGGGTGCGCAGGTGACGATCATCGACATCTCGCTGCCCCGCCTGCGCGAGCTGGAGCGCCACTACGGCGGCGCGCTGCAGACCCGGGCCTCGACCCGCTACGCGATCGCCGAGGCCCTGCGGGAGGCCGACCTGGTGATCGGCTCGGTGCTCATCCCCGGCGCCAAGGCGCCCAAGCTCGTGACCCTGGACATGGTCGAGCAGATGAAGCCCGGCTCGGTGCTGGTGGACATCGCGATCGACCAGGGCGGCTGCTTCGAGGGCTCCAAGCCCACGACGCACGACGATCCGACCTTCCGGGTGCACGACTCGATCTACTACTGCGTCGCGAACATGCCGGGCGCCGCCCCCGTAACCGCGACCCGCTCGCTCACGAACGCGACCCTGCCCTACGCGCTGCGGCTCGCGAACGAGGGCTGGCGCGCGACGGTCGAGGCCGATCCCGCGATGGCCGCGGGCGTCTCCACCCTGGGCGGGAAGCTGAGCGACACCCGGGTCGGCGAGGCGCTCGGCATCGAGGCGACCCCGGTGTCCGAGCTGCTGTAGTCGGCGCCGACCGAGGGCCCGGCCGGAGCAGGCTCCGCCGGGCCCTCGGTCTAGCCGCGGCGCTCGGCCGGCAGGTGCCGCTCGGCCGGGCCGGTGTAGAGCTGCTGCGGCCGGCCGATCTTGGTCTTCGGGTCGTCGTTCGCCTCCCGCCAGTGGGCGAGCCAGCCGGGCAGGCGGCCGATCGCGAAGAGCACCGTGAACATACGGGTGGGGAAGCCCATGGCCTTGTAGATGATGCCCGTGTAGAAGTCCACGTTCGGGTACAGCCGGCGCTCCTTGAAGTAGTCGTCGTCCAGCGCGTGCTGCTCCAGCTCCATGGCGATGTCCAGCAGCGGGTCGTCCACGCCCAGATCGGCGAGCACCTCGTCCGCGGACTCCTTGACGAGCTTCGCGCGCGGGTCGTAGCTCTTGTAGACGCGGTGGCCGAAGCCCATCAGGCGGACGCCGTCCTCCTTGTTCTTGACCCGCTCGACGAAGCGGGCGACGCCCTCGCCGCTCTCCCGGATCTGGGCGAGCATGTTGAGCACCGCCTCGTTGGCCCCGCCGTGCAGGGGCCCGTAGAGGGCCGAGATCCCGGCCGAGACCGAGGCGTACATGTTCGCCTCGGTCGAGCCGACCAGCCGCACCGTGGAGGTGGAGGCGTTCTGCTCGTGGTCGGCGTGCAGGATCAGCAGCCGGTCCAGCGCCTTGGAGAGCACCGGGTTGACCCGGTAGGGCTCGGCGAGCACGCCGAAGTTCAGCTTGAGGAAGTTGTCCACGAACTCCAGCGAGTTGTCCGGGTACAGGAAGGCCTGCCCGATGGACTTCTTGTGCGCGTAGGCGGCGATGACCGGGATCTTGGCGAGCAGCCGGATCGTGGAGTCCTCGACCTTCTGCGCATCGTGCACGTCCAGGGAGTCCTCGTAATAGGTCGAGAGCGCGTTGACCGCGCTGGAGAGCACCGACATGGGGTGCGCATGGCTCGGCAGCGCGTCGAAGAAGCGCTTGAGGTCCTCGTGCAGGAGCGTGTGGTGCCGGATCCGGTCGGCGAAGTCGCGGTACTCCTCGGCCGTGGGCAGCTCGCCGTAGATGAGGAGATAGGCGACCTCCAGGAAGGTGGAGTGCTCGGCGAGCTCCTCGATGGGGTAGCCGCGATAGCGCAGGATGCCGTTCGCGCCGTCGATGTAGGTGATCGCCGACTTCGTGGAGGCGGTGTTCACGAAACCGCCGTCCAGCGCGGTGTACCCGGTGTCCCGCATGAGGGTGGAGACGTCGATCGCCGAGGGCCCCTGCGCCGCCGGCAGAATGGGGAACTGCGCCGTTCCGCCCGGGTAGTGCAGCGTGGCGGTCTCCTGCTGCTCGTGATCGCTCACAGACTCCTCCTGGATGACGTCTCGGCCCCCCGGTCCTGGGGTGCGTGGGCACCGGCAAGGTCAGCCTAGTGGCTTCACCGCGACGGCGGATCAAACCGCAGATCCTCTTCGGCCGCCATTGTGGGGATCGCCAAGAAAAACGCGCCAGAGCCGGAGGCTTCTCATAGTCGGGCCGAGGCCGCCCCTTCCAGACGCCGCACCGCCTCGGCGATGGAGGCGTCGTCGGCCGTCAGCGCGAGACGCACGAAGCGCTCCCCCGCCTCGCCGTAGAAGCGGCCGGGGGCGGCGAGGATCCCGAGGGCGGCCAGCCGCTCCACGGTCCGCCACCCCTCCTCGCCCCGCGTGCCCCACAGGTACAGCCCCGCCTCGCTCCCCTCGACGCGCAGGCCCCAGGCCGCCAGCGCGGCCCGCAGGGCCGCGCGGCGCCGACCGTAGCGGCGCCGCTGCGCCTCCGCGTGCGCGTCGTCGGCGAGCACGGCCGCCAGCACCCGCTGCACCGGCGCGGGCACCATGAGACCCGCGTGCCTGCGAGCCGTGAGCAGGCGCTCCACCAGGCGCGCATCGCCCGTGAACCAGGCCGCCCGCAGGCCCGCGAGATTGGAGCGCTTGGACAGCGAGGAGCAGGCGAGCACCCCCTCGCCCCCCTCCCCCGAGACCTCCGGGTCGAGCACGCTGGGAACCGCCGCCCCGTCGTCCCCGCCCAGCTCCGCGTAGCACTCGTCGCCGATGAGCACGGCGCCCAGCTCCCGGGCCCGCTCGACCGCGGCGCGCAGCCGCGCGGCGTCCAGCACCCGCCCGTCCGGGTTGCCGGGGCTCCCCAGCCAGACCAGGCGTGCGGCCCGCGGCCAGCGCCGCGGCTCGTCCTCCGCGATCGGCTCCGCGCCCGCCAACCGGGCCCCCATGGCGTACGTCGGATAGGCCAGCCGCGGGTGCACCACCACGTCCCCGGGGCCCAGGCCCAGGAACAGGGCGGCGCTCGCGATGAACTCCTTCGAGCCGATCGTCAGGGCGATCCGCTCCCGGCGGGGCCGCGGCACGCCGCGGCGGCGCGCCCACCAGTCCGCGACGGCGTCCAGCGCCTCGTCCGAGCCGCGCGTCGTGGGGTAGCCGCTGGGCTGCGGCTCGCCGCGAGCGAGCGTCTCGTGCACGATTCCGGGCACCGGATCGACGGGCGAGCCCACCGAGAGGTCCACGATGCCGCCCGGATGTGCGGCGGCGCGTCGCCGGAAGCGTTCGAGCGCCTCCCACGGGGAGGCCGGAAGGGGTTCGGAGACCATGTCGCCCGAGCCTAGGCGATGGAATCGAATGAGAAATATTCGATCTTCCTTCGAACGCCTCCCCGTCCCCATCGCCGGGCGCCGACCACCCCCTCTCCGGATCGAGAAGTAAAAGATGAATTGTATTACATGATTTTACATTTCATCAACTCCGTGCAAGAAAAAGACTTTAAGTGAGATGAAATTCTTTCGCCCCCTCCGGCACCGCACCCCGCAAGAGCCCGCGATCCGCATGAACACGGGGATCTCGGGGTCATGCCCCGGAAAACGAGGGCAAGGGAAACCAGGGCATTCGAGCATGCCGAGCGTGCTGTACGCTGAGTGCCCGCTGTGCCTCCCCCGTGGATTTCCCGCGAGGTCGATCGGCACGCGTGTACCGAGAGGAATCCCTTGAACACCGCAATCCCCACCCCCAGGGGGAGCGGAGCCCGGGTCGTCGCGGCGATCGTCGCGCTCCTGACGCTGCTCGCCTCCCTGTTCTTCGGCTCGGCGGCCGCCGCCCACGCCGACAGCAACCCCCGCATCCAACTGTCGAACCTCAGCCTCGTGAAGTCCGACGTCAACGGCAATCTCTCGACCTCCCCCGTGCAGGTCCAGGACGTCCTGAAGTTCACCTTCGACTGGGACGGCGGCCAGGCCGACATCCGGCCCGGCGACTCCTTCCAGGTCGAGCTGCCCGCGACTCTGCGGGTCCTCGAGTTCCCGCAGAGTCGGCCGCTGGAGGTGGAGCACGGCGGCCAGCAGGTCGGGATCGGCCAGTGCGTGCTGGAGAAGCAGCGCATCGTCTGCACCTTCGACGAGGCCATCCAGCGGCTGCGCGCCCAGGGCTACCACGGCTTCTCCGGCAGCGGCAGCGTCCTGCTGAAGGCCATGTCCGTCTGGCGCGAGGAGACGATCGAGATCGACCTCAACGGCACGAAGACCCCGGTGCCCCTGCCGCCCGGCGGCATCAAGGAGCGCGAGGGCGTGAAGTACACGCCCTGGAGCCTCGGCAAGTCCGCCGGCATCATCAACGCCGCCACGAAGAAGATGCACTGGGAGATCAACTTCGGCAAGACGGCCATGGAGCAGATCGTCCCCTCGCAGTCCCTGAACGGCACCGAGCGCCACACCTTCGTGTTCACCGACACCCTCGGCCCCGGCCACCGCTACAACGAGGACCCGGCCACCTGGAACATCATGGTCCGCAACAGCGCGGCCGAGCCCGAGCTGAGCGGCCAGCGCGTCGCCGACGCGTCCGGCAAGGACTACGAGCTCAGGTACGGCGACTTCGACCTCTCCGTCAGCGTCTCCGGCCAGACCGCGACCATCACGGCCACCGGCCCGTTCCGCGCGGACACCAACTACAAGATCTACTACCAGACCCTGCCGACCACCGAGAACGGCCTCATCCAGCCGGGCTTCAAGTACACGAACGAGGCCTCCATGCACGGCTTCGCGCGCACGGCCCGCTTCGAGCGCTACTACTCGCAGACCTTCTCGATCAACGTGAAGATGGAGGCCGGCTTCGGCGGCTTCGACGTCACCAAGCTCCTGGCCGGCGACGGCGCGGGCGAAGTGGCCGAGGGCACCGGCTTCACGGTCAAGGTGAAGTACACCCTGCCCGGCGGGGCCACGACCGACGCGTACCCGAACTGGTCCGCCCCCGGCGCCGTCGCGCCGGACAAGACCGGCGGAGTGACCGAGTTCCGGGTCGCGGTCGGCCAGAAGAACACCTACAACGGCACCTTCCCGGCCGGCACCCGGATCGAGCTGAGCGAGGACCCCGCCAGCGCGAGTCCCGCCTCCGACACGATCCGCTGGGGCGCCCCGGCGTTCAAGATCGGCAACGGCGAGGGCGCGAGCTTCGAGATCGGCGACCGCACCTCGACCCCGGTCGAGCTGACGAACACCGCCGAGCTGGCGCTGGGCACCTTCACGGTCGCCAAGACCGTCTCCGGCGCCCAGGCGGCCGACAAGCAGTTCGCCTTCGGCTACGAGTGCACCGACGGCCAGTCCGGCAGCCTCCGGGTGCCCGGCGACGGCACCCCCGTGACCGCCGACAAGCGTTTCCCGCTCGGCACCGAGTGCACGATCACCGAGGACGCCGCCTCCGCTCAGCTGGAGGGCTACAAGCTCGACGCCCCGGCCGCCCAGACCGTGACGGTGGCCAGCGCGAACGAGCCGGTCGCGGTGGCCTTCGCCAACGCCTACGCCCGCCAGCTCGGCGAGTTCACGATCGCCAAGACCGTGACCGGCGGCGACTTCGCCGGCGAGGCCTTCGCCTTCGCCTACCGCTGCACCGACGGCAGCGAGGGCGTGCTCCGGGTCCCCGGCGACGGCACCCCCGTCAGCAGCGGCAAGCTGCCCGCGGGCACCGAGTGCGCCATCAGCGAGGACGCCGCGGCCGCCGAGCGCGAGGGCTACGCGCTGACCGCCAAGCTCTCGCAGCAGAGCGTGCGCATCGGCGACGGCACCGTGGTCGCCGTGACCGCCGAGAACGTCTACACCCGCGAGACCGGCACCTTCCGGGTCGCCAAGGCGGTCGAGTCGAACGACGGCAGCGACTACAGCGCCCACGTCTTCGAGGTGCGCTACGTCTGCACCGACGGCAGCGAGGGCGTGCTCCGGGTCCCCGGCGACGGCACCGCCGCGGCCGGCCCCGAGCTGCCCACCGGCACCGAGTGCACCGTGAGCGAGACCGAGGAGAGCCGCGTGCGCGCCGGCTACTCCGTCGCGACCTCGATCGACGCGCCGACCTTCCGCATCGTCAAGGACGCGCCCGTGTCCGTGACGGTCACGAACAGCTACACGCGCCACGTGGGCGGCTTCACGGTCGCCAAGAACGTGAGCGGCGACGGCGCGGCGCTCGCACCAGCGGAGTTCGTCTTCGACTACGCCTGCACCGACGCCGCCGGACAGCCGACGGTGAACGGCAGCCTCAGCGTGGCCGCCGGGCGCGTCGCCTCGGTCGAGCAGGTGCCGACCGGCTCCTGCCGCGTGACCGAGCGGGACGCCCGCATCGGCGACGCCCAGCTGGAGACCCGCCTGAGCGTGAACGGCTCGGCCGTGGACGGCGCGGAGGCGAACTTCGAGGTCCGTGAGGGGGCGACCGTCGAGGTGGCCGCCGAGAACGCCTACACGCTCGACCGGGGCGGATTCCAGCTGGTCAAGACGGTCGTCGGCGACGACGTCGAGACGCACGCCGCACGCGACTACGTCTTCGACTACGTCTGCTCCGACGGCGCCTCCGGCACCGTCACGGTGCGCGGCGACGGCACCCCGGCCGCCGCGGACGCGCGACTGCCGATCGGCACGACGTGCACGGTGACCGAGCGGGCCGCCGAGGCCCAGGCCGCCGGCTACGACGTGGCGGTCCCCGCCGCGCAGGAGCTGACGATCGCCGCCAAGGACCAGATCGTCGAGCTCTCCTTCGAGAACCGCTACACCCGGCACACGGGCTCCTTCCAGGTCGTCAAGACCGTGACCGGCGCGCAGGCGCCGGAGGGCACCGAGTTCGTGTTCGACTACCAGTGCACGGACGGCACGAACGGCACCCTGCGGGTCGCCGGGGACGGCACCCCGACGGGCCCGGAGCAGCAGCTGCCGCTGGGCACCGAGTGCACGATCGCCGAGCAGGCGGACGCCGCGCAGCTGGACGGCTACACCCTGAGGCTCCCGGAGGCCCAGACCGTCCGGATCGAGCAGAAGGACCAGACCGTGGAGCTGAGCTTCGTGAACGCCTACGAGCCGGTCGTCACCCCCACCCCGGAGCCCACGCCGGGTGAGGGCACGCCGCCCGCTCCCGGACCGTCCCCCGAGGGCGGCCTGGCCACCACGGGCGCCCAGGGCGTCGCGGTCCTGATCGGCCTGGCCCTGGCGAGCCTCCTCGCCGGCGCCGTGACGGTCCTGATCCGCAGGCGCCGCGCCTAGCGCACAGGCGGGGGAGGGACGCGCAGCGCCCCTCCCCCGCACACCGGACGGCCCGGGCCCCCCTCGCCTGGGCCCGGGCCGGCCGCGTTTGCCGCCGCGCGCGGCGCTTACTGCCCCTGCGGGGGCAGCGCCGCCACGAGGGGGGCGTCGTGGGCGCTGGCGCCGAGCTTGGCGGCGCCGCCGGGCGAGCCCAGCTCCTCGAAGAAGTCGACGTTCGCCTGGTAGTAGTCCGCCCACTCCTCGGGCAGGTCGTCCTCGTAGTAGATCGCCTCCACGGGACACACCGGCTCGCAGGCGCCGCAGTCCACGCACTCGTCCGGATGGATGTACAGCGAGCGCTCCCCCTCGTAGATGCAGTCCACGGGGCACTCGTCCACGCAGGCGCGGTCCTTCACGTCGACGCAGGGCAGGGCGATCACATAGGTCATGGGCGGGTCTCCTTCCCGGAAGAGGCGGAACGCGGCACGTGCGGCCAGGCGGCGATGCCCGCGACCGTCACGGAGGGGCCGACGAGCCACAGCAGGCTCGCCAGATCGTCGGTCACCAGCACGCTGCCGCCCAGCCGCAGCAGGCTCAGGCACACGATCGAGCCCACCACGCCGAGCGCGTAGCCGCCGACGGCCCAGCGGTCCTCGAGATAGAGGCGAAGGCCCGCCCCCAGACAGGCGACGCACAGCAGCGCCGCCGCCACGCCGAACCACAGCGTCACCTCGAACACCTCGACCCGCGCCCGGTGCGTGAAGGTCCCGACCGTGCCCACGAGCACGCCGACCACGAAGTACACGCAAGCGGACAGGAGCCGCTCCGACCGTCGCCTCGGAGGCGGCGAGAAGTCGGGCGGGGGGCCGCCGGGCCCGGGCGCGGGCACGCTCATGGTGCCGAGCCTACCCGGGGCGCTCATCCGGAGCGCTTCGCCCTGGCCGCCGCCCGGGCGCGCTGCTGGGCGTCCAGCTCCACCTTGCGGATGCGGATCTTCTCCGGGGTCACTTCGACGCACTCGTCCTCCCTGGCGAACTCCAGCGACTCCTCCAGGGTCAGCCGACGCGGCGGCACGAGCTTCTCCAGCTCGTCGGCCGTGGAGGAGCGCATGTTCGTGAGCTTCTTCTCCTTGGTGACGTTCACGTCCATGTCCTCGGCGCGCGAGTTCTCGCCCACCACCATGCCCTCGTACACCTCGTCGCCGGGCTCGACGAAGAAGGACATGCGCTCCTGCAGGGCCATCATCGCGAAGGGCGTGGCGTCGCCGGCCCGATCGGCGACGATCGAGCCGGACACGCGCGTCGCGATGGGACCCGCCCAGGGCTCGTAGCCGTGCGCGATCGCATTGGCGACGCCGGTGCCACGGGTGACCGTCAGGAACTCGCCGCGGAAGCCGATCAGGCCGCGGGAGGGCACCACGAACTCCATCCGCACCCAGCCGGTGCCGTGGTTCTGCATGCCCTCCATCCGGCCGCGCCGCGCGGCCAGCAGCTGGGTGACGGCGCCCAGGTGCTCCTCGGGCACGTCGATCGTGAGGTGCTCGAAGGGCTCCTGCCGCACCCCGTCCACGATCCGGGTCACCACCTGGGGCTTGCCCGCGGTCAACTCGAAGCCCTCCCGGCGCATGTTCTCGATGAGCACCGAGAGCGCGAGCTCCCCGCGGCCCTGCACCTCCCAGGCGTCGGGACGACCCACGTCCACGACCCGGATCGAGACGTTGCCGACCAGTTCGCGGTCCAGACGCTCCTTGATCAGGCGCGCGGTCAGCTTGTGCCCCTTCACCCGGCCCACGAGCGGCGAGGTGTTCGTGCCGATGAGCATGGCGATCGCCGGCTCGTCCACCGTGATCGCGGGAAGCGGCCGCACGTCCTCCGGGTCGGCGATCGTGTCGCCGATCGTGATCTCCGGGATCCCGGCGACCGCGACGATGTCGCCGGGACCCGCCGACTGCGCCGGCACCCGCTCCAGCGCCCGGGTCTCCAACAGCTCGGTGACCCGCACGCCGTGCACCTGCCCCGAGGCGGTCACCCAGGCCACCTGCTGGCCCTTGCGCAGGGTGCCGTTGTGGATGCGCAGCAGCGCGAGCCGGCCCAGGAAGGGCGAGGCGTCGAGGTTCGTGACGTGCGCCTGCAGGGGGGCGTCCGGGTCGTAGGCGGGCGGCGGGATGTGCGCCAGGATCGCCTGGAACAGCGGCTCCAGATCCCCGCCGTCCGGCAGCCGCCCGTTCTCGGGGCGCTCGCGGCTGGCCACCCCGGCCCGACCGGAGGCGTACAGCACCGGCAGCTCCAGCACCGCGTCCAGGTCCAGGTCCGGCGCCTCCTCGGCCAGATCGCCCGCGAGCCCGAGCAGCAGGTCCTGCGTCTCCTCGACCACCTCGGCGATGCGCGCATCGGGTCGGTCGGTCTTGTTGACGCACAGGATCACGGGCAGGGAGGCCGCGAGCGCCTTGCGGAGCACGAAGCGCGTCTGCGGCAGCGGCCCCTCCGAGGCGTCCACGAGCAGCACGACCCCGTCCACCATGCTCAGTCCCCGCTCGACCTCGCCGCCGAAGTCGGCGTGCCCCGGGGTGTCGACGACGTTGATCGTGACCGGGCCGTCCGCCGCGTGCGGACCGCGATAGGAGACCGCCGTGTTCTTGGCGAGGATCGTGATGCCCTTCTCCCGCTCCAGATCGCCCGAGTCCATGACCCGCTCGCCGCCGTCGCGGTGCTCGCCGAAGGAGCCGGTCTGCCGGAGCATGGCGTCCACGAGGGTCGTCTTGCCGTGGTCGACGTGGGCGACGATGGCGACGTTGCGGAGATCGGAACGGGAGGCGGTGGGCATGCGGGACCTTCGGTGCGAAAGGCGTCCGCCGCGGGAGGACGGGCGCGCTGCGGGAGGCGAACGCTCCATCCTACGCCGCGGCGGCGCGCCGCGGCCTCACCGCCCCTTCTTCGACTTCCGCTTCCTGCCCTTCCCCGTGCCGACGGCGCCGTCCCGCTCGCGCTCCTGCTCGAGCTCGCGCTGCGCCTTCTCCAGCTCCTCCAGGCGGATCTGCTCGGTGCGCGTGAAACGGCGCTGGGCCTGCTCGTCCGGATCGGGCACCGGGACCGCGGCGACCAGGCGCTTGGTGTACGGGTCCTTCGGGTCCCGCAGCACCTGGTCGGTGGAGCCGACCTCCACGATCCTGCCGTGGTTCATGACCACCACCCGGTCGGCGATCAGGTCCACGACCGCCAGGTCGTGGGTGACGAACAGCACCGCGAAGCCGAGCCGCTGCTGGATCTCCAGCAGCAGCTCCAGCACGCGCTTCTGCACCGAGACGTCCAGGGCGCTCGTCGGCTCGTCGGCCACCAGCAGCTTGGGCTCCAGGGCCATCGCCCGGGCGATGCCGATGCGCTGCCGCTGGCCGCCGGACAGCTCGTTGGGGTAGCGGTTGCGGTAGCTGCGGGGCAGCTCCACCTGGTCGAGCAGCTCCTCCACCCGCGCGGAGATCGCCTCCTTGGCCTCCTTGCCCTTGCCGTGACGGCCGGAGAGCACGAGCGGCTCGGCGATCGACTGGCCGATCGGCCAGCGGGGGTTGAGCGAGGAGCCCGGGTCCTGGAAGACGATGCCGATGTCGTTGCGCAGCCGCGCCAGCCCCTCCCGGCCGATGCCGCGCAGCTCGGTGCCGTTGAGCACCATCGAACCGTCCGCCACCGGCAGCAGCCCGACCGCGGCGCGCGCGATCGTGCTCTTGCCCGAACCGGACTCGCCGACCAGACCGACGATCTCGCCGGCGTGGATCTCGAAGTTCGCGTCCTCCACGGCTTTGAAGGCCGGCACCCGGCCCTGCCGGGGGTAGACGAGGTCCACGTGCTCCAGCTTGAGCATCGGCTCGTCCTCGCGGGCCGCCTCCGCCTGGCCGCTCGCCTCACCCGTCCCCAGGCGGGGCACCGACTCCAGCAGGGACTTCGTGTACTCGTGCTGCGGGCGGTGGAAGATGTCGTGCACGCTGCCGCGCTCGACGATGCGGCCGCTCTTCATCACGATGACGTTGTTCGCGATGTCCGCGACCACGCCCATGTCGTGCGTGATGATCACGATGGCGCTGTTGAGCCGCTCGTGCAGACGCCGCATGAGCTCCAGGATCTCCGCCTGGATGGTCACGTCCAGCGCCGTGGTCGGCTCGTCGGCGATGAGCATGTCCGGATCGCAGCTCAGCGACTGGGCGATCATGGCCCGCTGGCGCTGACCGCCGGAGAGCTGGTGGGGATAGGAGTCGAAAGCCTTGCGCGGATCCGGCATCTCCACCATGCCCAGCAGCTCCAAGGCCCGCTCCTCGGCCGCCGAGGGGGTCATGGTCGGGTTGTGGATGCGCAGCGCCTCCACGATCTGGAAGCCGATCGTGAGCACCGGGTTGAGCGCCGTCATGGGCTCCTGGAAGATGACGGCGATGTCGTTGCCGCGCGCCCGGCGCAGCGTCGAGGCGGACGCCCCGATCATCTCGGTGCCGTTGAGCTTGGCGCTGCCGGAGGTGCGGCTGTTGCGCGGCAGCAGCCCCAGGATCGTCATGGAGGAGACCGACTTGCCCGAACCGGACTCGCCGACGATCGCGAGCACCTCGCCGGGCATGACCTTGTAGTCGATGCCCTCGGCGGCCGTGTTCCATTCGCCGCCGACCCAGAACTCGACCTTGAGGTCCTCGACCTCCAGGATCGGGGTCAGGTCGTCCTTGCGTGCGGTGGTCCTGCTCATGCGATTGCCTCCTGGGCTCGCGACGGTGCGCGGACGGGGCCGCGGGGGTCTGGAAGGATGTGGACATGAACGACACGACGGTCCTGCGCCCGCGCTTCAGCCGGTTCCTGTACCTGGGGGTCATGGCCTGCTGCGCGCTCGCGCTCGGCTCGGCGCTCGTGCCGCCGGCGCCCCTGGACCGGATCGCGCAGATCGCGGCGTTGCCCGCGGCCCTCGCGGGCGTCGGCTGGGTGACGCTGTTCGCGCCCTGCGTCGCGGTCGGCCCGCGCGGCATCGAGATCCGCAATCCGCTGCGCACCACGCGCATCGGCCACGGGGCGGTGCGGGACGTGGACACCCGTCACGGGCTGAGCGTGATCACCGAGGACGGCCGGCACCAGGCCTGGGGCGCACCGCCGCCGAGCCGGCTGCAGGGCCTGGGCGATCTGCTGTCCCGCCGGCCCCGGGACCGGGGACGGGACCGGGAGCTGCGGGATCCGCGCATCCGGCGCGATGCGGACGCGGTGCGCTCCAGCGCCCTGCCCGGCACCGACTCGGGGGACGCGGCCATGGCCGTCGCCCACTACGCCGACGCGACGGACCCGGAGGCCTGGAGCGGCGTGGAGCGGCGCTGGAACCGCGGGAGTCTGCTGCTGCTGGCTGCGAGCCTGGCCGCGGCCCTGCTGCTGTCGACGCTCTGAACCAGGGGTCACGAGCGCTCACCGTCCTCGCCGGGCCCGCCCGCGGTCCCCTCCTCGGGAGCCTCGGCGTCGTCCGCTTCTGCGGGCAGGCTCGCCTCGGTGCGTGCGTCGACCGTCTCCACGATCTCCGGGGCGCCCTCGTCCGCGGGGGCCGGCAGCGCGGGCGCGGGCTTCGCGCCCCAGGCGCGGCGCAGCGTGGCCCACAGGCCGGTGCCGGGCATGGCCCGCTGACGCGGGTCGAAGGCGTCGCGCAGGCCGTCGCCGATGAAGTTGATGCACAGCGCGATCGCGACCACGAAGAAGGCGGGGAACCAGAACAGCCACGGCCGGGTGGCGAAGGCGCCCTTGTACTCGTTCACGATCTGGCCGAGCGAGATGTCCGGCGGCTGGATGCCGAAGCCGATGAAGGACAGTACGGCCTCCAGGATGATCGCCGCGCTCATCAGCAGGGTCGCCGAGACGATCACCACGCCGAGGGCGTTCGGCAGGATGTGCCGGAAGATGATGCGGGCGCTGGAGGCCCCGGCCACCCGGGCCGCGTCCACGAACTCGCGCTCGCGCAGGGTGAGGAACTCGCCGCGCACGAGCCGGGCGATGCCCATCCAGCCCACCAGGCCCAGCATGACCGCCAGGGAGAGGGCGCCGTAGGCGCGCAGGAAGTCGTTCTCCCCGGACAGCTGGCCGATGACGGCGGCGAAGACGACCGTGGGGATGACCATGAACAGGTCCGTGAAGCGCATGAGCAGGCTGTCCACCCAGCCGCGGAAGTAGCCGGCCAGCCCGCCCACGACGATGCCGAGGAACGCGGCCAGGGCCCCGTAGATCACCATGACGGTGAGCGACTGCTGGGTGCCGCGCATGACCCGGGCGAAGATGTCCCGGCCAACCTCGTCCTGGCCGAAGGGGTGCGGACCCCAGTCGAAGGGGCCGTTCAGCGTCGGATTGCCGCCGTTCACGATGGCGTCGGTGTCGTTCCAGTGCCACTGCCACCAGCCGGGGATGCGCCACTCGGCCAGCCGCATCCCGCCCTCCGCGAAGCTCGGATAGGGAACGACGATGCCGACCGAGGTGAAGACGAAGAGCACCAGCGCGACGAAGCAGCCGAGCTCCCTTGTGCCGGAAGAAGCGGCGGCGGACGATCTGGCCCTGGCTGAGGCCCTCCGTCTCCTTCTGCTCGATCGTGAGCTCGATGTTCGTGGAGGTGTCGGTGGACACTGTTTCATTGGAGTTCGTCATGATCAGCTCAGCCGGATTCGCGGGTCGAGGATGGAGGAGGCGATGTCATTGGAGTTCGTCATGATCAGCCCAGCCGGATTCGCAGGTCGAAGATGGAG
>JAUNLB010000228.1 GCA_030532485.1 Pseudoclavibacter sp.
CAGCATATCCCGAACGGTACGACACCACAAGCCCAAGAGAAGGTTTTCTGCTGGGCGTTTCCTGAGCGCCCGACGCGCAGACTCGCCCGAAACGACAGGCGACACGCACCCCGAGAGAACCGTCGGGACAGGCCCCGAGTCGGGAAAGCAAAAAGACACAGAAAGGATCCGGGTGAATCCTACCGGCCACCTCCGACATTCGAGGCGGAAACCGAGCCATAGTGTTCGCAAATCAGGTACTTGCGTTCATCGGGTTCGGTATCCGGAACAGTGGGCGTCCGGGGCGAGGCGGAGGCGAGTAGGCGGCCCCGGGCCCGAGGGGACTCGTGACGCGTCACGCCTTCCTTTGCCCGGCCCACGCCGGTCTATCAGCTCGTCCACACCACCGGAACGACTCGCGACAGGGCTCGGCTCCGGTGGCCGGATTCAAGCGGCCGCGGAGAAGGTCGCGCCGAGCAGCACGAGCCGAAGCGCCCGCTCGGTGCCCGCGGCCACGAGCTCCTCCGCCTCCTCGATGGCCTGGGCCAGCCGCATGGGCACCGGGATGATGCCCATGATCGCGTCGATGCCGATCTCGTGCACATCGCCTGCGCCCTCGCCGATGCTGCCGGCCAGGGCGATGACGGGCTTCCCCAGCCGTTTCGCCCGGCGGGCGATTTCGGCCGGGACCTTGCCGCGCGGCGTCTGGTAGTCGATCGCCCCCTCCGCGGTGAGCACGAGATCGGCCCGTTCGACGGCGGGGTCCAGCTCGATGCCGGACAGCTCCGCGTCCAGCAGCACCTCGAAGCGGGTGCGCAGCCGGGCTCCGCAGGCGGCGGCGAGTCCCGCCCCCAGGCCTCCGGAGGCGCCGGTGCCGCCGCCGAGGCGCACGTCCAGTTCGAGCTCCCGCAGCCGTCCCTCGCACTCCCGCTCCAGCAGCTCCGCCCACCGGTCCAGGCCGACGGCGAGGCGCTCGACCTGCTCGGGGCTCGCGCCCTTCTGGGGGCCGAAGACGCGGGCGACGCCCTTCGGCCCGGTCAGCACGTTGTGGATGTTGCAGGCGACCACGATCTCCGTGTGCTCCAGCCGGGGGTCGAGTCCCGAGAGGTCGAGTCGTGCGGCCTCGGCGAGCGCCCCGCCGCCCTCGGGGATCGCTCGGCCCTCGGCGTCCAGGATCTCCGCGCCGAGGGCGCGCAGCGCCCCGGCGCCGCCGTCGCTCGTGCCCGAGTCCCCGCAGCCGACGAGGATGCGCCGGGCCCCGGCGTCGAGGGCGGCGCGGATGAGCTCGCCTACGCCGGCGGTGGTGGTGGCGGTGGGGTCGCGCATGTCCTTCGGCACCAGCCGGAGACCGGCCGCGGCGGCCATCTCCACGACGGCCGTGCCGGCGACCGGGCCGCCCAGTAGCGCGACGGCCGAGTCCACGGGGGCCCCGACGGGGCCGGTGACGCGCACGGGGAGCATCCGCCCCCCGGTGGCCTCGGCCAGGGCCGCGGCGGTGCCCTCGCCGCCGTCCACCATGGGGACGGTCTCGACGACGGCGCCGGGCAGCGCCCGCCGCACGCCGCGAGCCATGGCTTCGGCGACCTGGCGGGAGTCCAGCGACTCCTTGAAGCCGGAGGGGGCGATCAGGACGCGATGGGGAACGGTGACGGGCATGGGGCGGTCCTTTCTGGATCGGTTCTGGTCGGGATCG
>JAUNLB010000037.1 GCA_030532485.1 Pseudoclavibacter sp.
CGCTTCGCGTCGTCGATGCTCGCGGCGACCCCCTGGCCGATGCCCTGGATGCGGGAGGCGAGCGTCGTCTCGGCCGGGGCGTTGACCAGCAGGGCGCCGGGCAGCACCTCGATGCGGGCGGCGACGATCTCGCCGAGGGCCTCGCCGTCCACCTGGAAGTGCCGGGGCGCCCCGTGGACGCGGAAGTCGATGCGGCGCCCGCGCTGGTAGCGCAGCGCCCGCACGCGCCGCTGCCCCTGCTCGATGAGGGAGCGGCCGAACTCGGAGTGCCGCAGGACGCCGGACTGGATCGCCAGGCTCCACCAGATCTGCAGCCAGCCGAGCAAGCCGCTGGGCCGCATGATGACGAGGTCGAGCAGGCCGTCGTCGATCTTGGCGTCCGGCAACAGCAGCATGCCGCCGGGCAGCTGCCCGCAGTTGCCGATCATGAGGCTGTGCGCCCGGGTGCCGAAGGGGTGCCCCTCGTCGATGCGCACGCGGGCGTGGAAGTTCGACTCGCCGATCACGGTCCGGGCGATGCCGCCGATGTAGGCGAGCCAGCCGACGCGGCGCTTCATCTCCGGGTCGGTGTTGGCGATCATGCCGGCGTCCAGGCCGATGCCGCCGAGCACGGCGAACACGTGCTTGTGCCGGGTGCCGTCCTGCTGCTGCACCGTGGCCCGGGCCATGTCGATGCGGCGGGCGGGTCCCGAGAAGGCGGTCTCCAGCTGTGCGCGCAGCAGCACCGTGTCGATGCCGAGGTTGCGGGCCAGCAGATTGCCCGTGCCGGCCGGCACGATGCCGAGCGGCACATCGGAGCCGAGCAGGGCGCTGGCCGCGTCGCGGACCGTGCCGTCGCCGCCGGCGGCGACGATCAGCTGTACGTCCTCCTCCAGGGCGCGGCGGGCCAGCTGCGCGGCCGGCTCCTCCGGGCTCGTCTCGAACCACAGCGACTCCCGCCAGCCGTGCGCCCGCTCCACCCGCTGCAGTTCGGTGCGGAACTGCTCGGGGTTCACCCGGAGGGGATGGACGATGACGGCGGCGCGAGGGGCCCTCTCGGGCGGGGGCGGTGCTTCGGATGTCTGCGCATTCACGGGCTCAGGCTAACCGGCGTCGGCTGCGGAGCGGCCGAGCGGGCCCGCTACTAGCATGAATCGCATGATCGACACGCAGCTGCTCCGTGACGACCCCGATCTGGTGCGCCGCTCGCAGCGTTCCCGAGGCGAGGACCCGGGCAGGGTGGACGCCGCGATCGCCGCGGACGCCGCCAGACGGGCCGCGATCACCGCCCACGAGGAGCTGCGGGCCCGGCAGAAGGCCCTCTCCAAGCGGATCGCCTCGGCCGCCGCGGACGAGCGGGCGGGGCTGCTGGAGGAGGCGGCGGGGCTGGCCGCCGAGGTGAAGGCGGCCCAGCAGGCCGTGGGCGACGCGGAGGAGGCCTACGGGCGGGCGGTCGAGGCGATCCCGAACATCGTGCTGGACGGCGTGCCGGCCGGCGGCGAGGAGGACTTCGTCGTCCTCAAGACGGTCGGCCGCCCCGCCTCCTTCGGCTTCGAACCGCGCGACCACCTGGAGCTCGGCGAGCTGCTGGGCGGCATCGACATGCAGCGCGGTGCGAAGGTGTCCGGCGCCCGCTTCGTCTTCCTGCGCGGCGTGGTCGCTCGGCTGGAGCTGGCGCTCATGACCATGGCCCTGGACCGGGTGCTGGCCGAGGGCTTCACGATGCTCACGCCCCCCACTCTCGTCAAGCCCGAGATCATGCGCGGCACCGGCTTCCTCGGCGAGCACGCCGACGAGGTGTACCACCTGCCCGAGCAGGACCTCTACCTGACCGGGACGAGCGAGGTGGCGCTGGCCGGCTACCACGCCCAGGAGATCCTGGACCTGTCCGCCGGCCCCCTGCGCTACGCGGGCTGGTCCAGCTGCTACCGCTCGGAGGCGGGCTCGCACGGCAAGGACACCCGCGGCATCATCCGGGTGCACCAGTTCAACAAACTCGAGATGTTCGTCTACGCGGACCCCGCCTGCGCCGAGTCGGAGCACGCGGCGATGCTCGCCCGGCAGGAGGCGATGATGGACGCCCTCGGTCTGAGCTACCGGGTGATCGACACGGCCGCGGGCGATCTGGGCTCCAGCGCCGCGCGCAAGTACGACGTGGAGGCCTGGATCCCCACCCAGGGCCGGTACCGGGAGCTGACCAGCACCTCGAACTGCACCACCTTCCAGGCCCGGCGCCTGGGCACCCGCATGCGCGGCGAACGCGGGCGCACCGTCCCGGTGGCGACCCTCAACGGCACGATCGCCACCACCCGGTGGATCGTCGCGATCCTGGAGACGCACCAGCGCGAGGACGGCTCGGTGGGGGTGCCGGAGGCGCTGCGCCCCTATCTCGGCGGGCTGGACGTCCTGGAGCCCGTCGCATGACCCCGGCGGCCGGGAGCCCGGGACCCGGGACATGAGCGCGGACGGCCGACGGCTGGTGGCCCTGGACATCGACGGCACGATTCTGGGGCACGACGGGCTGATCCCGCAGGCGACCCTCGAGCAGGTGACGCGCCTGCGCGAGGCCGGGCACGAGGTCATGCTGGCGACCGGGCGCTCCCGGGCGGACGCCTTGCCCGTGCACGAGCGGCTGGGCCTGGACTCGCGCTTCGTCGTGTGCGCGAACGGGGCCAGCGTGCTGGAGCGCGAGGCGGGGGCGCCAGACGGCTACGCGACCGCGCGGGTGCGCACCTTCGATCCGTCCGAGGTGCTCCGGCAGCTGCGGGAGGGCCTGCGGGGGGCGCGCTTCGCGGTGGAGACCCCGGCGGGCGAGTTCCTGTACAGCGGGCGCTTCCCCGACGCCTCCTTCGAGGCCCGGGGGACGGAGGTGTCCTTCGAGACGCTGCTGGAGCAGCGGGTCCTGCGCCTGGTGGTGATCGCCCCCGATCAGACGGTCGAGGAGTTCATGGACCGCGTGGACGCGATCGGGCTGCACCGCGTGAGCTACTCGGTGGGCTGGACGACGTGGCTCGACATCGCCCCGGAGGGGGTCGACAAGAGCGTGGCCCTGGAGGAGGTGCGCGCGCAGCTGGGGATCCCGCGTTCGATGGTCGTGGCGGCCGGCGACGGGCGCAACGACGTCGAGATGCTCCGCTGGGCGGGAGCGGAGGGCGCCTCCATCGCCATGTGGGAGGCCCCGCCGGAGGTCTCCCGCGTCGCCGGCGAGATCGCCGCCCCGTTCCACGAGGACGGGCTCGCGCGGGCGCTCGCCCGTTTCGCCGCGCCCCCGGAGACGGAGGGGACGGGGCACGTCGGCCGCGGCGAGTCCGAGGGATCCCCCGCTCGGATCCCCCCTTCGGCGTACTCGGGGCGACGCGCGGTCGAGTAGCATGACTTGCACGATCGGGCCGGAATGATATGGAATCGTTGTTCGGTCACGATCCGGAGGGCTGTCCGAGCGGCCGATGGAGCTGGTCTTGAAAACCAGTGGGCAGCAATGCCTCGTGGGTTCGAATCCCACGCCCTCCGCGGAGAGCCGGTGCGGTTCGAGCGCCGGCCCGCGCGGGGCGCCCCAGGCCTCGGGCGGCGAACGGCAGAACGAATCGAGGTATGGGGTGCGCGATCTCGGAGCAGGCGCCGCAGCCGGCGGCCTCACCCCGACCCGTCGCCTCGGCGGGCGGAGCATCGCCAGGCACGGTCAGCTGGAGGTCACCACGCCGGCGCGCAGCGTCTTCAAGTTCTTCAGCATGGCCTTCGCGGTGCTCGCGACCAGCTCGGTGGTCTTCGGCACCATCGTGTGGGTCAACCTCTTCGGCGGGGTGAGCCTGGTGCCCTCCATGCCGGGGGAGTCGAACGTGGCCCTGCCCGAGATCGAGGGCGGCATCAACGTCCTCATCATCGGCAGCGACGACCGGACGGGGCAGGGCGCCGAATTCGGCGAAGGCGAGGAGGAGGCCTCCGGCGTGCTCAACGACGTGAACATCCTCATCCACATCGCGGACGACCGGTCCAATGCGACGGCCGTCAGCATCCCCAGGGACACGGTCGTCGACACTCCGGCGTGCACCAACGACCGGGGCGAGCAGGTGCCCGAGCAGGAGGCGGTGCCGTTCAACAGCATCCTGCACGAGGGCGGGGTGAGCTGCGTGGTGCAGGCGGCCGAGGCCATGTCGGGGCTGGACGTCCAGTACGCCGCGATGGTGCAGTTCCGCGGCGTGATCGAGATGTCCAACGCGATCGGCGGGGTCGAGGTGTGCGTCTCCAGCCCCATCGAGGACGACTACGTCGGCCTGTACCTGAGCGAGGGGGTGCACTCGCTCAAGGGCGAGGACGCGCTCAAGTTCCTGCGCACCCGCCACGGGGTCGGCGACGGCTCGGACCTCGCCCGCATCTCCAATCAGCAGGTGTTCCTCTCGGCGCTGCTGCGTCAGATCAAGAGCGGCGATACGCTCACCAACCCGATCAAGCTCTACGGGCTCGCGCGTGCCGCCACGCAGAACATGACCATGACGGAGAACCTCAACAATCTGGAGACGCTCGCGCAGCTGGGTAACGTCGTCGCGAAGGTGCCGATCGAGCAGATCGCCCTCGTCTCGCTGCCGGTCGCCTCCTCGGACTGGGGCGGCAAGGTGGAGCCGAAGCAGCCGGACGCGGACCGTATGTGGGAGCTGCTGCGCAACGACGCCTCGCTCACCTCCTCGATCACCTCGCCGGGCGGCAGCGTGGACCCCTCGGCCGTGCCCCCCGACGGGGCGGAGGGAAGCGAGGGGCCGAGCGAGCCGGCGGACCCCGCCGACCCGGGTCAGGGCGGGGACGGCGCGGTCGGGACGGACGGTCAGCCGGGGCCCTCGCCGGAGCCGAGCCTGAACCTGACCGGCCAGGGGGCCTCCAACGAGAGCTGCTCCCCCGGCGGCGGATAGGGCCGCGGCGACCGGGATCGGACGCGCCGCCGCGGCCTCGGATGGCACCGGCCGCCGGATGCGGTTAGGATGGGCGGGCGTCTGGAGACGTCGCATAGTCAGGCCGAGTGCACCACCCTGCTAAGGTGGAGTCCCCGATTCGGGGACCGAGGGTTCAAATCCCTCCGTCTCCGCCACGAACGAGGCCCCGCCCCTCCCGGAATCCCGGGGAGGCGGGGCCTTCGTCGTGCTCGGCGCGGGGCTCGCGGCCGCGGATGCACGTCTTCCGCCGTCGCCGACGGGAGTCGAGCGTCGCGATGCGGCAAGGCCGGTCGGGACGAGGACTCGGGCCTACCGAGGGGAGGCGGCAGAGTGCACACCCCGGCTCGGCGGACCGACTCGCCGGGGCGCCGCACGCGCCGTTCACTTCGGCTCGGGCCGGAGGCGGGCGGCGGCTCGCCCCGCAGCCCGTTTTCCCGGCCTCGCCCCGCGGAAGCAGGCGGGCCCCGCAGAGAGAGGCTGAGGAATCCGCGTCGGGGGAGGGACGCCGGCGGAGCGCTCTTCCGAGCCGGTGGTCCCCGGCGCCCCGGGTTCGCGGGCCCTCGAGGGATCGCGACCGGGGGTCGGATGCGCTCCGCACCAGCGCCGGGCCCGCGTTCGCGATCGCGAATCCGACTTTTCTTTTCAAGCTGGGGTTTACGCAGAGAACTCGCAGGCAACTCTCAGGGGTCCTGTCTTCCCTCTTCGATCATCGATGCCAATCGATCATCAAGAGATGAGCGGCTCTTCCCCCAGAAAGGTGTCGCGCATGCGAAACATCCCCCTTCTCTCATTCGCCGGCGGTCTCGTGGCGACGGCCCTCGTGGCCGCCGCGCCCGTCGTCGCCCACGCCGATCCGCCGGCCGGGTGCGAGACGGCCTCTCAGGACGTGGCGATCCTCGTGGATACGACCGGCTCGATGTCCGGTGCGATCGCCGCGGCGCAGGAGACGGCGGTCCAGGCGGCGAACCGGATCAGCGAGGCGGGCGGCCGGGTCGCCCTCGTCGACTTCCGGGACGCCCTCGACCCGTACTCGGCGGTCGTGCGCACGGACTTCACCCGCGATGCGGCCGTGTTCGAGCAGGCCACTCGCGAGATGTCCGCCGACGGCGGCGACGACGAGCCCGAGGGCGTGCTGTTCGCCCTCGACCACGCCCTCGACGAGCTCGGCTGGCAGGACGGCTCGGCCCGCGCGGTGATCCTCATCACCGACGCCCCCTACCACGACCCGGACGTGCGGGACCCCGCGCTGACGACCGCGGGCGTCACGGTCCGGTTGCAGGAGAGCGGCACCGCGGTCTTCCCCCTGCTCATCGGCCCCCGCGGCGAGATGCCCAGGCTGTACGGGGATCTGGCCGGGGCGACGGGCGGCTCGCTCGCGAGCCTGGAGGAGTCCGGCGGCACGATCACGGCCCTGCTGGAGCGAGTGATCGAGGACGTCGTCTCCCGGCCGTGGGTGCGGTTCACCGAGCCCGGGTACTCGGCCACCGTCGGCGTGCCGGTGGAGCTGCGCACCGAGAGCGGCGCCGAGTGCAAGCCGCTGGACGTGGCCGGCTGGTCCTGGACCTTCGTGGACGGCGAACCGGAGACCGGCGCCTCCCCCGAGGCGGTCGCCACGGCCGGCTACCCGGCCGCGGGCGTGTACACGGTGCGGGTGGAGCTGAGCACCCGGGACGGCCAGACCGCCACGGCGACCACGACCGTGACGGTCACCGCCCCGGCCGGGCCCGAGCCGGAGCCGAGCCCCACCGAGACCGCGCAGCCGGAGCCGCCGGCCTCCTCCGAGCCGGCCGCCCCCGCCCCGACGCAGCCGGCCCCGCCCGCGGCCCCGGGCCAGGAGCGCGAGGCGCCGCAGCCGGAGGGCCTGGCCACCACGGGCGTGGACGGTGACTGGTCCAACGTCGGGCTGGCCGCGATCGGCCTGATCGCGCTGGGCGCGGCGATCGCCATGCGCCGCCGCTCCGCCTGAGCCGCTCCGCCGTGACGAGCGGCGGGCCCCCGCGGGCCCGCCGCTCACTCCTCCTCGCGGACGAGCTCCCACTCGGCGATCGGGCCCGGAACGGCGCGGAACAGCGGGTGGGGGAGGGGGCCGGCGGCGGTGACGGCGGGGATGCGCTCAGGGTCCCGGACGGCGAGCTTGGCGAGCAGGTGGCGCAGCTCGTAGTCGAGCTGGCCGCGGGCGACCTCGATCGGGGCGGGCGCGGCGTCGGGGCGGGCGATGCGGCCGCGGTCGAAGCGGTAGCCGCGGGCGTCCGCTTCATCGGCCAGGGCGGCCAGGTAGGCGCCGACCGCCTCGACCGGCTCGGGGTGCTCGCGGAAGCGGCGCAGCTGGGGGTGGTTCCGGTAGCCGACGGTCAGGCCGCGCAGCACCTTCTGGGCGAGCAGGCTCTCCCGCCAGCAGGCGAGCAGGCCCGCCCGGTCCAGCAGGGAGGGGTGCAGGCTCCACATGCGCATGTCCCGGACGATACCGCAGGACGGCATCGCCGGCCGCCGGCTCGAGGGCTGCCGTTCAGCTCGCGGTGTTCGCGATGCGCTGCAGTTCCGTCGGCTCGAGGGCTCTCGTTCAGGCCGCGGCGCCCGCGATGCGCTCCAGTTCCGCCAGGTCGATGCGCTCCATGCCGGCCAGGGCCCGCGTGATGCGCGGCATCGTCTCGCTCGTCGCTCGCTGCAGGATGCGCCGCTGCTGCTCGGGCACGATGTTCCACCACACCCCGAAGCGGTCCGTCAGCCAGCCGCAGCGACCCGCCGAGCCGCCCGCCAGCAGGCCGAACCAGTACCGGTCGAACTCCTCCTGGCCGTCCACGTGCACCTGCAGCGTCACCCGCTGGGAGGGGATCGAGGCCGCCGCGTCCGCGCCGTTCAGGATCACCAGTTCCTGCCCGCAGACCCGCAGCGTGCACAGCACCACGCCGCCCCGGCCGTCCGGGATGCGCGCCTCCACGCGGGCGCCGAACACCTCCGCGTAGAACTCCGCGGCCTCTGCGGCCGCTCCCGTGAGGACGAGGCAGTTCGTGATCGTGGCCAAGGGTGCCCCCGTGTCGTCGGTCCGTGTCGTCGGTCTCTCGCCGAACCCATCCTGTGCGGGCAGACTGAAGAGACACCCGAGCCTTGCTCTGGGCTGTCTGGGAGTCGGGCCGGACCGTCTGGGAGCCGGGGCGCTCCTCCGCCGCTACGGCGTGCGCTGTGCGCCGGGCAGCTCGACCGGCCCGGTGACCGAACGCTCGTCGCGCCAGCACTCGACGCCGTCGAGCTCCGGCAGCCGGTCCCGGGTGAACACCGGGTTCACGCCGCGCTTGCGCTGCTCCGTGTAGTCGCGCAGCAGGCGGAAGGCGGTGCCGGACAGCAGGCCGATCGCGACGAGGTTCGTGATCGCCATCACGCCCATGATCCCGTCGGCGATCGTCCACACCAGGTCGGTCGCGGCCACCGAGCCGAGCAGCACGACCGCCACCACCAGCCCCCGGTACGCGGTCAGGACCCGCCGGGATGTGGTGAGGAACTCGAGGTTCGACTCGCCGTAGAAGTAGTTGCCGAGCACCGAGGAGAAGGCGAGCAGGAACACGATGACGCTCAGCAGCACGCCCGTCCAGGAGCCCAGGGCGTCGGCGAGCGCCGTCTGGGTCAGCTCGATGCCCTTGCCCGCCCCCGCCGGGTCCGGCACCGAGACCAGGATGATGAACGCGGTGACCGAGCAGATCAGGAAGGTGTCGAAGTACACGCCGAGGGTCTGCACGAGCCCCTGCTTGACGGGGTGGGTGACCGCGGCGCTCGCTCCTGCGTTGGGGGCGGAGCCGAGCCCCGCCTCGTTCGAGAACATGCCGCGCTTGATGCCCGTCAGCACGACCTGGCCCCACACCGCGCCGACGAACTGCTGGAGGCCGAAGGCGTGGGCGAAGATCGCGCCGACGGCGCCGGGCAGCCGGTCGATGTGCACGCCGATCACCACCAGGCCCAGCAGCAGGTAGACGACCGCCATGCCGGGGACGAGCGTCTCGGTGACGTGAGCGATGCGGCGCGAGCCGCCGAAGATGACGGCGGCGGTCAGCGCGGCCAGCAGCGCTCCGACCGTCCACGGCAGCCAGGCGAGCGACTGCTCGCCGAAGGCGCCGCTCGCGGTGGATCCCAGGGTCGTGGCGATGGTGTTCGCCTGCAGGCTGTTGAAGGCGAGGGGGAAGCAGGCGATGAGCACGACTGCGAAGAGCTTGCCCATCCACGGCGCCTTCAGGCCGCGGCTCATGTAGTAGGCGGGGCCGCCGCGGAAGCCCTCCCGGTCCGGGACCTTGTAGAGCTGGGCGAGCGTGGACTCCACGAAGCTCGACGCGCCGCCCAGCAGGGCCATGAGCCACATCCAGAACACGGCGCCGGGGCCGCCGACGGCGATCGCGGTCGCGACGCCGGCGATGTTGCCGACGCCGACGCGGGACGCCGCCGAGACGGTGAAGGCCTGGAAGGGGGAGAGGGACTGCGGTTCGCCGTCCTCGGTGCGGGGCGTCCGGTCGCGCAGCGTCCGCAGCATCTCCGGGAACAGCCGCAGCTGCACGAAGCCGCTGCGGACCGTGAAGTACAGCCCCAGGGCGATGAGCAGCGGCAGGACCGCCCAGCTCCAGAAGCTGTCGAAGACGTCCGTGAGGGTCGAGTTGAGATCTTCCAGGGACATGACGGCTCCGTTTCTGTCGACGGCTCATCGTCGCCGATTCGCGGTCGGATCGCAATACCGCGCGGGGTGCTCCGCTCCGGAGCTTACGGCCCGGGCGGGATCGGGCCCGCGGCGGGCCCGGAGGCCCCGGTGGCGCCGTCGCGGGCGCTGCACGGCGTAGCCGACGAGGGTCGCGAGCAGGGGCAGCAGGGGGATGAGGGCCGGCAGCATGAACAGGCCCATGCCCCACGCGATCATGCCGCTCGGTGGCCTGTCCGCCTGCGGCGGCGGCCCGGCCGGTCCGCTCGGACGCTCCGTCTGCATCGCGCGCTCCCTTCGTCGCTCCGGTTCGCCCCGGCCGTGCCGTCAGGGCGGGGCCACTCTACCCCGGAACTACCTAATCGGGTGGAGGGCGGGGGCGGGCCGGTGCGCGGGCGGTCAGGCGGCGGCAGAGGGCGTGCCCAGCAGCTCCAGGCCGAGACGCTCGAGCCCGTCGGCGGCGGTGGCCGAGAGCAGCACCACGCCCCGGCCGGTCTCCCGGTGGTAGCCGGCGAAGGAGGAGAAGCCGCCGGTCCGTCCGTTGTGCCACACGATCGTGCCCCCGTCCGCGGCGGGCTCCACCACCCAGGCGACGGGGCCGGGTTCCGGCAGATCGAGCCCGGCCGCCCCGGGGTTCGCGCCGGACTGCATGGCGCGCACCCAGGCCGCGGTGTCGGCGGCGGTCGAGCGGACGCCGCCGGCCGGGGCGCTGCCCTGCATCGTCCACGGCGCCGCCCGGTGCCCGGACGCGGTCGTGCCGCGCGGGGCCTGCGGGTCCAGCCGATCGGCGGTCACCGGCACGCTCGTGGCCGTCATGCCGAGCGGCGCGAGCAGCCGCTCGGCCACCAGCCGCTCGTAGGGGGCGTCGGCGACCTGGGCGAGCAATTGGCCGAGGAACGCCGTCCCCAGGTTCGAGTAGGCGAACTCGCCGCGCCCCGACAGCCGGGACGCGAGCGCCTGCTCGACGACGGTGTGCGCCTCCGCCGGATAGGGGTCCCGGCGGAGGAGGCTCAGGGCGATGCCGCTCAGCTGCTCGCCCGTCCCCTCTGCCAGTCGCGGCATCCCGGAGGTGTGCGAGGCGAGTTCGTGCAGGCGGACCTCGGCCACGGCCGTGCCCGCGGCCCGTTCGCCCAGGATCTCCTCGACGGAGGTGTCCAGCCGCACCTCGCCGCGGGCGACCATGTCCATGAGCAGCGCACCGGTGAAGGTCTTGGTGATCGAACCGATCTCGAACTCGAGGCGCTCGTCGGCGCCGAAGCCGGCGAAGCGGACCGGTCCCCGCTCCTCGTCCCACAGGGCGATCGCGACGCGGTGGTGCCCGGCCAGGCGCGAGGCGAGCTCGGCGGCCAGGGCCGCGTCGCCGCTGCGCTCTGCGGCCAGGTGCACGGGTCGGGGCACCGTCCACCAGGCGACGGCGAGCACGATCGCAACGGTCGTGATCGCGCTGAGGATCCGGCTGATGCGGCGCTTTCGGGTCTCGCGCGCCGGGGCGGCGCCTTCCGGCGAGGGGGTCGGCGTGTCCGGCATGGGCTGTGCTCCTTGCTCTGGGGGATGGCTGCCGTGGGATCGGTTCCGGCGGGGCAGGTTCAGGACTCGGCCGCGGTGATCACGGCGAGCAGGGGGATGATGCGGCCTGCGGGGATGCGGTAGCGGCCGCGGCCGGCGGTGGCGACCCAGCCGCTGCGGCTGAGCTGGCCGAGGTGGTGGTAGGCGACGCTCGTGGAGCCGAGCTCGAGGGCCTCCACCAGCTCGGCGACGCTCGCCGCCCCGTTCAGCAGCTGCTGCAGCATGCCCAGGCGGATCGGGTGCCCCAGGGCGGCGAGCCGTTCGGCGAACTCCCCCCAGTCGAGCCCGGCGAGGAAGTCGGTGGGTCGGCCGTACTGGTACTCGACCGGGCCCTCGTCGGTGGGCAGCCGACCGGTGAACAGCACCGCGCCGCCCTCGTGGCGGTCGCGCAGGCCGTGCAGGGCCCAGAAGGGGTCGTCCTCGCCTCGGCTCCCGGGCGGGGGCGCCCCCGGAGGCTGCGCCCGCTCCGCGCTGCGACGGCCCGGGGCGTCACGGCCCGGGCCGTCGGGCTCGAGCTGCGAGAGCAGCCGGTCCAAGCGCTCTTCCAGGGCGTCCATGCGCCGGTCGAGCCGTTCCGGGTCCGTGTGCATATTCGCATGATTCCATAATTCTGGACTTTTTGGAATTTACCGTGCCGAGGTGCGCCGCGCCGACGGGTCCCGGCTTGCGCCGCCGGGTGCCGTGCTCTACAGTTGTCGCTGGCCCTCCGCGCGGGGGCCGTGCGCCCTTAGCTCAACGGATAGAGCATCTGACTACGGATCAGAAGGTTGGGGGTTCGAATCCCTCAGGGCGCGCTTCTCATCGCTCTCCCCACCGCGCCTTTCGCGTAGCATCGTGGCATGACGAGCTTCCGGGACGCCGCCGAGGTCCGCACCGCACCCGTGACCGCACTGGGCCTGATCGGCGGGTATCTGACCGCCAGGCAGACGGGGGTGCGCTGGCTCGGCGGCGTGCTGCTGGCGGCCGCCGGCGCCTATGCGGGCCGCAGCTGGCTGGCCAAGCGAGGTCCGGGCGTGGCCGGCGGACTCGCGGCCCTGTACCTCGGCGCCTTCGGCGCCTCCCACCCGCTGGCCAAGCGGATCGGGGCATGGCCCTCGGTCCTGGCCGTCGCCGCGGCGGTCGCGGGCGCCTCGCACCTGCTCGTCGACCGGGAGCCGCGCTAGCCCGGCGGCCTCGTCCCTCCCCCGTGTGCCGGTCGCGGGTTCGTCGGCCGGGAGCCGCGCCTGCCCTCCGCCGGCTCACTCGCGGAGCGTGTCGACGATGGCGCGCAGCGTGCTGCGGCACTCGCCGTCCACGGGTCGGACGTGGCTGACCATGACCGGGCCCTCCACGTAGTGGCAGACCGCGCAGCGGACGTCGACGCACAGCGCCTCGGCGAAGTGGAGGGTCCCGGCTCCGTACGGTTCCCGCTCGTAGGGCGCCTCCTCCAGATAGTCGAAGGTCCCGTCGCTGCCGGTGAGCACGTCCAGCGCGCTCTCGTCGACGGGGGAGCCGTCCGGGGTGGTGCCGATGTGGGCGTACATCCAGCCGCCGTCCGCCTCGCTCCACTCGCAGAAGCCGCGCGAGCTGCGGGCCACGTACGTCGCGTACAGGCCGTGCAGGGGCCCGCCGTCCAGGTCGTTCGGGAAACGGGTCATCTCCAGTCGTCCGTGCACGCCGGGGGCCTGGCCGATCAGCAGGCAGTCCTCGACGCTCAGAACCGAGTCGATGCGGAAACGTCCCCGTGTGGGCTCCGGGGTCGGCGCCGCTTCCGTCTCGGATGCGCTCGGCGAGGGGGCGGGGGCTCCGCTCGCGTCCATGCCGGTGCCGGGCGGGGTCGCGGCGGCGGTCGCCGGGCCCGCCTCCGCGAGCTCGGCGGGCGCCCGTTCGGGGGAGCCGCAGGCGCTCAGGCCGCAGGCGAGCAGGAGGGCGCCGGCCAGGGCGAGCGTGCGGGAGCGGAGAGGCATGCACGATTCTGTGCATGCGGCACGGATGCGTCGCGACGCCTCTCCGGGCGGCGTGCGGCTCTCGGGCGGTCGGCGTCGCTCAGGACGGCTTCAGGGTGATCCGGGCCTCCCGGGCCCGGACCGGCAGCAGCAGCACCAGGCCGAGGGCCAGCACGAGCCCCAGGCCGATCACGCCCAGCTTCGTCTGCCCTGTGAGCGTCACGAACAGGGTGAACAGCCCGGGCGCCAGGAAGCTCGCGACCCGGTTCGTGGTCGCGTACAGCCCGAACAGCTCCCCCTCGTGCCCCGGCGGGGTGACGCGGGACAGGTAGGAGCGGCTGGCCGCCTGAACCGGTCCCACGAACAGGCACAGGAACAGGCCCAGCACCCAGAAGGTGACGGCGGTGTTGCCGAGCAGCAGGATGCCGGCGCAGCAGGCGACGAGCGCCAGCAGGGAGCCGACCATGACGGCCTTCGGCCCCAGCCGGTCGTCCAGCCAGCCGGCCGCGATCGTCCCGGCTCCGGCGGCGAGGTTGGCGGCGACCGCGAAGTAGATGACCTCCCCGTCGTCGAAGCCGTACACCTGGGCGGCCAGGATCGCGCCGAAGGAGAAGATCCCGGCCAGTCCGTCCCGGAAGATCGCGCTGGACAGCAGGAACAGCAGGATGCGGGGGCTGCGCCGCCGGACCCGCGCCACGGTGCGGAACAGCTCGACGTAGGACTGCAGGAAGCCGATGCGCCGCCGCGCCGGATCGGCCGGGATCTCCGGGACCCGGACGAGGACGGGGAGCGAGAAGCCCAGGTACCAGATCGCCGAGGCGACGATCACCAGTCGGATGTTGAGCGCCGCGCCCTCCTGGCTGGAGGGGACCGCGAGCAGCCCGGCCGTGCCCTCCCGACCGAAGGACTGGATGAACAGCAGCAGCACGAGCAGCAGCAGGACGATCGAGCCGATGTAGCCGAGGCCCCAGCCGATCCCGGAGACGCGGCCGACGGTCTTGCGGGTCGAGACCTGCGAGAGCATCGCGTTGTAGCTCACGCCGGCCAGCTCCGAGAAGACCGTCCCGACGGCCAGCAGCACGGCGCCCCACAGCAGCAGCGGCTCGTCCGGCGTGATCGCGAACATCAGGAACATGCACAGGATGGTCGCCCCGGAGTAGACCGCCAGCCAGCGTTTGCGCCGTCCGGCGCCGTCGGTCCGCACCCCGAAGGCCGGTGCGAACACGGCCACCACGAACCCCGAGACCGTGATGGCCGCGGCGATCGTGCCGGTCGAGGCCGCCTGGGCGGCGAGGTAGTCGGGATGCTGGGGATCGGCCGCCCCCAGGGCCGCGACCGCGGGGTCCAGGAAGAGGTCCGAGGCGAGGTAGGTGGCGAAGACGAAGGTGATCACGATGGCCTGGAAGGCCGAGTTGCCGACGTCCCACAGCGCCCAGGCGGTCGCCCGCCGCCGCAGCTCCCGCGGCGTGACCGTGGCGGTGCCGTCGACGGTCGTGACGAGTCCGCCGTCCCTCGCCTCGTCCCTCGCCTTGCTCACTCGCGCATTCTATGGAGCGGGCGCCCTGCCCGGTCGTGCAGCCCGCCTCCTCAGGCAGTTCGGCCGCTCGCGCGGGGCCGGTCCCGCGGAGTCCCACGAGCTTGAGTCGTTCACACTCAACTCTCAGCCGCAGAACTTGCGTCGGCTCGACGCAGCGTGCAGACTTGAGTCATCGCGGCTCAGCTTGCCACGCCCGCCTGCGAGCAGTGCGGGGCGGGCGCGGGCGAGCGGCCGCGGCTCAGACTCCCAAGACCTCGTATACCCCTGCAAGAAGGAGAGACGCACATGTCCCGTGCCGTTGGAATCGACCTCGGAACCACCAACTCCGTGGTCTCGGTCCTCGAAGGCGGCGAGCCCAAGGTCATCGCCAACGCCGAGGGCCTGCGCACGACCCCCTCGGTCGTCGCCTTCACCAAGGACGGCGAGGTGCTCGTCGGCGAGACCGCCAAGCGCCAGGCCGTCACGAACGTCGACCGGACCATCTCGTCCGTCAAGCGCCACATGGGCACCGACTGGACCCAGCCGATCGACGACAAGAAGTACACGCCGCAGGAGATCTCGGCGCGCGTGCTCGGCAAGCTCAAGCGCGACGCCGAGCAGTACCTGGGCGGCAAGGTGACCGACGCGGTCGTCACGGTCCCCGCCTACTTCAACGACGCCGAGCGCCAGGCGACCAAGGAGGCGGGCGAGATCGCCGGACTGAACGTCCTGCGCATCGTCAACGAGCCCACCGCCGCGGCCCTCGCCTACGGCCTGGACAAGGGCAAGGAGGACGAGCTCATCCTCGTCTTCGACCTGGGCGGCGGCACCTTCGACGTGTCCCTGCTGGAGGTCGGCAAGGACGACGGCTTCTCGACGATCCAGGTGCGCGCCACCTCGGGCGACAACCGCCTGGGCGGCGACGACTGGGACGATCGCATCGTCCAGTGGCTGATCGAGGAGTTCAAGAAGCAGACCGGCGTGGACGTCTCGGGCGACAAGATCGCCCTGCAGCGCCTCAAGGAGGCCGCCGAGCAGGCCAAGAAGGAGCTGTCCAGCTCCATGTCGGCCACCATCCAGCTGCCCTACCTGGCGCTGACCGACGACGGCCCCGCCAACCTGGACACGACGCTGTCCCGGGCCAAGTTCGAGGACATGACCAAGGACCTGCTGGAGCGCACCCGCAAGCCCTTCGAGGACGTCATCCGCGAGGCCGGCGTGAACGTCGCCCAGATCTCGCACGTCGTGCTGGTCGGCGGTTCGACCCGCATGCCCGCGGTCTCCGAGCTGGTGAAGAAGCTCACCGGCGGCAAGGAGCCCAACAAGGGCGTCAACCCGGACGAGGTCGTCGCCATCGGCGCCGCCCTGCAGGCCGGCGTGCTGAAGGGCGAGCGCAGCGACGTGCTGCTCATCGACGTCACCCCCCTCTCGCTCGGTATCGAGACGAAGGGCGGCATGATGACCAAGCTCATCGAGCGCAACACGGCCATCCCGACCAAGCGCTCGGAGACCTTCACCACCGCCGACGACAACCAGCCCAGCGTGCAGATCCAGGTCTTCCAGGGCGAGCGCGAGTTCACCCGGGACAACAAGAACCTGGGCACCTTCGAGCTGACCGGCATCGCCCCGGCCCCCCGCGGCGTGCCGCAGATCGAGGTCACCTTCGACATCGACGCCAACGGCATCGTGCACGTGTCCGCGAAGGACAAGGGCACCGGCAAGGAGCAGTCGATGACCATCACCGGCGGCTCCAGCCTGCCCAAGGAGGACATCGAGCGCATGGTGCGGGAGGCCGAGGAGCACGCGGCCGAGGACAAGAAGCGGCGCGAGGCGGCCGAGACCCGCAACGTCGCCGAGAACACCGCCTACCAGGTCGAGAAGGTCCTGAACGAGAACGCCGACAAGCTGCCCGCCGACGTCAAGGACGAGGTGCAGGCCGACGTCGACGCGCTCAAGCACGCCCTCGCCGGCGAGGACGACCAGGCGGTCTCCTCCGCCCTCGAGAAGCTCAACGTCAGCCAGGGCAAGCTCGGCCAGGCCCTCTACCAGCAGGAGCAGGCCGCCTCGCAGACCCCCGGCGGCCAGGAGTCGGGCGACTCCTCCGCCCCCTCGGACGACGACATCGTCGACGCCGAGGTCGTGGACGACGAGGAAGACAAGAAGTAGGCGATGGGCACCGAGCACCACGACGACGGCGAGGAGCCGCTCGTCAACGACAAGCGCCGCATCGACCCCGAGACGGGGGAGATCCGTCGCCCCGGCCCCTCGGACCCGGAGGACGGGGCGGGCGAGGCCGAGGGCGGGACGCCCGTGATCGACGAGGCGGAGCTGGCCGAGCTGCTCGCCCAGGCCTCGGCCGGGACCGTCCCGGACGAGGAGCCCGTGAGCGTGGACGCCGAGCTGGCCGAGCAGCGCCTGCGGGATTTGCAGCGCATCAACGCGGAGTACGCCAACTACCGTCGCCGCACCGAACAGGAGCGCGCCGAGGCCCAGGAGGTGCACACCGCGGCGGTGCTGCGGGAGCTGCTGCCGGTGCTGGACGACCTGGACCGGGCCGAACAGCACGGCGACCTGCCCGAGGACGGCCCGCTGGGCGTCATCGCCGCCAAGCTGCGGGGCGTGCTGGGCCGCTTGGGGCTCAGCCCCTACGGCGAGGCGGGCGAGGCCTTCGACCCGAAGGTCCACGAGGCTATCGCCCGGCTCCCCGAGCCCGAGGCGGACGGCGAGACGATCGCCGACGTCGTCGAGCGCGGCTACACCGTCGGCGAGCGCGTGGTGCGCGTCGCCAAGGTCGCGGTCTCCGTCCCCGCCGAGTAGACCGCCGTCGGGGTCGGCGCGGGCGGGGGGCCCCCCGCCCCCCCCCCCCCCCCCCCACCCCCCAAACCCCCCCCTGGAAGTGCCCCCCGGGGCCGA
>JAUNLB010000229.1 GCA_030532485.1 Pseudoclavibacter sp.
AACTCGCGACCCTCACCTTGGCAAGGTGATGCGCTACCAACTGCGCCACATCCGCGGGGTTCCCACTGTAGCGCACCGGCGCCCGGGGCACGCACTCCGGCCGTGTGTCGCGGCCGTTCAGGACAGCCGCCCGGCCTCCCGCTCCTGCCCGGACAGCTCGACGAGCCCGCGGGCGCGCTCGATGGCCGCGTCCAGCGCGGCCAGCTCCCGCGGCACCAGGCCCTCGGCCTCGCAGGCCTCGCGGATCAGCTCCACATGCTCCCAGGCACGACCGCGCAGATGGTCGTGGGCGACATGCGACTCGATGCGAGCGGCGAGCTCGACGAGGGCCTGCAGCACGACCGGCTTGCCGCTCGCGAAGGGGCGCGCCTGGTCGAAGACTGCGTCGATGAGCTCGCCGAGGCCGAACACCCGCCGATAGAGCCGCGGCGCGCCGCTCTCGTCGCCGATCGCCTCGACGGGCTCCGGCCCGGCGACCGCCTCGGTCATGACGACGCCCAGGTCCTCCACCACACCGGCCGCGGTGTACGGGTCCTCGCCCGCGCGCACCGCGAGCTCGAGCATCTGCTGCAGCGCGTACCCCACATCGCCGAGCGGATCCCGCTGCGGGGCGGTGTCGATCGCGCCCCGCACCGAGTCGGCGAGCCGATCGGCGTCCTGGGCGGCCCAGATGCGCGCGACCGGGGATTCCGGCAGGAGCAGATCGCCGACCCGGCACTCCAGGGCCACACGGCCGCCGTCGGCGGAAGCCGCGGCGACCAGCGCATCCGCATCGATGTGCACGATGTACCCCTCTTCCCCGGCCCGGACCAGACGACCGCCCTCCGGCGCTTGCCGATCGGAGAGGGCGTGCAGCGAGCCCTCGGCGTCCCGCGCGCGGACCGCCTGCCGGAAACGGCGTTGCACCATGCCCGTGAGCGTGCCCACCTGAATGGAGACCGAGATGTGATGGATGAAGGCGATGACCAGGAAGACGTCCGCGATCGCCAGCAGGATCCCGAAGGAGACGGCGATGTGGGGCACGAACGCCGCACCGTCCTCGGTGGCGCTGCGCAGGGTGCGCACCACGAGGGTCGTGTACACGAAGGTCGACACCAGGACGCCGAGCACCCACTGGTTCTGGCGGTCCGACATGAAGTTGCCGACCAGGCGCGGCCCGTAGTTGGTGCTGGCCGTCGCCACGACCGAGATCGTGATCGAGAAGGCGGTGGCCGCCGCCCCGAAGGTCGTGCCGCCGATGCCGGTCAGCAGGCCCCGCGAACCTTCGACGCCGAGATCGAAGATCGGGGCGAGGACGGGCAGCGGAGGCAGATCGGGCAGGATCCGGTCGAGCGCGACGATCGATTCGGCGAGCACGATGGCGCTCAGCACGCAGAGGACCGGGATGAACCAGAAACTGCGGACGATCGTAAGAAGTCGACGTTGTAGACGGCGCATGGACTGAGGCTAACAATTCACGAGGACCCTTGAGACTAGAGAAACCCTCATGTATGAGCGAACGGTCCCGGCGATCGCCGGGACCGTTCAAGAGTGGGCGATACTGGGATCGAACCAGTGACCTCTTCCGTGTCAGGGAAGCGCGCTACCGCTGCGCCAATCGC
>JAUNLB010000038.1 GCA_030532485.1 Pseudoclavibacter sp.
TGGGAGCTGTGCCGCTTCCTGCCGGTCGTGGCGACCGTGACGTTGGGCTGGGCGGTGATGGGCGCGCTCGCCTTCGCGACGCTGCGCTTCGGGCCCTTCGGGGCGCTGCTGCTGTCCGGGCCGGTCATGGCGGCCGCCGGGGCGGTCGCGGCGCTGGTGACGAGCCTGGCCAAGTGGCTGCTCATCGGCCGGGTCCGGCCCGGCGAGCACCCGCTGTGGTCCTCCTTCGTGTGGCGCACCGAGGTCTCCGACACCTTCGTGGAGATGCTCGCCGCCCCCTGGTTCGCCGCCTCCGCGGCCGGCACCCCCGCGCTCGCCTGGTGGCTGCGCTCGCTGGGTGCGCGCATCGGCCGGGGCGTGTGGTGCGACAGCTACTGGCTGCCGGAGGCGGACCTCGTGACCATCGAGGACGGGGCGACCGTGAACCGCGGCTGCGTCGTGCAGACCCACCTGTTCCACGATCGGATCATGAGCGTGGACGCCGTGCGCCTGGAGCGGGGCGCCACCCTCGGCCCGCACTCGGTGATCCTGCCGGCCGGGCGCATCGGCGCGGACGCCACGGTCGGGCCCGCCTCGCTGGTCATGCGCGGCGAGGCGGTGCCGGCCGGCAGCCGCTGGAGCGGCAACCCGATCGGCCCCTGGCAGCGGGTGCGCACCCGCGAGTACCGGGCCGGGGCGAAAGCGGCGCCCGCCCGGCGCGAGGCGGGGGAGCGGCGGCCGTGAGCGGGCACCGGTGCCGGGACGGCGACCCCTACACGCCGGGGGCGGGGGACGAGCGCTACGAGGTGGCGCACTACGAGCTGCGACTGCGCTACCGGGTGTCCACCAACCGCCTGGACGGGCGGGCCGTGCTGGACGTGCGGGTGCTGCAGGAGACCGGCTCGCTGCGTCTGGACATGGCGGGACTGCGGGTCGTCTCGGTCTCGGTGGACGGCCGCGCCCCCGCGGCGGTGCGGCACCGGGAGCGGCTGCTGCAGCTGCGCCTGCGCCGACGTGCGGCGCCGGGGGAGCGCCTTCGGGTGGAGGTCGACTATCGCGGCAGGCCGGCCCCCCGGCGCACGCCCTGGGGGGAGATCGGCTGGGAGGAGCTGGCGGACGGGGCGCTGGTGAGCGGGCAGCCGATCGGGGCGAGTACCTGGTTCCCGTGCAACGACCGGCCCGGCTACAAGGCGGCCTTCTCCGTGTCGATCGCCGTCGAGCGGGGCTACACGGCCGTGTGCAACGGCGTGCGGACCGGACGGCGGCAGAGCTCCGGGGGCCAGATCTGGAGCTACGAGCAGCGGGAGCCGACCGCCGTCTATCTGGCCACCGTGCAGATCGGCCGCTACGCGGCCGAACGGCTGGACGAGGGGCGCGGCGGGGTGCCGGTGCGGCTGGTGGCGCCGCCCCGGCTGCAGCGGGCCGCCCGGCGCGAGTTCGCGGTGCTGCCGGCCGCGATCGCGCGTTTCGGCGAGCTCTTCGGCCCCTACCCCTTCCCCGAGTACACGGTCGTGGTGACCGCCGACGATCTGGAGATCCCCCTCGAGTCCCAGGGGCTCGCGACCTTCGGTGCCAATCACGTGCGGCCGACCACCGCGGAGCCCCGCCTGGTCGTGCACGAGCTGGCCCACATGTGGTTCGGCAACAGCGTCGGGCTGCGGCACTGGCGGGACATCTGGCTCAACGAGGGCTTCGCCTGCTACGCCGAGTGGCTGTGGTCCGAGCACCTCGGCGGCGAGTCCGCCGAGCGGCTGGCGCGGCGGCACCACGCGCGCCTCGCGGCCATGGGCCAGGAGCTGCTGCTGGCCGATCCCGGGGCGCGGCTCATGTTCGACGACCGCGTCTACAAGCGCGGCGCCCTGTGCCTGCACGCCCTGCGGCTGCGGCTTGGCGAGGCCCGCTTCTTCGCGCTGCTGCGCGCCTGGACCGACCGGTACCGGCACGGCCTGGTCGAGAGCGCCGACTTCGAACGGCTCGCGGCCGAGCACGCGGGCGAGCCGCTGGACGAGCTGTTCGGGCCGTGGCTGCGCGAGCGCCGGCTGCCGCCGTTCCCGCTCGGCCCCCGCGCGTGAGCCGCCGCGCTCAGGGCTCGACGCCGCGGGCCGTGATCGCCTCGGCCAGCTGGTCGGCGTGGCGCAGCGCGAGCGCCAGCAGCGGCACGACCGCCCGGTGCGGGGCGAGCCGCACCCCCCGGGCCAGCTGCGCCTCGCGCACCTGGGCCAGCAGCCCCGCCACCACGGGGACGGAGGTGATCGCGAGCGAGAGCACGAGCGCGACCCGCCCGGGCCGGATCCCCAGCGGGCGCAGCACCCCCAGCGCCCGCTCCAGGGCCTCCAGCAGCTCGGTGGGCGAGGTGGTCAGGCTCAGCAGATTCGCCAGCAGCACGAGCAGCACGAGGCGCCCCGTCGTCGTCGCGGCCTGCGCGAGCGGGACGAAGAACATCTGCGCGAGCCACAGGAACAGCACCAGCCAGCGCATCGCCACGATCTGCCGCAGCGGCTCCAGGGCCCCCAGTCCCGCCAGCAGGAAGCCGCCGAGGCACAGCACGGCTCCGCAGCCGAGCAGGAGGGGCGGGGCGCCCGGCAGGGACAGCGCGATCGCGAGCAGGGCCAGCAGCAGGAGCTTGCGTCCGGCCGCCAGCCGGTGCAGGGGGCTTGCGCCGGGCCGGTGCACCGGGATCATCTCAGGCTCCGCTCGTAGCCGGCCGCCACGTCTTCGGGCGGCCCGTGGTCCACGAGCCGCCCCGAGGCGAAACGGATCGCCTCGTCGCAGCGTGCGGCCAGCGCCAGGTCGTGGGTGACGAGCACGAGCCTGCGCTCCGGCGGCCCGTCCAGCAGCCGGGCCGCGACCGCCCGCGCGTTGCGCGCGTCCAGCGCCGCGGTCGGCTCGTCCGCCACCAGCAGTCGCGGCCGTCGGATCGTGGCCGCCGCGAGTGCGAGCATCTGCTTCTGCCCGCCGGAGAGGGTGTAGACGGGGCGGTGCCCCATCCCCTCCAGACCGGCCTCCGCCAGCGCCTCGCGGACGAGCCGCTCCCGCTCGGCGCGCGAGTGCCGCGTGCCGCGCAGCGAGAAGGCCAGATCCTCGGCCACGGTCGGCATGACGATCTGGGCGTCGGGATTGCCGAAGACGAAGCCCGTCAGGCACCGAAGCCGACGGCCGTCCCGCTGCGGATCCAGGCCCAGCACCCGGACGCGGCCCCGGGCGGCGGGCACCAGGCCCGCCAGCAGGCGGGCGAAGGTCGACTTGCCGGAACCGTTCTCGCCGATCACCGCGATGCGCGGCGCGTCCAGGCGCACGCTCACCCCGCTCAGCACCGTCGCGCCCTCCAGCTCCACCCCGACGTCCCGCAGCTCGACGCCCGCCCCGCCGTTCATCGCACGAGCTCCGCGAGCATCGCGATCCCCATGCCGCCGCCGATCGCGGCCGCCGCCGCCCCGAGGGCCCCGGCGGGGGCGGCCGAGCCGAGCAGGCGGTGGAAGAGGCGGACCGCCACGATCGCCCCGCTCGCGCCCCACGGGTGGCCGAGCGCGAGCGTGCCGCCGGCCGCGTTGACGCGCGGGTCGATCCGCGGCCGCTCCGGCCGCGCCCAGGAGGCGAGCCCCAGCTTCCCCAGCACGGCCAGCGCCTGGCCGGCGAAGGCCTCCACGAGCTCGATCGCCCGGAGCCGGGCGAGGGGGACGCCGCTGCGCTCCAGCGCGCTGCGCAGCGCCTCGGCCGCGGCCAGGCCCGGCAGCGCCGGGTCCCCGCCGACCACCGCGACGCAGCGCACCGCGAGCCCGGGCGTGCCCGCCGGCAGCAGCCGGGGGTCCGCGAGGGCGAGGGCGGCCGCCCCGTCCGCGTTCCGGCTGCTGTTGCCGGCGGTGACGGTGCCGCCGGGCCCCAGCAGGGGAGCGAATCGCGGCAGTAGGCGCTCCGCGTCCGGCAGAGGGCCCGTCTCGGCCGGAGTCCTCAGGCCGGGGATCCCGCACAGTTCGGCCGTGTCCGCGGCGCGCAGGGCGAGGCGGTGGCTGCGGACGGCGAAGGCGTCCTGGGCGGCCCTGGGCACGCCGCTCACCTCGGCCAGCAGCTGGGCCGCCTCCACCATGTCCGGGTCCGGCATCCCGGGCGGGGCGAAGGGCGCGCGCGCGTAGGGGAGCCCGTCCGTCCCGAGCCGAGGCGGCGCGGTGGAGGCGCTCTCGGTCCCGCCTGCGAGGATGAAGCGGGCGGAGCCGGCCCGCACCGCGTCAGCGGCCAGGCCGATCGCGGCCAGGCCCGAGCCGCACTGCCGATCGACGGTGAGTCCCGGCGGGCGCTGCTGCGGGGGGGAGCCCTCCAGACGGAGCGCGGCGACGCGGCCGATGTTGCCGCCCGGGCCCATGCAGTTGCCCAGCACGACGTCGTCCACCGGGGTCCTGCCGATCGGCCCGCCGCAGGCCCTGACGTCGTCCAGGGCGGCCCTCAGCGCCGCGGCCGCCAGTTCGTCCGCCCCGATCCGGCGCAGGCGTCCGCCCCGCACTGCGACGGGGGTGCGCCGGGCCGCGACGATGCGCGGCAGCTCTTCGGCGGGGCGGGCAGCGGAGTCAGCCAAGGCGCTCGGCCTCCGCCCGTGCGACGGCCCGGGCGACGCGGTCCCGCCGCAGCTTGCCGTTCGCGGTCCGGGGCAGCCGCTGCAGGCGGAACCACGCCCGCGGCCGGTGGGAGAGCGGCAGGCGGTCCCGGGCGAAGTCCCGCAGCCGGCGCGGGTCGGCGCCGTCCCCGCCGGTCTCCAGCACGGCGGCGGGCAGCTGCCCGAACAGGCCCCGGGGCAGGCCGATCACGGCGGCGTCCCGCACCCCGGGCGCCTCGCGCAGCACGAGTTCCACGTCCTCGGGCACCACGGTCGCCCCGGCCACGAGCAGGGCCCCGTCGGCGCGGCCGCGCAATCGCAGCGAGGCTCCTCCGGCCGGGCCGGGCTCGGCGAGGTCCCCGACGCTCGCCCAGCCGTCGCCGTCGCGGCGCAGAGGCCCCGTCTGATCGCCCGCGTATCCGCTCGCGAGATAGGGCGAGCGCACCCACAGCTCCGCGCCCAGCCCGTCCGCCCGCTCCCGCAGCTCGCACGCGACGCCCGGGAAGGGGCGCATCCCGTCCCCCTCGTCGATCGCGACGAAGGACAGCTCGGCCGCACCGTAGTAGGCCAGCACCCGCAGGCCGAGCCCTTCGGCGCGGCTGCGCAGCCTCTCGGGCAGCGCCTGGCCGCCCACCAGCACGCGGCGGAGCCGGGAGGGCGCGCCCGCCTCCAGCGCCGAGACGATCCGGTGGAGCCCGGCCGGGGTCGTGTGCGCGACGGTGGCCCGGGCCAGATCCCCGGCCGTCGCCGCCGGACCGGCGGACAGCAGCAGCTCGTGCCCCCGCTCCTGCGCGTGGGCGAGCTCGAAGAGGGTCATGGAGGACGGCAGCGGCGCGGTCGCGTACACCGTCTCGTCTTCGATCAGCTCCAGCAGCCGGCCCAGGGCGCCGAAGGAGTCCCGCCAGGAGGCGTGGTTCCGCAGCACCGCGCGCGGCGTCCCGGTGCTGCCGGAGGTGAAGGCGGCCCAGGCGGTCCCGGCGGGGACGCTCCAGGTCCCGCAGCGCTCGAGCAGCCGCCGCCAGTGCGCCGGCCGCCAGCGACCGTCCCCGGGCAGGGGCACCGCGCCGCCCCGGCGGGCCGCCAGGACGCGGACGGCCAGGCGCAGCGGATCGGCCTCCCGCAGCGGCAGCAGGGCGCCGGGGCGGGTCGGCGCGGCGGCGGCCTCGATCGCCCGCGCCAGTCCGGGACCGGAGCGGCTGCGGCCCTCGCAGCTCAGGCGCAGGCCGCGTCCGGCCGAGGCGGTCATCTCCTCAGGCCTCGGCGGGCTCCGCGCCGATCGGCTCGGCGCGGTCCGTGGGACGCGGCCAGGAGAAGGCGGGCGGATAGGCCGCCCACAGTCCCCGGACCACGACGGCCGTGAGCACGACCTTGAGCAGATCGCCCGGCACGAACACGAGGCTCGACAGCAGCGTCTCGGGCAGGCCCACGCCCGTCACCAGCGATTGCACGGGCACCCCGAAGGCGTAGACCACGAGCACCCCGCCGAGGAGGGCCGCGAGCGCGGTGCGCCACCACCTCGGCCGTCGGGCGCCGACCCGCAGCAGCGCGCCGACCGTCAGGGCCCCGAAGATCCAGCCGAGCAGATAGCCGCCGGTGGGGCCGAGGAAGACGCCGATGCCGCCGCGCCCGCCGGACAGCAGCGGCAGCCCGGCCGCGACGAGGGCCAGGAGCGTCGCCACCGAGGCGGCGCCCCGCATCGGGCCGAGCACGGCGCCCGCGAGCATGACGCCGAGCGTCTGGGCCGTGATCGGCACGGCGCCGCCGAAGAGGTAGACCGGGGGGACCAGGCCCAGGACGGCGATGACGGCGGCGAACACCGCGATGCGCGCGAGGTCCCGGATCGGGAAGCGTTCGGTCGGCACGGGGCTCCTCTCGACGACGGGGCTGCCCCCGTATCGAGAACAGCGTTCAGGAGAACGCCGTTCAGGTTATACGATCGGAGCGGGCCCCGCGCACCGGGCCGGACGGGAGAGCGCATGACGGGGCACGGCGCCTGGGCGGCGCGCACCAGGCACGCCCGGGGCGTGGTCGTGGCCGCCGCCCTGGCGCTGCTGCGCCGCCGGGGCCTGGCGGAGTTGAGCATGCGGAACATCGCCGCCGAGCTCGGGGTGGGCGCGAGCGCCCTGTACTGGCATTTCCCGGACAAGCAGAGCCTGCTGGCCGCGGTCTCGGACGCGCTGCTGGCCCAGGCCCCGCGCGCCCGCGGCGACGGTCCCTGGCCGGAACGGCTGCGCCGGGAGGCGCTGCTGCTGCACGGCGCGCTCATGGCCAGCCGCGACGGGGCCGAACTGGTCGCCAGCAGCCTCGCGCTCGGGCTGGGCGGTCACGCGCTGCGCGCCCGGCTGGCCGAGGCGCTGGTCGATCGGGGCGGAGCGCTCGCGGCGCAGACGGTCGAGCACCTCCTGCTCGGCCACGCGATGCACTGGCAGCAGCGCCGTCAGGCCGAGCGGCTGGGGCTGTGCGAAACGGACCCCCGGGACGAGGCGGCCGACTTCGCCGCCTGCCTGGAGCTGTTGATCGCCGGCCTCAGCCCGCAGGTCCGAGCCACTCGACCTCGATGAACTCGACGGTCCGCTCGCCCCGGTTCTCGTTGCGGTGCTCGCTGCCCCGCGGCCGCGCGTAAGCGGTGCCCGGCTCCATCTCGGCGACGATGAGCTCCCCGTCCGCGGTCGTCACGTGCATGACCGCGCGACGCAGCGGCACCACCAGGTAGTCGTGCTCGTGCCGGTGCATGGGGATCTGCCCGCCCGGCTCGATCGTCCACCGCGTCGCCCGGAACCGATCGTCCTCGTACGCCACTTCGCTGCTCGCCACGTCCGCCTCCTCGGCCGCCGGGGCGCCGCGGTCCGGCGCGCCCTCCCGGTCCGACCAGGCTACGGGCCGCCGGGGCCCCCTGCCAGCTCGTGTTCGATCGCCCGGATCCTCGGTTCCAGGCTGAGGTAGAGGTTCGCGATGAAGGCGGGGGACGAGAGCTCGGCCCCGGTCAGCTCCGCGACCCTGGCCAGCCGGTACCGGACCGTGTTCGGGTGGATGTACATGGCGGCGGCGGTCGTCCCGACCCTCTGCCGGGCCGCCAGGTAGACGGCGAGCGTCTCCAGCAGCTCCGGCGCGTCCGCCAGCGGGGCGAGCACCCGCCGCGTGCGCACCCGCAGCCCCAAGGGTTCCGCTTCGGCGGCCAGCCAGCCGGCCAGGTCCAGCTCGTCGTGGCCCAGGCGCAGCACCCCCGGCGGCTGCCCCCGCTCCCGCAGGGCCCGGCTGCGGGACGCGGCCGCGCGCAGGGCCGTCTCGGCGTCACGGAGGGCCCGAGGGGCGTCGGAGAGGGCCGAGAAGGGCGCCGAGAGGCCCGCGCAGGCGAGGAGCCGGGAGCCCGGACCCGGGAAGCCGAGCCGGCGCGCCGAAGCGGGGGCGATCGCGTGCACGAGGCCCTCGGGCGCGTTCTCGTCGAAGCCGCAGGACAGCAGCAGCGGGATCCGGCGGCGCGCCGCTTCGGCCGCCAGTTCGGCCGCCGCCTCCCGGGGGCCGACGCCCGGTCCGCCGCCGGGCGCGACCGCGAGCGCCACGACGGGGGAGCGGACGGGGAAGCCGACCTCCTCCAGCCGCGGCCACACGCGCCGTTCCCGGGAGACGGGGACCCCCTCGGCCAGGGTGCGCAGCAGCCGCTCGTTCTCCCGGGCGCGTTCGGAGGCGGTGCTGCGGCCGCGGGCGATCGCCGAGAGCAGCACGATCTCCCCGACGTCCAGGAGCTCCTCGAGCGCCTCGTGCCCGATCGACTCGCTCCGGGTGGCCAGCACGAGGCTCAGCTCGCCCTGCGGCGTGGCGGTGCGCCTGGCGGCGGCGTACCAGCGCCCCACCCGGTGGCGGGCGGAGGGCCCGGCGGCGGGCAGCTCGCGCAGCAGATGCGCGGGGGCGGGGCCCGACTCGGCCATCACCGTCCCGTCGGCCGCGTAGACGACCGCGGCCCCCTCGATCGCCCGCGCGATCCGGCCGACCGCGAACAGCAGCGGCTCGGCCTCCGGCAGTTCCCGGACGATCTCGCGCAGCAGCTCCAGCCCGCCCCCGGACGAGGCCCCGTCTCGCGTCGTCCCGCTCATCCGGACCCTCCCCTCCCGGCCGTTCGCCCCGGCCCGTCCTCCCGCTCGTCCCGCGCATCTGCTCTCGGCCGGCCCGGCCGTTCGCGCCCGTGCCGACGGGTGCGCATCGGGCGGGCACCGCGCACCACGGTAGCGGAGACTTTGGAGTATCCACGAAAATCTCCGGAACATTTCGGGTCTGAACCAGTGCGCGAAGCCGCCGAGGCGGGGAGAGTGGCAGGCACATCCCGACCGGCGGCCGCGGTGATCCCGCAGCCGGCCGAGCCGAACTCAGCCAATGGAGGCATACGGATGAGCCAACTCAGAGTCGCCGTCGACGTGGGCGGCACCTTCACCGACGTCTGCGTCTTCGACGACGACAGCGGCCGGATGCGAGTGACGAAGGTCCCCTCCACGCCGCACGACCCGATGCTCGCGGTCATGAACGGCGTGGAGCGCGCCCAGGTGGACCTGCGCGATGTGGCGCTGTTCTCGCACGGCACCACCGTCGCGACCAACGCCCTGATCACACGGAACTTCCCCAGGGCCGCGCTGGTCACCACCCGGGGGTTCCGGGACGTCATCGAGATCCGGGACGGCACGAAGGACGACCTGTGGGACGCCTACCGGGACGTCTCCGGCCCGTACATCCGCCGACGCGACCGCTTCGAGGTCGCCGAGCGGGTGGACTACGCCGGGCAGGTCATCGAGGCCCTCGACGAGGACGAGGCCCGCCGACTGGCGGCGCTGCTCCGCAAGCGGGGGACCACCACGGTCGCCGTCTGCTTCCTCAACTCCTTCGCGAACCCCCGCAACGAGATCCGGATGCGAGAGATCCTGTCCGAGGAGATCCCCGGAGCCGTCGTCACCACCTCCGCCGAGGTGCTGCCGGAGATCTTCGAGTACGAGCGCTTCAACACCGCCGTCTCCAACGCCGTGCTCGCCCCGCTGGTCTCCGGCTACGTGAACCGGCTGGCCGAGCGGCTGAAGGAGGGCGGCTACACGGGGGACCTGCTGCTGCTCCACTCCGGCGGCGGCTCCATGACCCCCCGGATGGTCGAGCGCTTCCCGGTCCGGCTGGCGGCCTCCGGCATCGCCGCCGGCGCGATCTCGGCCCGGCACATCGCCGCCCAGTGCGGCTTCGCGAACGCGGTGAGCCTGGACATGGGCGGCACCTCCACGGACATCGCCCTCGTGGCCGACGGGCGCCTGCGGATGACCAAGGAGTGGGAGGTCGAGTACGGCCACCCGATCATCTTCCCCTCCATCGAGGTGCTCACGATCGGCGCCGGCGGCGGCTCGCTCGCGCACATCGACATCGCCGGTTCCCTGCGCAACGGACCCCAGTCGGCCGGCGCCGACCCCGGACCCGCCTGCTACGGCGCCGGCGGCACCGAGCCCACCAACACGGACGCGAACGTGGTCTTGGGCCGGCTCGGCACCTCCCTGGCCGGCGGGGCGAAGTCGCTGGACGCGGAACTGGCCGAGCAGGCGGTGCGCACGCGGATCGCCGAACCCCTCGGCCTGGCGGTGGACGAGGCGGCCGAGTCGATCGTCGCCGTCGCGAACGCGAACATGGCCGACGCGGTCCGGCTGATCTCCATCCGGCGCGGCTACGACCCCCGCGACTTCGCCCTCATCGCCTTCGGGGGCGCGGGCGCCCTGCACGGCGTGGACGTGGCCCGCGAGCTGGGCATCCCCACGGTCGTGGTGCCGCCCAACCCCGGCGTCACCTCCGCGATGGGCTGCCTGCTCGTGGACGTGCAGCACGACCTCTCGGTCATGCACACCGGACTCGCGGACGAGTCCGACGCGGAACGGATCGAGGCGGAGTTCGCCCGCCTGGAGGCCGAGGCGGCCGCCCGGCTGCGGCACGAGGGCATCGGGGAGCAGGACGCCGAGCTGCGCAGGCAGGCCTCGATGCGCTACCAGGGCCAGTGGCGCTCCCTGGTCGTCCCCATGGGCTCGGGCCCCGGCGCGCTCGCGGAGGCGATCGAGGCCTTCCACCGCGAGCACGAGCGCGAGTACGCCTACCGCAACGATCGGACCCCGGTGGAGATCTACCAGCTACACCTGGTCGCGATCGGGCGGACCCCGAAGCCCAACTTCGAGCCGGCCCCGGCCGGCGGCGCCCTCGGCGAGCCGATCGAGCGGCGGCCCGTGCGCTTCGACGGCGCCTGGCACGACACGCCGGTCCACGATCGGGACGCGATGCCCGTGGGGGCCGTGCTGGACGGGCCCGCGATCGTCGTGCAGCTGGACTCGACCACCGTGGTGCCGCCCGGGGCCAGGGCCGAGATCGACGAGTGGCGGAACATCCGCATCCGGCTGGGAGGTGCGCAGGCATGAACGCGGACAGGAACGACGACGGCCAGGGAGAGGACACCATGGACACGGCAGCAGATCCCGGCGGGGCGCGGACCCGCCTGGACCCGGTCACCTTCGAGGTGCTCAAGAACGCCTTCGCGACGAGCGTGGACCTCATGAGCGAACAGATCTTGCGCACCTGCTACTCCTTCGTTATCTACTCCCGGGACTTCTCCTCGGCCCTGTGCGACGCGCAGGGCAACACCGTCATGCAGGGCTCTGCCGACATCGCCGTGCACGTGGGCACCCTCCACTTCCAGTGCAAGGCGGTCATGGAGGAGTTCGGGCAGGACATCCACCCCGGCGACGTCTTCGCGATCAACGACCCCTACCGAGGCGGCACCCACTTCAACGACGTCTCGTTCATCCGCCCGATCTTCGCGGCCGGCCGCATCATCGGCTTCTCCCAGAACAAGGGCCACTGGGCGGACATCGGCGGGGTCGTGCCCGGCTCCTTCTACGTCGATGCGCGCGACCACTTCGGCGAGGGCCTGCGGATCACCCCGGTCCGGATCTGGTCGAAGGGCGTCTTCCTGCACGACGTCGCCCAGCTGCTGGTGGCCAACACGCGCGCCCCCGAGCAGGCGATGGGCGATCTGCACGCGCAGTCCGAGGCGACCGCCGTGTGCGAGCGGGAGGTGCTGCGACTGGTCGACCGCTACGGGACGCGGACCGTCGTCGAGGCCATGCAGGAGACCCAGGACTACGTCGAGCGCTCGGTCCGCAACCGTCTGCGGGAGCTGCCGCGCGGCAGTTGGGAGACCGTCGACCACCTGGACATGGACCCGGCCGCGGGGGAGGGGCTGGTGCCCGTCCGGGTGCGCATGACCCTGGACGGCGAGGGCATCCACTACGACCTGACGGGCTCCGCGCCCGCGGTCGCCTCCTTCCTGAACTCCGGCTACGGCACGAGCCACTCGTCGATCTACTCGGGCACCAAGACCTTCTTCCCGGAGGTGCCGCTCAACTCGGGCTTCTACCGGGCGGTGACCGTGGAGCTCGGCCCGGAGGGCACGGTCGTGAACGCCGGCTGGCCGCACGCGGTGACCGGCTTCTGCTCCGGCCCCCACGAGAAGATCATGAACTCGGTGTTCGAGCTGTGGTCCCAGGTGGTGCCGGAGCGGGCCATGGCGTGCGCCTTCAACCTGGAGTACCTGCTGGTCGGCGGCCGCGACGCCCGCCGCGACGGCGCCCCGTACTTCATGTGGTACGACTGGATGGCCGGCGGCTGGGGCGGCCGGGCCAGCAAGGACGGCTCCAACGCGACCGCGCCGGTCTTCGGCGCCGGGCTCGCCGTCCAGCAGCTGGAGGGGCAGGAGCGGCTCTCGCCGGTCGTGACCACCGAGCACGCCATCGCCACCGACTCGGGCGGTCCGGGCCGCTACCGCGGCGGCTGCGGCATCTCCAAGGGCGGCGTGCTCACGGACGCCGAGAGGACCGTCATGAGCTACTGCTGCGACCGCTCCCGCTCCATCACCTGGGGCATCCAGGGGGGCCTGCCCTCGATCCCGCACGGCGTGTGGCTGAACCCCGGCTCGGAGCGGGAGCGCTTCCTGGGCGCGAACTTCTCCTCCGTCCCGCTCGGGCCCGGCGACGAGTTCCGTCGGCCCTCGGCCGGCGGCGGCGGTTTCGGCGACCCCCTGGAGCGGGAGCGGGAGGCGGTGCTCGAGGACGTGATCGACGGCTACGTCTCCCTGGAGCGGGCCGCCGAGGACTACGGCGTGGTGATCCGGGTCGGCGACCCCGAACTGGACGAGTACGAGGTCGACGAGGAGGCCACCACGGCCCTGCGGAGGCGGATCGCCTCCCGGCGGGAGGAGTGGTTCCGGGAGGACCCGGAGGAGGTCGCCCGCAGGTACCGGGACGGCGAGACCGGGATGCTCGACGTGATCCGCCGACACGGCGTGATCCTCGACTGGGGAACCGGCGAGCTGCTGCCCGAGAGCACCCGGCAGTTCCGCGAGTCGATGCGTCGGCGCTCGGTTGAGCACTGGCGCGCGCCCGGGGAGGCCTGAGCCTCGGCGCCTGCTAGGCTCGCGAGGCCGCCTGCCGTCGAGCGGGGGCGCGCCGTCCCGCAGCCGTCAGGAAACGAGGAGCCCGTGCTGGCCGTCACCGATCTGGAGATCACGCTCGGCGCGCGGACGCTCATGTCCGGCGTGCGCTTCCGCGTCTCGCCCGGGGACAAGATCGGCCTGGTCGGCCGCAACGGGGCCGGCAAGACCACCCTCACCAGGATCCTGGCCGGCGAGGGGCAGCCGACGGCCGGACGCATCGAGCGCGGCGGCGAGATCGGCTACCTGCCGCAGGACCCCGGCTCCGGCGACCCCGAGACGAGCGCCCGCACCCGCATCCTCGACGCGCGGCGGCTGGGAGAGGTGCGCGAGCGCATGCTGCGCGCCACCGAGGAGATGGCCGAGGCGGGCGGCGACGCCGAGCGGGAGGACGCGATGCGCCGCTACGCGCGCGCCGAGGACCGATTCCTCGCCCTCGGCGGCTACGCGGCCGAAGCGGAGGCGGCGGCCATCGCCGGGAACCTGGGCCTGCCCGAGCGGGTGCTCGAGCAGCCCCTCAAGACCCTCTCCGGCGGACAGCGCCGACGCGTCGAACTGGCCCGCATCCTCTTCTCCGGCGCCCAGACCATGCTCCTGGACGAGCCCACCAACCACCTGGACGCCGACTCGGTCGTATGGCTGCGGGAGTTCCTGAAGGGATACCAGGGGGGCCTGGTGGTCATCTCCCACGATGTGGAGCTGATCGGCGAGACCGTGAACCGGGTCTTCTACCTGGATGCCAACCGGCAGTGCATCGACGTCTACAACATGGGCTGGAAGCAGTACCTGCGCCAGCGCGAGGCCGACGAGGAGCGGCGGCGCAAGGAACGCGCGAACATCGAGAAGAAGGCCACCGCCCTGCAGCAGCAGGCGGCCCGCTTCGGCGCGAAGGCCACCAAGGCCGCCGCAGCCCACCAGATGCAGCGGCGGGCGGAGAAGATGCTCGGCTCGCTGGAGGAGACCCGGGTCCAGGACCGGGTCGCCAAGCTCCGTTTCCCGAGCCCCTCTCCCTGCGGCCGCACGCCGCTGCGGGCCGGCTCGCTGTCCAAGTCCTACGGCTCGCTGGAGATCTTCAGCGCCGTGGACCTCGCGATCGACCGCGGCTCCAGGGTCGTCGTGCTCGGCCTGAACGGCGCGGGCAAGACCACTCTGCTGCGCATGCTCGCCGGCGTCGACGAGCCGGACACCGGCAGCGTCGAGCCCGGCCACGGCCTCAAGATCGGCTACTACGCCCAGGAGCACGAGACCCTGGACGTGGGCCGCAGCGTGCTGCAGAACATGGTCTCGGTCTCCCAGCACCTGAGCGAGACCGAGGCCCGCAAGATCCTCGGGTCCTTCCTGTTCTCCGGCGACGAGGTGCACAAGCCCGCGGGCGTGCTCTCCGGCGGCGAGAAGACGCGCCTCGCGCTCGCGATGCTCGTGGTCTCCAGCGCCAACGTGCTGCTGCTGGACGAGCCGACGAACAACCTCGACCCGGCCAGCCGCGAGCAGATCCTCGAGGCGCTCGCGCACTACGAGGGCGCGGTCGTGCTGGTCAGTCACGACCCGGGAGCCGTGCAGGCGCTGAATCCGGAGCGGGTGCTCATCATGCCCGACGGGGTGGAGGACCTGTGGACGGCCGACTACGTCGATCTCATCGCCATGAACTGAGCCCGCCGGAGCGGCCTGCGTTCAGCGGCCCGCGTCGATGAGCTCGTCCTCCTCCTCGGCGTCGCTGCGGCCGCGGCGGGCCCGGCGCTCCCGCTGGCGGCGCCGGGCGGCCAGCACCCGCGGATCGTCCGGGTTGCGGTGCCGGTACTCGTTGCGGATCCCCCAGGCCAGGCCCAGGGCGGCGATGAGCGCGAAGACGAGCCACTGGAACGCGTACGACAGGTGGTTGCCCTCGCTCAGCACCGGCCTGGGGGCGAGCGCGCCGGTCCGGGCCTGCGCTCCGCCGCTGCCGGGGCTCTCGACCGCGAGCAGGCCGTAGGCGCCCGTGTCCACGCGCTCTCCGCTCAGCCGCTCGGCGAACTCGGGCAGGTGGATCGTGGCGATCTGCCCGGGCGGGGCCGAGCGGCCGGGGATCTCCGGCTCGCCCGCCTTGAGCCGGGCGACCACCGTCACGTCCCCGGCGGGCGGCGTGGGCACCTCGTCCGGTTCGTCCTGCTCGTTGCCCTGCGGCAGCCAGCCGCGGTCCACGACGAACACGCGCCCCTCGTCGGTGCGGAACGGCACGAGGATCTCGAAGCCGGGCATCCCCTGATGGGGCCGGGCCCGCACGAGCAGCTGCTCCTCGGCGAGGTAGCGGCCGTGCAGCAGGACCGGGGTCCACTCCTGCTCGCGATCGTAGCCGCCCGGCTCCGGCAGCACCTCGGCCAGGGGGCGGGGCTCCAGATCGTAGTTCCGCTCGATGCGATGGTTCGCCTCCACCCGTTCCTCACGCCGGTCGAACTGCCACCGGCTGAGCAAGACGCAGGCGGTCGCGAACACCAGCACGAGGGCGAGGTAGCCGAGCCACCTGGGGGAGAGGGCGAAGCGCCAGCCCGCGGCGCTCACCGGATGGGCTCCTCGTCGATCTCGTCGCCGATCGCGTGCAGCCGCACCGGCAGCGAACGGGAAGTCAGGAAGTCGTGCAGATACTCCAGATGCTCCTCGCAGGCGAGCCAGATCTTGATCCGCTCCTCGCTGTGGATTCGGGGGTTGCGCCACTCGATCCGGTGGCTCGCCGGCCGCTCGCAGGCGGCCCTGGAGCACACGGGGTGTTCGAAGGCGAGTTGACCTGCGCGCAGCCTGGCGAGGAGGTCGAACTCGCTCACGGCGCCCCTCGCGTTCCGCCCTCGTCCGAATCGGACTGCTCGAACCACTCCTCAGGGGGATAGAGGGCGCCGGGGCCGGGCAGTTCGCCCAGGCCGGGGCGTTCCACCGGCGGCGTACCGCGCGAACGGATCGCGTTCGCGACGACGACCGCGAAGTAGGGGAGGAAGATGGCCCCGGCCGCGAAGACGAACATGAGCGGACCCCGCACCCACAGCAGCGCGAGCAGGCACAGCACCCGCACGATCATCATGAGCGTGTATTTGCGCATGCGCGCAGCCCGCTCCTCCTCGGCCGTCAACGGCATCGAGGTGATGTTCGCGCTGCGGTTCCTCACATCCGACTTCCTTCCAGCGGTTTCCGGCACACCAGCGTACTCCTGAGCGCCGTATCGCGCCTGCGCGACATGGTGCTGCCGCTGCAGGCTCGGAGGGGAGTGGTCGCACGAGCCGTATAACGCACGAGCCGAATAGGATGAGCGGTGCCGCGCGCGGCGCGCGGCGGATCGTCCTGAAGGAGCGTGCATGACAGAGCGGACCGTCCTGGTCACCGGCGGCAATCGCGGCATCGGCCGCGCGATCGCGGAGGAGTTCCTGCGACGCGGGGACCGGGTCGCAGTCACCTCCCGATCGGGCGAGGGCGGCCCGGAGGGCGCCCTCACGGTGCGGGCGGACGTGACCGATGCGGGGTCCCTGGATGCCGCCTTCGCCCGGGTCGAGGAGGAGCTCGGACCGGTGGAGGTGCTCGTCGCGAACGCGGGAATCACACGCGATCAGCTGCTGCTGCGCATGAGCGAGGAGGACTTCGCCGCGGTGCTCGACACCAACCTCACCGGCGTGTTCCGCACCGTCAAGCGGGGCATCAAGGGCATGCTGCGCAAGAAGTTCGGCCGCGTAATCCTCATCTCCTCCGTGGTGGGCCTCTACGGCTCGCCCGGTCAGCTCAACTACGCTGCTGCCAAGGCGGGGCTCGTGGGCATGGCCCGTTCGCTCACCCGGGAGCTGGGGTCCCGCGGCATCACCGCGAACGTCATCGCCCCCGGCATGATCACGACCGATATGACCGATGCGCTACCGGAGGAGCAGCGGAGCGAGTACCTGAAGTCCATCCCCGTCGGTCGGCCCGGTCGGCCGGAGGAGATCGCGAAGGCCGCCGCCTGGCTCGCGAGCGAGGACGCCGCCTACGTGAGCGGTGCCGTCGTCCCCGTGGACGGCGGGCTCGGCATGGGTCACTGACCCCTGGGCTACTGAGCCATGGGCCGACCGGGCTGTCCCGGGCGTCGGGATCCGCCCACTACTCGTCTTTCCGTCCGTCCTTGGTAACGCACGGAAGCACGGACGACGGCGGATACGGCAAGGCCGGTGTCGTGCATCGGGCGGGTGCGTCGCCGTGCCCCGTGCCCCGATTTTGGTCGTGGTGTTCAGAAGGGTGGTTCGTCGAATTCCGGCTCCGGCTCGGGCTCCGGTTCGGGTT
>JAUNLB010000039.1 GCA_030532485.1 Pseudoclavibacter sp.
ACCACCGCGGGACCCCCGCGCCCCCCCCTGCCACCCCCCCGCCCCCCCCCCCCGGCCGCCCCGCCCCCGAACGGGGCGTTCCCCCCGCAGGTTAGGGGCTCGCCCCCACGGTTCGAGGGGCGCCCCGGCCACGTCCGGGCCGCGCCGGCCGGGTGCTCGCGGTGCGCAGCGTCCGCGCGTAAACTCCCAAGGCCGGTGCAGTGACGCTCGCACTGGAGGGGGTGATCAGCATGACCGTCCACGTCGACGTCTCCCCGGAGATGCTGCGCTGGGCGGTCGAACGCGCAGGCTGGGACGAGCCGACCATCGAGCGCCGAGCGCCGAAATTCGCCGAGTGGACCGACGGGACCCGCCGTCCGACGCTGAAGCAGCTGTTGAGATTCGCGAGCGACACCCACACCCCCTTCGGCATGCTCTTCCTGCCCGAACCGCCGGTCGAAGAGCTCCCCATTCCCGATCTGCGCACGATCGGGGACACGCCACCGCCCGCCCCCTCCCTCGACCTGCTCGACACCGTCCGCCTCTGTCAGACACGCCAGGACTGGTACCGCGCCGATGCTCTGGAACGCGGCGCGGAAGAACTCGACTTCGTCGGCTCCGTCACGAGCGAAACGCCTCCGCGGGAGGTCGCAGCCCGGATGCGCGAGCTCCTTCGCTTCGAGCCGGAAGAACGCGCAAACCTCGGCGACTGGACTCGGGCGCTCCGGACCCTGATCGACCGCATCGAGAAGACCGGCGTCCTCGTGATGGTCAGCGGCATCGTGGGCGGGAACACGCACCGAAGGCTCGATCCGAACGAGTTCCGTGGATTCGCACTGACGGATCCCGTGGCGCCTCTGGTCTTCATCAACGGTGCCGACACGAAAGCTGCGCAGAACTTTACGATCGTCCACGAGCTCGCACACCTCTGGCTCGGTAGAAGCGCGCTCTCCGAAGCTTTTGCGACCACCGAACTTGAGGAGGAGCGCTGGTGCAATCGAGTCGCCGCAGACTTCTTCCTTCCCCTGGATCGATTCCGAAACGACTACCGCGACAGCAGCACCGAGGAACTGGAGCGACTGGCCAAGAAATACCGAGTCAGCACTCCCGTCGTTTTAAAGCGCATCTTCGAGGCGGAACTCCTGGACTGGGAAGAGTATCGGAAGCAGTATGAGCAAGAACGTCGAAGGGTCCTGGATATCCTCGAAGCGAGACGGGGCGGACAGGGTGGAGGCGACTGCTACCGCTCCCAACCGCTTCGGCTCAGTCGACGTTTCGCTCGAGCCGTGATCGCCAGCACTCTCGAGGGAACGACTGCGTACCGGGAGGCTTATCAGCTGCTCGGCACGAAGAAGCACGCCGTTTTTCACGAGCTGGCCAGAGAGCTGGAGGTCGCGTGATGTATCTGCTCGATGCGAACGTGCTCATCGAGGCCAAGAACCGATAGTACGCGTTCGACATCGCTCCCGGGTTCTGGTCATGGCTGGAGAGAGCACATCGAGAAGAACTCATATGCAGCATCGAAGCCGTCCGGAAGGAACTCCTCGCCGGCAAGGACGAGCTTGCCGAATGGGCTGCCTCTCGAGGCGATTTCTTCCACCCCATCGACTCCGAAGCGCAATGGCACTTCGAGGAACTCACGCGGTGGGCATTCTCTCAGAACTTCACAGAAACCGCTCTGGAAAACTTCACCGGAAACAACGCCGACTACCTTCTGGTCGCCTACGCCCGAGGCCACCGACACATCGTGGTCACACACGAGCGCTCCCAGCCGAGCAGTCGAAAGCGGGTGCTCATTCCGGACGCATGCAAGGCGATGAGAGTCGAGACCGTCGACACCTTCCAGATGCTCCGCGCGAGCGGCGCTCGGCTCGAGCTCGGCGGCACGGCCCCGTGACCCGCTCGAGCGGGGACGAGGCCCCTGGGGCGCCCCTCCCCACGTGCGTCCTCGCCCGAAAGGTGCGGTAGCACCGCACGTTTCGGGCGAGGACGCACGGTTCGAGCAGAGGGCGGGGGCGGGTGAGCGAAGAGCGGGCAGGCTAAAGGCGGACGAGGCCGGTGACGCGCACGACCGCCTCGCCCGCCTCGGCAGAGGCGGCGAGATCCACCTCGGCCAGGATGCGGTAGTCCAGGTCCCCGGCCGGGTCGAGCAGGATCTGGGTCACCCGCCAGCGCTCGGGGCCCTCCTCGATCTCGCACAGCCGCGGCGAGCGCGCCCGGAGATCTGTGCCGATCTCCTCGTGCTCCCCGTAGTAGTCGTCCAGGAAGGCCGACCAGTCCGCGTCCGGATCCAGTTCGGCGAGCTCCTCGTCCCGCTCCAGCGCCGCCAGCTGCACCCGCCGGAACATCTCGTTGCGCACGAGCACCGTGAAGGCCCGGCGGTTGCCCACCACGCTCGGCGGCGCGGGCGGCACGACGGCCTGCTCCGGCGGCGCCTGCGGGTCCACGAGCGCCGCCCACTCGTCGGCCAGACTCGAATCGACCTGCTGCACGAGCGCGTGCAGCCACTCCATCAGATCCGTCAGCTCCTCGGTGCGGGCCTCCTCGGGCACCGTCTGACGGATCGCCCGGTCCGCGTCGCTCAGGTAGCGCAGCACGAGCCCCTCGGAGCGAGCCAGGCGATAGTGGGAGACGTACTCGGCGAAGCTCATGGCCCGCTCGAACATGTCCCGCACGACCGACTTGGGCCGCAGTTCGAAGTCCCGCACCCACGGCTGGGCGGCCGCGAAACTCGCATAGGCCTCCTCCAGCAGCCCAGCCAGGGGGCGCGGGTGGGTGATCTCCTCCAGCGCCTCCATCCGCTCCTCGTACTCCAGGCCCTCGCGCTTCATCGCGGCGACCGCCTCGCCGCGGGCCGTGAACTGCTGCTGGGACAGCACGGGCCGCGGATCGTCCAGGGTGGCCTCGATGACGCTCACCACGTCCAGGGCGTAACTCCCGGTGCCGGCGCCGTCCCCGCTGCCCTCGCATGCGGGGTCGAGCAGTTCGATCACCGCGAGCGCGAAGGGCGACAGCGGCTGGTTGAGCGCGAAGTTCGGCTGCAGCTCGACCGTGAGCCGCACCGGGTGTCGGCCGGAGGCGAGCCGTTCGGAGCGGTCGATCTCGACCACCTCGGCCGCCACGAGGGTGCGGAAGATCCCGATCGCCCGGCGCAGCAGCTCGCGCTTGCGGGCGGGCGGCACGTGGCTGCGCTCGACGAGGGAGCGCACCGTGTGCACGACGTCGCCGCCGCGGCCGATCGCGTTGACGAGCATGGCGGCGGTCATCTGCATGCTCGGCGCAAGCGGTTCCGGCGGGGCCGCCACGAGCTTCTGGAAGGAGCGCTCCCCCCAGCTGACGAAACCCTGCGGCGGCTTCTTGCGCACGACGCGCTTGCGTTTGCGTTCGTCGTCGCCGGCGCGGCGCAGCGCCTGGGCGTTCTCGATCTCGTGCTCGGGGGCGAGGCACACGACCGAGCCGGCCGTGTCGAAGCCGGCCCGGCCGGCCCGGCCGGCGATCTGATGGAACTCGCGCGCGCTCAGGTGCCGCATGCGCTCGCCGTCGAACTTGGCGAGCCCGGTCAGCAGCACCGTCCGGATGGGCACGTTGATGCCCACCCCGAGGGTGTCGGTGCCGCAGACCACCCGCAGCAGCCCGCGCTGCGCGAGGGTCTCCACCAGCCGCCGGTAGCGGGGCAGCATGCCCGCGTGGTGGACGCCGATGCCCGAGCGCACGAGGCGGGAGAGGGTCTTGCCGAAGCCGGTGGTGAAGCGGAAGCCGCCGATCGCCTCGGCGATCTCGTCCCGTCCGGCCCGGTCGAGGATGCGGATCGAGGACAGCGCCTGGGCGCGTTCGACGGCGGCGGCCTGCGAGAAGTGGACGATGTAGACGGGGGCGCGGCCCTCGCGCAGCAGCGTCTCCACCGTCTCGTGGGCGGGGGTGTCGAGGTACTCGTAGTCGAGCGGCACCGGCCGGGCCACGCCCGTGATCTCGGCGACGGGGCGACCGGTGCGTTCCCGCAGATCCCGCACGATGCCGCTCATGTCACCCAGGGTGGCGGACATGAGCAGGAATTGGCACTGCGGCAGCTCCAGCAGCGGCAGCTGCCAGGCCCAGCCCCGCTCGGGGTCGCCGTAGTAGTGGAACTCGTCCATGACCACCTGGTCGACGGGGGCGCGCTCCCCGTGCCGCAGGGCCAGGTTCGCGAGGATCTCGGCGGTGCAGCACACGATCGGGGCGTCGGGGTTGACGGAGCTGTCGCCGGTGACCATGCCCACCCGCTCGGGGCCGAAGACCTCCACGAGCGCCCAGAACTTCTCGCTCACGAGCGCCTTGATGGGCGCCGTGTAGTAGCTGCGACCCCCCTGCGCGAGCGCGACGGCGTGCGCGGCGATCGCGACGAGCGACTTGCCGGTGCCGGTGGGGGTGCTGAGCACGACGTTCGCGCCGCCGACCAGCTCCATGACCGCCTCGTCCTGCGCCGGGTACAGCGTCAGTCCCCGGCCGGCCGCCCAGGCGGCGAAGGCGTCGTACGCGGCGTCCGGGTCGTAGGGGTCCGGCAGCAGATCGGGCAGGCGCTGCGGGGGGACCGCCTGGGCTTCGGTGGGCTCGCTCATCGCCTCCGAGTCTGGCACGAAGCGCGGGCTCAGCGTCCGGACGGCCCCTGTCGGCCCGCGTCGAGCTCGTAGCGCAGCAGAGCGAAGGCGCCGGCCGCGCGCGCTTCGACGAGCCGCAGCCGGCCGGGGTCGATGCGTCGCGGCAGCACGGCCGGGCCCGCGCCGAGGGCGACGGGGGCGATCTGCAGCTCCACGAGGTCCAGGGCGCCCGCGTCGGCGAACTGGCCGGCCAGATCCCCGCCGCCGACGATCCACACGTCCCGACCGCGTGCGGCCGCCCGGATCTCGGCGAGCGCGGCGGACACATCGCGTCGCACCCGCAGCTCCGCGCCCGCCGGCGGCTCCGGCTGGCCGCTGGTGAACAGGAACACCGGCCGCTCGCCGAAGAACTCGCGCCAGCGCTCGGGACGGCTCAGCAGCGCCTCGTGCTCCACAAGCCAGCGGTAGGTGCCGGCGCCCATGACCAGGGCGCCGGCCGCAGCGAGCGGGTCCGGCAGCTCCGCCCCGGCCGTCTCGATCGCGAACAGCCAGTCCAGCGAGTGGTGCTCGTCCGCGATCCGGCCGTCGACCGAGACGGCCGTGCTGTAGACGAAGCGCGTCATGGCACGCCCTACCCGGCCTCCTCGCCCCGCGTCCGCTCCTCGGCGGGCTGCCCGTCGGCGGCCTGTTCCCCCGTCGGCTCCTGCCCGGCGGACGGCGCCCCGTCCTTGACGAGGGACAGCTCGAACTCGAGGCTGATCTTGTCGCTGATGAGCACGCCGCCCGAGTCCAGCGCGGCGTTCCAGGTGACGCCCCAGTCCTTGCGGTCGATGCGGCGGCTGCCCTCCAGGCCCGCCCGGACGTTGCCGAAGTGGTCGGTGCCGACGCCCAGGAACTCCAGCGGCAGCGACACCTGCCGGGTGATGTCGCGGATCGTCAGATCGCCGGTGACGATGAAGTGCTCCTCGTCCACCTCGTCGATGTGGGTGGAGACGAAGGTGATGGTGGGGAACTGCTCCGCGTCGAAGAACTGCGGGGTCAGCAGGTGCGCGTCGCGGTCCGCGTTCCGGGTGTCGACGCTCTCCACCCGGATCGTGACCTCGGCGCGCGAGGCCGCAACCTCCTCGGCGTCCACCCGGACGGTTCCGCTGATGTCGTTGAAGGCGCCGCGGACCCGCGACACCATGGTGTGCCGCGAGGAGAAGCCTATGCGCGAGTGCGTGGGGTCGATGGTCCAGTCTCCGGAGAGCTGGGGGTCGATGGCCAACGTGGTCCTCCTTCGTCGAGCGGTCGCAGGACGCGGGAGTTCCGGCCCCGGAGGCGGGCGCCGTCGCCGACGGCCGCCCGACCGCTTGCCCCGCCCGCACCCGGTGGGTCGCGGGCGGTTCGTCGGTGTTCAGTTGACGGGGGCACGATCGAGCGTAGTGGAACGGAAGATCGCGCTCGATCCTTCGGCCGACAGCCCCGCGACGGTCAGCGACGTGCCGTGTCGGGCTCCGGCGTCTCGGGCCCCGGCTGCAGCTCCGGCGGCGGCCGCCGGAAGCCCCTGGTGATCACGGCCAGGCAGATCAGGCCCAGCAGCAGCCACCCCGAGCCCAGCAGCAGGGCGCCGGCGTCCAGCCGGACGAAGAGGAAGAGCACCGTCGCCGCCCCGATCACGGGGCAGACCGCCTCCAGGAGCACCCGGAGCGGGGTGGCCGGCTCCCCCGCCGCGCGCGCCCGCAGGAAGCGCACGAGGACCGAGACGTTCACCATCGCGAAGGCCAGGAAGGCGCCGAAGTTGATGAAGGAGGTCGAGGTCGACACGTCCAGCGCCATGGCCAGCAGGCCGATCAGGCCGACGACGAGGATGCTCGCGACGGGCGTGCGGAAGCGTTCGCTGAGCCGGCCGAAGACGCGGGCGGGCAGCACCCCGTCGCGCCCCATCGCGAACAGCAGCCGGGAGCCGGAGGCCTGGGCGGCAAGGCCCGAGGTGAACTGGGCGACCACCAGCCCGGCCAGGAACACCGCCCCGAAGGCGTTCCCGCCGATCGTGCCGGCGATCTGGAAGGCCGCCGCGTCCGCGTCGGCGAACTCGCCGCCCGGGTGCACCAGCTGGGTCGTGTACGCGACCGCGACGAAGATGCCGCCGCCGATGAGCGCGACGAGCATGATGGCCCTCGGCACGGTGCGCCTGGGCTCCACGGTCTCCTCGGTGAGCGTGGTCACCGCGTCGAAGCCCAGGAAGGAGTAGGCGGCGACGGCCGCGGCCGAGGCGATCGCCAGCGGCTCGGAGCCGGACCCCGTGAACGGGGAGGCGCTCACGAGCCCGGCGGGGCCCGCGACGCCGAAGACGTGGGCGATCGAGAGCGCCACGAAGGCGAGGATCACGAGCACCTGGAAGGCCATGAGGGCGAAGTTCACCCGGTCCGCGACCTTGATCCCGACGATGTTCAGCGCGGTGGTGGCGAGCATGAACAGCACGATCCAGGCCCAGGACGGCACGCCCGGGAACTGGGCGCCCAGATAGGCGGCGCCGATCAGCCAGATCACCATCGGCAGGAAGAGGTAGTCGAGCATCGCCGACCAGCCCACCAGGAAGCCCGCTCGGGCGTCGATCGTGCGGCGGACGTAGCTGTAGGCGGAGCCGGCGACCGGGTAGGCGGCCGCCAGGCGCCCGTAGCTGTTCGCCGTGAACAGCATCGCCAGCAGGGCCAACAGGTAGGCGCTCGCACTGGCGCCGTGGGACAGGCTCGCGATGACGCCGAAGATGCCGAGCACGATCATGGGCGTCAGATAGGCCAGGCCGAACAGGACGAGCGAGCGCAGCCCGAGGGCTCGGCTCAGGGCGAGGGCCGCGGATGCGGGCGCGGTGTCTGCCGTCACGATGTCTCCCGAGGTGCTGCGGCCGCGGCCTCCGCCGCCTCCGGGCGCTGCGGCCGCCAGCGCCCGGCGCGGATGGCGCCCCCGTACAGGGGCAGGGGGATGTCCGGATCGCCCTCGCGCAGGGCCTGCCAGGGCAGGGTGCACCCGGCGGTGCCCTCCCGGCGCACCCGCTCGACCCGCCCGGCCTCCACGTGGACCGGCAGCGTGCAGGCGGCCGCGGTCGGCGACTCGGCCAGAACTTCGCCCTCGGGTCCGGCGGCGATGCTGCGGCCCCGCCCGAGGGGGCCGGCCGCGTTGACGCTGAGCACGAACAGCTGGTTGGCGATGGCGTTCGCCCGGGCCAGGACGAGCTCCTGCGCCCGGTCGGGGGTGGTGGTCTTGACGATGTTGACGATCGCCTCGGCGCCCAGCCAGGCCAGCTGGCGGGCGTGCTCCGGGAACCACGCGTCGTAGCAGATGCTGAGCCCCAGGCGCACCCCCTCCAGCTCGACGACCGTGAACGCCGAGCCCGGATCGTAGGGCTCGCTCGGCCGCCAGGGGAAGATCTTCCGGTAGGCGCCCAGCAGCCGCCCGTCCCGGTCGAAGCAGGGTGCGGTGTTGAACAGGCGCCCGGAGCCGTCGCGCTCGCAGACGCTGCCGGGGACGAGGGCGACGCCGGCCCGGCGGGCGATCTCGCCGAGCCCGGCGAGCAGCTCCCCGTCGATCGGCACCGCCCCCTCGCGCAGCAGCCCGTTCTGCTCGGCCGGATCCGGCCGGTCGGCCCCGAAGAGGTGCAGCTCCGGGAAGGCGAGGAGCTGCGCGTCCGGATGCGCCTCGAGCACCGTGCGCACCTCCCGCTCGAAGCCGTCCAGCGGCTCGCCGATCGGGCGGGGCGGCGCCTGGACGAGCACCGCCCGAATCGTCCGGGACGTGTCCACGGCCCTCGTCTCCCTTCCGGAGACCGGGCCGGCCGCCTCGATGCGTCCGGTCCCGCTCCCGCTTGGAGTGATCATATTGATCACTCGGGCCGGGAGGCAAGCCCGCCGGAGCGCCCGGAGGGGCGGCTCTGCGCGCACCCCCACGATTCACGAGGCTGAAGCTCGGAGGGGCGGCTCTGCGCGCACCCCCACGATTCACGAGGCTGGAGCCCGGAGGGGCGGCTAGATTGAGTGCATGCGCGACTCGTCCGCCGCCGCAGACGACGGCCCCGCCGTCCGGCGCCTGAGCGCCATCGACACGGTCCGCGCCCGCATCCTGCTGGCCCTCCAGATCGGCTCGCTGCGGCCGGGCGACCGGGTCGGCACGCCCCGGGAGGTCGCCAGCGGCCTGGACGTCTCGCCCATCACCGCCCGCCGGGCCATGGAGGCGCTGGTCGGCGAGCGGGTCCTGGTGCGCCGGCGCGGCGCGGGCGGCGGCACCTTCGTCGCCGAACGGCCGGCGTGCCCGCGGGACGCGGCCACCGCCGCCTACCGGGCGGACGCCGCCGGCGTGCGCCGTCTGATCGAGCAGCGCCTGCTGGCAGAGGCGGGCCTGGCCGCGCTCGCCGCGCTGCGGCGCGGGGCGGAGGACCTGGCGGCGATCCGGGCGGCCGTCGAGGCCTGCGCGGCCGCCCGGGACTGGGCGGAGTTCCACGTCGCCGATCGGGCCTTCCATCTGGCGGTGGCCGCGGCGGCCCGGGAGCCGGCCGCGAGCTACCGGGAGCTCTACCCCCGCCTGACCGCCTACTTCGTCCCCTACCCGATCGACCGGCTGCACGCCTCCAACCGGCAGCACGCCTCGATCCTCGAGGCGATCGGCGCGCGCGACGCGGGCGCCGCCGCGCAGAGCGCGGCGGAACACGTCGCCGCACTGCGCGAGGACATGTTCATCGGCCGGCCCGCGCAGGACGGCGCATGACCCGCTCCGCACGGACCGAGCGTGCCTTCTGCGGGATACCGGGGACGACGGCCGGGGCGCTTCCGGCTGCTCGTGCTGCAGGGGCTGCCCGGCCGGAGCTCGGCGCAGACCCCGGGGCCTGAGACGTCGAAGCGTTCAGCCCCCTGAGGCCCCACGGCCACGAGTCCCGGGCTCCGAACCTCAGAAGCCCTGTTCGCGCAGCCAGGCGTTCAGTTCGGCCTCCCGCCGCACGGCCTCCTCCGCGCGCCAGCCGCCCAGGGCCAGGGAGGAGAGCACCCGGCCGTCGCGCAGATAGACGGTGCGCTCCGCCCGAGCCGCGCAGGAGGGGTCGTGGGTGACCATGACGATCGTCATGCCCTCCCGGTGGGCGGCGCCGAGCGCGTCCATGACCTCGGCGGTCATGCTGCTGTTGAGCGCCCCGGTCGGCTCGTCGGCGAACAGCACCGCCGGCTCCGTGGCCAGCGCCCGGCAGATCGAGGCCCGCTGCAGCTGCCCGCCGGACACCTGGGTGACGCCGTGGTCGGCGAGGTGCGCGATGCCGAAGCGCTCGAGCAGCGCGTCCACGCGCCGCACCGCCGCCTGACGGCCGCCGGGGGCGGCCTTCAGGGCGGGCAGCAGGACGTTGTCCCGGATGCCGAGGTTCTCCAGGAAGTAGGCCTGCTGGAAGACGAAGCCCATGCGCGTCAGCCGGACCCGGCTCATCTCCGCATCGCTCAGGGAGGTGAGGTCCCGTCCCTCCAAGCGGACCGTGCCGGCGGTGGGCCGGTCCATGCCGCTCACGCAGTAGAGCAGCGTGGACTTGCCGGAGCCGGAGGCGCCCATGACGGCGAGGAACTCTCCGGTCTCCACCTCCAGGTCGATCCCGTCCAGGACCCGCGCGGGCGGATCGCTCGCGAAGAAGACCTTCTCCAGCCCCGCCACCCGCAGGATGGGGTCTCGCGTCTCCGTCATGCCGTGCGCTCCATTCCTCGTCTCCGTTCCGTCGCTCGGTCGACGCTCAGCTCTTTCGTCTTTCGGTCCCGGCTCCCCGCCCCACCGCTCAGCTCCTGAGCCAGGCGCTCGCATCCGCCCTGCCGATCCGGGCCGAGACGAGCAGGGCGCTGAGGTAGCCGACCGCCATCAGCAGCAGCGGGAAGAGCACCGAGACGAGCCACGGGTTCGCGCTGAACGCGAGTTTCGAGACCCCCAGCCCGGTCATCGACATGAGGCCCCCGACCAGCGGCTCCCCCAGCGTGGTCGCCACCAGCACCCCCGCCAGAACCCCCGGGGCCACGGCGATCATCGTCTTCAGGCGCAGCTGGGCGGCGATCTGGCCGCGGGAGAAGCCGATGGCCGCCAGGATCCCCATCCGCCGCCGCTCCCGCGCGATCCGCAGGCCCAGATGCAGGCAGACGATGAGCGAGGCGGTGCCCAGCGCGAACACGAGCGACAGCACCGTCGCGCCGCGCAGGGCGCCGGTCACGTAGGCGAAGGTCTGCTCGACGTACTCGCGCATCGGCACCACCGCGGCGTCCGGGAAGTCCCGCTCGTACTCCTCCGCCACGGCCACGGGGTCCGCACCCGGCCGCGTGTCCGCGTACACGAGGTAGGCGCTCGCGCCCGGCGCCGGCTCCCCCTGCATCTTCGCGCTGTATCCGCCGCCGGTGACGTCCTGGTAGACCCCGCTCACGGTCGCCGTCAGCGCCCCGCGGCGACCGCTCAGCTCCAAGGCCTCGCCCGGCCGCAACCCGAGCTTCTCGGCGTTGAGGCGGGACAGCGCGATCTCGCCCTCGCCCGGGGCCCGCCCCTCCAGGAACTCGATCGAGGCGGCCGAGTGGTCGCCGATCTCGACCCGGAACGACTCTCGCCCCTCCGGCCCGTCGACCTCGTAGAGCTCCCGCGAGAACAGCCGCACCTCGGCGATCCGCTCGTCGGCCCGCAGCCGCTCGACGACCCCCTCCCGCAGCCCGTCGAGGTCCTCCGCGTGCAGCAGGTCCACCCGGAGATCGCTGCGCGGCGCCCCCATGTAGCGCACGAAGTCGGGGCTCTCGATCGTGTGCAGCAGGCTCGCGGGCAGGGTCATGAGCACGCTCGCCAGCAGGAACACGATCGGCACCAGCAGCCACTGCCCGGGCTCGGCGCGCAGATCCGCCAGCACGAGCCGCAGGCCGACCCCCTCGCCGTCGCCGGAGGCGAAGCGGGAGGCGCGCCGCTTCGGCCGACGGGCGAGGGAGCGCTCGCGCAGCGTGCCGTGCACGAGCGCGCTCACCACCCGGACGCGCCGGATGCGCCGCAGCACCCCGGAGCAGATGCCCACGACGATCAGGAAGACGCACAGCAGCGCGAGTCCTGGCGCCGCCACGGTCCACGGCCCGAACGGCGCCCGCTGCCCGCCGAGCTGCACGCCGCTCAGGGGCAGCGCGACGAGGACCGCGATCAGACCGCCGAGCAGGCACGAGGCGAGCGCCATCATCGCGTACTTCCACAGGTACAGCCCGGAGATCGTGGAGGCGGGCAGGCCGATCGCCTTCATCGCCCCGATCCGTCGCACCTCGTCCTCCAGGGTGCCGCGGATCACGAAGCGCACGCTCAACAGGGCGATCGCGATGAGCAGCAGGCTCGCGAAGGCGAGGGCGAAGGCGACGAGGCCGTCGCTGAAGGCGTTGACCAGGCGGATCATCGCCGAGTCGACGAGCTCGCCGTTCTTCGGCAGCGCGGGATCGGCCGCGTAGGCGGCCCGGACCGCGTCCGCCTGCGCGGGGTCGTGGAACCGGTACTCGACGATGATCTCCGGCGCCCCGCCGCCCGCGTCCGCGAGCGCGCGGAAGTCCTGCTCGGAGACGAGGAACCGCGTCGCGGAGGCCAGCGAGGAGCCCATCTGGGCGTCCCGCACGAAACCGGCGATCGTCAGCTCGACCGCCTCGGCGCCGGTGCCCACGCGCAGCACGTCCCCGATCCGCAGATCGAAGCCCTCCCGGTAGGCGATCGGCACGTGCACCTCGCCGGCGGCGGGGTCGGGAGCGGCGCCGGACTCGTCGACGAGCTGGTCGAAGCGCTCGTTCTGGACCACGAAGAGGTTGTCCACGAGACTGTCGGACAGGTCCCCGCCCGCGCCCTCGGCCGGCCTGCGCCAGTCCACGGCGGCGCCGTCGAAGCCGATCGCCTCCTCCACCAGCCAGTCGGCGATCTCGGGGCGCCCGGCCGCGAAGCGCTCGAGCGCGGCCCGATCGTACTCGCCCGTGTGCATCTGCAGCAGGTGCGGCGGCCGGGCCTGCTCGAACAGCCGGTCGACCGAGCCGAGCGTGCGTTCCAGCACGATCGCCCCGCTCGCCATGAGGCAGGCGCTGAGCGTGAGCACGAGCAGCAGCGCGAGGTTGACCCCCGGGCTCCTGCGCAGATCGTTCAGCGCGAATCGGAATCGCATGCGCTCCCCTCCTCCGGTTCGGGTGCGGAGGCGGCCTGAGCCGCCGCGTCGAGACTGTCGGGCCCTCCCGGCTCGGACGCAGGCGTTCGGGACGGCCTCCGCGGGGCGTCGCCCGGGGGCGCGAGCTGCGCCCGCAGCGTGCGCTCCAGTTCCCGCACGCTGCGCGAGCGCTGCACGAGCAGCGCGACGACGGCCAGCAGCAGGCCCGCGAGCACGAGCATGAGCCCGATGCCCCGGGACGGCCCGGTGCCGAGCACCCGTCCCAGGCTGTCGGCGAGCGGGCCGCCGGGCAGCAGCAGCGGTGTGAACACGAGATCCGCCAGCGGACCCGAGACGGCGTAGGCCAGGATGTAGCCGAGCTGCGAGACGAGCCCCATCACACCCCAGACCCGGCCCTGCACCCCGCTCGGGATCGAGGCGCGGGCCAGGATCTCCAGGCTCGTGTTGAGCGGCGGCAGGGTCGCGAAGAAGAGGAAGGCGAACAGGCCGATCAGCAGGAGCTGGGAGCTCGCGCCCAGGCAGAGGACGGCCGCCCCGGCGGCCGCGAGCCCCAGGCTCAGCACCCGCCGCCGTCCGGAGTTCAGGCCGAGCACGCCGATCGCGAGACTGGAGACGAGCATGCCGATCGCGGCCGTGGAGCGGAGCAGGCCGAGCATGCGCTCGTCGCTGAGCTCGAGCAGCATGGGCGTGAGCAGGGTCTGCAGGAAGCCCATGCAGAAGGTGACGACGGTGACGAGCAGCACGAGGACGGTCAGGCCCCGCTGCTGTGCGAGGAAGGCGACGCCGAAGCGCAGCTCGGCCCAGAAGCCGGCCTCGGCCTCGCGGCGCCGCTGCTCGATGCCGCGGCGGACCGCGAGCATGCACAGGATCGTGACGAGCATGGTCGCGATGTCGATCGTCAGGACCAGGCGGATGCCTCCGGCCGCCATGAGCAGGCCCGCGATCGCGGGCGAGAGGAGGTACTGGGACGCGGAGGCCAGCTGCACCAGGCCGCTCGCCCGGGCGTACTGGGCGGGCGGGAGCAGATCGCTGACCGTGGCCCGGTAGGCGGGCTCCATGACCGCGCCGGGGATCGCGCTGAGCACGATGCACGCGCACAGCAGCGCGAGATCCCCCGTCCCGCGCGAGAGCAGCAGGAGCAGGGCGCCCAGGCCGATCGCGGAGACCGTGTCGCCGAGGACCATGAGCAGCCGTCGGTCGAAGCGGTCGGCGAGCACGCCGCCGAGCGGGGCCAGCAGCACCCCGGGCAGGAAGGCCGCCATCGTCACGAGCGCCACCGAGGTGCTGAGCCCGGTCTGCTCGTAGACGTGGACGGCGATGCCGAAGGCGGTCAGGCCGTTGCCGGTGCGGGCGATCAGCTGAGCCGCCCAGATGATCAGGAAGCGCCGCATGTCCCCCCGCGGCTCTGCGGGCAGGGCGCGTTCGGCGGCTGTACCCGGTGTCGTGTTCACGAGCCTCCGTCCCGATCCGCCCCGGATGCGACCCGCCCCGGAGGCGCCCATCGATCCCATCCTATCCCCGCCCTCGGCGGCGGCGTGTCCGACGCTTCGGCGACCGCAGCGGAGGGGCCGAAGCGGCGACACACCAGAACAGAAAAAGCTTGACCGATCGGTGAACCGGGGGTAGTGTCGGAAGCAACCGTTCAGCCCGCCTGAATCTATACCAAAGGATTCAGAGTGGGCTGGATCTCTATCACCCCAGAAAATACAAATAAAAATCATGGCCCGACCCGCAAAAAGTTTCACCACGATAGAACAACAGATAGCAATCCTTCAAAGAAGAGGAATGCTCCTCGAAGCAGATCACGCGGCGATTTGGCTGCGGTCCATCGGGTATTACCGACTCAGCGGATACTGGTACCCGTACCGGAAAATAAGGGAGGGCCCCGAGAGAAGAGGGGACGAATTCGTCCCCGAAACAAAGCTCGAATATGCGACCCGACTCTACGAGTTCGATAGAAAAATGCGAACCCTCGTTCACGACGGGCTCGAGCGAGTAGAAGTAGCACTGCGCAGTGAACTCGGCTACCTCCTCGGTTCCAAAGACCCCATGAGTTACGAGGACAAAGAGGTGTTTAGACCGAACTTCAACCACGAAGAGTGGCTACAGGGAGTAAAAAAGAAGATAGACCGAGCCAGAGACCGGAGCGCCCCGATAAAGCATCACCTGAAGAATTACACCGGCATTCCGGTCTGGGTTTTGATCGATCACATAGACTTCTCAGACGCGTCAAAGCTTTTTGCCGGACTCCGCTCCGAGGATCAACGCCAGGTATCCGAGCGAATGTCGGTGAGCATCGACTCAGCACTCCTCACCCCCTCCTTACGCGAACGAGTTAAAAGAAATAATCCACTTGCAGACTGGCTGCGACAACTCACCGTGCTTCGAAACAGCTGTGCACATCATGCACGCATCTGGAATCGGTCGTTCGCACCGGCGAGTACGAACGCGATCCGTACGATTCGGGAGCTCCAAAGCCTCCCCGTCGGACAGAGCGAGCAGCTATATGGCGCCCTTCTGCTGATCGGGTACCTTCTCCAGGGGATCAGTCCGGGAACGACATGGACATCGAAAGTTCGAGAGCTCGTCGCAACCGCATATGCACCGATTCCCGGAAGGACAACTCAAGAAATGGGGTTCCCTGAAACATGGAGGAACGAAGCCCTCTGGCGAGAATGAGCCCGGGGCTCCTCCCGACCGGTTCACCCGATCCGACCGTATTTTCGAGATACCCGGACGCCTATCCCGATTGCTTTTCAAGTTGCAGACGTTCATGAAGCGGCACGACACGGCCGTGGCCGCAGGGCTCGCCGTGCCGTCGCTGTTGTTCGTCGTGGCGATGTTCACGGTCCCGCCGTTCATGGAGTGGGCGTTCGCCCGGCACGAGAACACGCTCAGCTGGTTCGTCCGCCCGCTGTTCCTGATCCCGTTCTGCCTCTTCGCGCTCCATCGCAGCCGCGCGGGCCTCTCGCTGACGGTGCTGCTGGTGCTCACCAGCATGTTCTGGTTCCCGCAACCGGCCGAGACCGACCCGAGGGTCGAGGCCTTCCTGGCGTTCGAGAAGGACTATCTGCGGAACGACTGGAACGCCGGGAAGATCGCGATGACGCTGCTCGTGCCCGGCACGCTGACGCTGCTGGCCGTCTCGTTCTGGCGCAGGAGCCTGCGGCTCGGGCTGTCGACCCTCGCGGCGATCGCGGTCATGAAGTCGCTGTGGAGCGTGCTCTTCGCCGGCGAGAGCGGCACGGCGGCCATCGCGCCCGCCGCGATCGGCCTGCTCGCCTGCTGCGTCTTCGTCCTCCTCGGCGTGCGGACGACGCGGAGAAGGGGCGAACGATAGACGATCTCCCGCGCCAGCCGGCGCTCAGTCGCGCTCCTCCCGCCGGATGCGCTGACCGACCACCGCGCTCACCCCGTCCTGGCGCATGGAGACCCCGTACAGGGCGTCGGCGATCTCCATGGTGCGCTTCTGGTGGGTGATGACGATGAGCTGGCTGGAGGCGCGCAGATCCTCGAAGACCGCCAGCAGCCGGCCCAGATTCGCGTCGTCCAGCGCCGCCTCCACCTCGTCCATGATGTAGAACGGGCTCGGCCGGGCCTTGAAGATCGCGATCAGCAGCGCCACCGCCGCCAGCGAACGCTCCCCGCCGGACAGCAGGGTGAGCCGCTCGATCTTCTTGCCCGCCGGCCGCACGCTCACCTCGATGCCCGTCGACAGCATGTCGTCCGGCTCGGTCAGCGTCAGATCCCCCGTCCCGCCGGGGAAGAGCACCGGGAAGACCTCGTGGAACGCCGCCCGGGTGTCCTCGAAGGCCTCGGCGAACACCGTCTTCATGCGCTCGTCGATGTCCGCGACGATCCGCAGCAGATCCGCCCGGGTCCGCTGCAGGTCCTCCAGCTGCTCGCTCAGATAGGCGTGCCGCTGCTCCAGGGCCGCGAACTCCTCCAGCGCGAGCGGGTTGATGCGGCCCAGCCGATTCAGCTGACGCTCGGCGGCCGCCAGCCGTCGCTCCTGCTCCGCCCGGACATAGGGCGCCCCCGTCGGGGCGTCGGCGGCGCCGGAGGCCTCGGCCTGCTCGGGCCCCGTCCCCTCCAGCGCCTGCTCGGACGCTTCGGGTCCCGCTGCCCGGCCGGGCCCGCCGCCCCGGCCCTCCCCGGGGACCCCGGCGTCCGCGTCCTCTCCGCCGGCCTCGACGGGCTCGTCGGCCTCGTCCTCCTCGGCGGCGCGGCGCAGTGCGGCCGCCTCGGCCGCGGCGTCCGCCGCGCGCTCCGCGTGCGAGCGCAGCGCCTCGTCGTCGTCCGGCACCGGCCGGTGGGGCCCGTACTCGGCCAGCAGCACCTCCTCGTCCAGGTGCAGCTCGCTGGCCGCCCGCTCCAGCACGGCCGAGCGCTGGAGGCGTTTCTCGTAGATCTGCATCTCCAGCGCGTGCA
>JAUNLB010000230.1 GCA_030532485.1 Pseudoclavibacter sp.
TCCGTCCGCGGGGCGGCGTCCCGCTCGGAGCCGTCGTCCGCTCCCCGCCCCGGCACGCGGCCCTCAGCCCTGTCCGCCGGAGCGGCGCTCGGCGCGGCGGTTGCTCCCGATCCGGATGCCGATGACGGCGACGACGAGGCAGAAGGCGAGCGGGAAACCGAAGTAGGAGACGAGCACGAGGGCCTGCCACGCGGGGTGCGTCCAGCTGTCGCCGCTCACGCCGAACAGGGGGGCCGCGAGCACCGTCATGAGAGCGAGGAAGCTGAGGGCGGCGATCCCCGCGGCCGCCACGGCGAGCAGGCGCTCGACGCGGGACACGGGGGCGTTGGCTGTGTTCTCCACCGCTTCAGCTTAATCGGGGCCTCTTGCGCCGCGCCTCGTCGGCTCGTGGTCGAGCCGGTTGCGCGCGGCGGCGCGAATGAAAAAGGAGAGCCCCGTGCCGCGCGCCGCCCGCTCCCTCCCGGGCTCTCGGCGGCGGACTGCGAACGCAGTCGTGGAGGTCGTCGCCCGCCCGCCCGAGCCCGGGGCGCTCTGGCCGATCGCCAGCGGCTCACGCGCCGGTCGTCGCCCGCCCGCCCGAGTCCGGGACTCGGTAGACTGTGGGGGCGTCCTCCGCCTGCGGGCGGGTGGACTTCCTCATACACGACCTCTGCCTCATCACCCCAGCGGCTCGAGGCGCGATCCGGGCGCCGAGCGTCCGCCGAAGGAGTGACCATGCCCACCGGCAAGGTGAAGTTCTACGACGAGGCCAAGGGTTTCGGCTTCATCGCGGGCGATGACGGCCACGAGGTGTTCCTGCATGCCACGGCGCTGCCTGAGGGCGTGCAGAAGCTCCGGGCGGGCACACGGCTGGAGTACGGCATCGCCGACGGCCGCAGGGGCAAGCAGGCGCTCTCCGTGCGCGTGCTGGAGGCTCCGCAGAGCGCGGTCCGCGCGCAGCGCAAGAGCGCCGACGACATGGCGATCATCGTGGAGGACCTCGTCAAGCTGCTCGACCGCGTCGGATCGGATCTGCGCAAGGGGCACTATCCGAACTCGCAGAGCGGACGCAAGGTCGCCTCCCTGTTGCGCCGTGTCGCCGACGAGCTGGACGCGTGATCCGGGCATGACGGGGGAGCAGCCGCACCAGGCGCCGCTCGGCCTGCCGGAGGAGGACCCTCGTGCGGCGCCGGCGGTCGCGCTCGCCCGGGCGGCGCTCGAGCAGATCGCTCCGGCCGGGCAGCTCGGGGCCTTCTCGGACATCGTCGCCGAGGACGGCGAGGTGTTCGCGGTGCGTTTCCACGCCGTGGCGCCCGGCTATCCGGACTGGCTGTGGAGCGCCTCCCTCGTCCAGTTGCCCGGGCTGGAGCCGAGCGTGCTCGAAGTCGGTCTGCTGCCGGGCGCCGATGCTCTGCTCGCCCCCGCCTGGGTGCCGTGGGCGGAGCGGCTCGCCGAGTACGAGGCGGGCCGCACCGCGGAGCAGGCGCGGGACGAGCTCGATGCCGAGGACGGCGAGGCCGCC
>JAUNLB010000040.1:0-1866 GCA_030532485.1 Pseudoclavibacter sp.
CCGACGGGGTGGGGGCCCTGGGCAAGACCCCGGTGGTGGTGCGCGACTCGCCCGGTTTCGCCTCCAGCCGCCTGGGGGTCGCGATCGCCCTGGAGGCCATGCGCATGGTGGAGGAGGGCGTCGCGAGCGCCCAGGACATCGATCTGGCCATGGAGCTCGGGTACCGCCATCCGAGCGGCCCGCTCAAGACGAGCGATATCGTGGGACTGGACGTGCGTCTGGGCATCGCCCGCTACCTGGAGTCCACGCTCGGGGAGCGCTTCGCGCCGCCGCAGATCCTCGTCGACAAGGTGGAGGCCGGCGAGCTCGGGCGCAAGAGCGGCAAGGGCTTCTACGACTGGAGCTGAGCCGCGCCCCGGCGGCTCCGCCGCGGAACGGAGGCAGCCGGTGAGCGGGAACACGAGCGGCCGGACGGATCGGACGCCGCTGTTGGAGCGGCTGTTCCGCCTGCGGGAGCGAGGGACGACGCCGATGCGCGAAGTGCGCGGCGGCGTCGTCACCTTCGTGACGATCTCCTACATCGTCATCCTCAATCCGCTCATCATCGGCGGGGCGGACTCGGCGGACGCGAACGGCGGGGTCCTGGACCCGGCCGGCGTGGGCGCGGTCACGGCGTTGGCGGCGGGCGTGCTCACGATCCTGTTCGGCCTGGTCGCGAACATGCCCTTCGCGCTGGCGGCCGGGCTGGGCGTGAACTCCTTCCTCGCCGTCTCGATGGTCCGTCAGCTCAGCTGGCCCGAGGCGATGGGCCTGGTGCTCCTGAACGGGGCGATCATCGTGCTGCTGGGCGCGACCGGGGCGCGCACGGCGATCTTCCGGGCGATCCCGGATGCGCTGAAGTCCGCGATCACGGTCGGGATCGGCCTGTTCATCGCCTTCATCGGTTTCGTGGACGCCGGTCTGGTGACCCGCACCGAGGGCGGGCCGCCCGTGCAATTGGGCGTGGACGGTTCGATCGCGACCGTGCCGACGGGGGTCTTCGTGCTCTCGCTGGCCGTGATCGGGATCCTGGTCGCCAGACGGGTGCCCGGCGCGATCCTCGTCGGCATCGTCGCGTGCACGGCGGTCGCGATCGCGCTGGAGTCGGTGCTGCGGCTGGGGCCGGCGGCGGTCGCCCCCGGGGGCTGGCATCTGACCGTCCCCGGGATCCCCGAGTCGCTCGTCTCGCTGCCGGACCTCTCCCTCCTGGGCCGGGCGGACCCGTTCGGCGGCTTCGCGCGCATCGGGCCCCTGGCGGCGGGCATGCTGCTGTTCACGCTCGTGTTCATGAACTTCTTCGACGCCATGGGCACGATGACGGGCCTGGCCAGGAACGCCGGGCTCGCGGCGCCCGACGGCACCTTCCCGCGTCTGCGGCAGGCCTTCGTGGTGGAGGGCGTCGCGGCGATGGCCGGCGGATGGAGCTCCAGCTCGTCGAACACGGTCTACGTCGACTCGGCTGCCGGAATCGGGGAGGGGGCCAGGACGGGCCTGGCCTCGGTCGTGACCGGGCTGCTCTTCCTGCTGGCGGTCTTCTTCACGCCGCTGGCGCTCGTGGTGCCGATGGAGGTCGGCGCGGCCGCGCTCGTGGTGGTGGGGGCCATGATGATGGGGCAGGTCGTGGACATCGACTGGCGCGACTTCGCGACGGCGCTGCCGGCGTTCCTGACGATCGCGCTCATGCCGCTCAGCTACTCGATCGCGAACGGCATCGGAGCGGGCTTCGTCGCCTGGGTCGTGCTCGCGGCCGCCGCCGGCCGCGCCCGGCAGGTCCACTGGCTGCTCTGGCTGATCGCCGCCTGCTTCGCGGTGTTCTTCGCGCGCGGCCCGATCGGGCAGCTCGTCGGGGCGGGCTGAGCGGGCCGGCACGAGCCGAGCGCGTCGGGA
>JAUNLB010000040.1:1880-16260 GCA_030532485.1 Pseudoclavibacter sp.
CCGTGTCGGCGTCTGTGCGACACGCCCGTAACGCGCCGGAGGTGAAAAAGATCACCGAACGGTAACGAAGAGGGCCGTTCATATCTCGACTCGGTAACGAATTGTGTGAAGCTCACTTCACTTCGCCATCCTTCCGGGCGCCTTCCGCTCCCGGTGTCGATCGTGCGCGCGCCGAGGGCGACGTTCTCGGCGATTCGGGCGCGTCGCGACCCCGGGGTGCGGTGATGGATGCCGCTCGATTCGCTTCCGAAGTTGCGTGGACTTTAATCACTTTACAAAATTTAGATAGATTAAGTTGAGAAAAAACCTCTGTGATGGATGTGAAAGGTGTTGCGCAGCCGCCGAGGGGGCTGCTGTTAGCGTCGTCGCGTCCCCTCGGCAGGTCGATTCCGGCCGTTCCCGGTCGATTCTGATCGTTCCTGAGGTGTCCGAGGCGATAAATAGTCAAAGCGATCATCATGTTCGGAGGCGCAACCGCATGGCCGATCCCCGTTCACCCGGCGCACCGTCCGAGCCGCCCGTCCCGCCCTCCCGGCGTTCCCTGCGGGAGGCGGCGAGGAACTCGCCTCCGCCGAGCGGCGAGGACCCCGTGGCGAGCCTGCTCGCAGACGCCCCGGCGGAGCAGGCCTCCGCGACGCCGTCGCAGAACGGCCGCCGGGCCCTGATCGTCGGCGGCGCCGCCGCAGCCGGCCTCGCCGCTTTCGGCCTGGGCGGCAGGCTCCTGGGCTGGTTCGGCGGCGGGGCGGGTCCGGAGGCGGGCTCCGGCGGGGTCGGCGGCGGACCCGGGTCGGGTTCCGGCGGGCGCCCCGGACCCGGTCAGGAGGGCCCGGGCGGCGCGCCCGGCGCCGCAGCCCGGCCGGAGGGGACCGCGAAGCCCGGCTCGGGCGCGCCGCAGACGCCCGTCGAGCTGAGCCCCACCTCCGACCGCGACCAGTCCTATGCGGCCAGTCAGTCGGAGGCGACGCCCGTCTCGGCCGGGTTCGACCCGCAGTTGCCGCCGGGCCGGACCGTCGGCGCCGTCTCGGTGCCGGTCGCCGACTCCCCGGAGGCGCGGCGCCATCTGCTGCAGCGGGCCGGCTACGGCGTCGGAGCGAAGGCGGAGGCCGAGATCGAGGCGGCCGGGCTGGACGCCTGGCTGGCCCAGCAGCTCGACCCGACCATGCCGGATCCCGCCGACGGGCTCGTCCGCTCCTGGTTCCCCTTGTCGGCCGCGGACATCCCGACCACCCGGGGGAGCATCAAGGAGTACTCCTGGGACGGGATGTACGAGGTCTCCAGCGCCACGCTCGCGCGCCAGATGTTCAGTTCCCGGCAGATCTACGAGGTCGTGGTCGACGTCATGAGCAATCTGCTGCACGTGACGATCCCGTCCGAGTTCGCCTGGGACAGCTCGGCCGACTACGCGAACACCGTCATCCGGGCCAACGCCTTCGGCTCCTATCGCGACATGCTCCTGGCCTCGGCACGGCATCCCGCCATGCTGCGCTACCTCAACAACACCGAATCGGTCGACGGCACGATCAACGAGAACTACGGACGGGAGCTGCTCGAGCTGCACACCGTCGGCGTCGACGGCGGCTACACCGAGGACGACGTCAAGGCCGCGGCGGTCATCCTCTCCGGCCGCCGGGTGGACCCCAAGACGGGCGCCTTCGTCTATCAGCCCGAGCACCACGCGACCGGTCAGGTGAAGGTGCTCGACTTCAGCGACCCCAACGCCGACGCGAACGCCGGCCTGGAGCTCGGCGACCGCTACGTCGCCTACCTGGCGGGCCTGCCGCAGACCGCGAGGACCGTCGCGCGCAAGCTCGCGGTCCGGTTCATCAGCGATTCGCCGAGCGAGGCCTCCGTCGAGCACCTGGCCCAGGTCTACCTGCAGAACGACACGCAGCTGCTGCCCGTGCTCACCGAGCTGTTCCGCCTGGAGGAGTTCTGGCGGACATCCGGCTCCAAGGTGCGTCGTCCCCTGGAGGACGTGGTGGGCTCGGTGCGCGCCATCGACGTCCGCCCGGAGGCCTGCAACGCCAAGGCGATCACCGAGCTGCGCTACGAGATCGGCGTGATGGGGCACGCCCCGCTGGGCTGGGTGCCGCCGAACGGCTACCCGGACGTGGCCTCCGCCTGGATGTCGGCCAGCCAGCTCATCCGGCGCTGGAACCTGCACCGGGTGCTGGTCAACGGCTGGCGGGAGGGCTTCGAGCCCTCGGACGAGTTCAACCGGGCCATGGTGCCCGCGCCCGGGTCGACCGTGGACCAGTGGATCGAGTCGGTGTGCGCCCTGACCGTCGGCGGTCCGCCGAGCGACCAGATCCGTCAGGCCTCCTACGCCTTCCTGAACGCGGGGGGCGCCGACCCCGCCGACACCCCGGACATGCTGCGACTGGCCCCGCACTTCGTGGCCGTCGTGCTCAATTCGCCGAGCTTCGCGATCCGCTGAGAGGACCTTTCATCGTGCACACCCCCTACTCCATCCACCCGGACTGCCCGGACTGGCGCAGACTGGGCGGCGCGAACGAGGCCGAGGCGGCCATCCGAGCCCTCGGCGACGCCGCTCTGATCGACGAGGAGGACCGGCCGCAGCGGTGGTCGAAGGGCTTCACCCGCAGGCAGCTGCTCAAGGGCGGCATGGGCGTGGGCGTGGCCGCCCTCGGCTCCCAGATGGTCACCTCCCGCGTCTCCTACGCCGCGCCCATGACGGCCGCCGCCGGCGTCGGCCGCACCCTCGTCGTCGTGTTCCTGCGCGGCGGCATGGACGGCCTGTCCGTGCTCGTCCCCGGCGACGACGCCAGGCTGAGCGCCGCCAGGCCGAACATCGCGATCCCGGCCGGCAGTCTCATGCAGTTCGACCGCAGCTTCGGCCTGCACCCGGCCCTGTCCGGACTCAAGCCCATGCTCGACGCCGGCAGGATCGCCGCGGTGCCGGACATCGCCACCCCGGAGCTGTCCCGCAGCCACTTCCAGGCCCAGGACTGCCTGGAGCGCGGCGGCACCATGTCCAGCGGCAATCGCGGCTGGCTGGACCGGGTCCTGGAGCAGGCGGGCGCCGGCACGACCTTCCGCTCCCTCTCGGTCACCAGCACCCTCTCGCGCTCCCTGGCCGGGACCTCGAACGCGCTCGTGGCCCGGAACGTCGAGGATCTGCGCATCGAGGCGAACGACTCGCTGACCGAGCGCACCCGCGCCGCGATCCAGCAGCTCTACACCGGCATCGAGCACCCCTTCACGGTGCAGGCCGGACTCGCCCTGGACGCCGACGCGACGGCGGCGACCTTCGCCGCCCGCCAGGCGCAGAGCAGCGCGTATCCGGAGGGCGAGTTCGGCCGCGATCTGCAGACGCTCGCGAGCCTCATCAAGGGCGACGTCGGGGTGCGCCTGGCGACCGTGGACCTGGGCGGCTGGGACATGCACACCGGCATCGGCAACGTCGACGGCGGCAACATGCGGGACGCGCTGCAGGGCCTGGGCGACGGGCTGGGCGCCTTCTTCGCGGACCTCGGCCCCAAGGCGGACTCCACCACCGTCATCGTCATGAGCGAGTTCGGCCGCCGCTTCGAGCAGAACGGCTCCGGCGGCACCGACCACGGGCACGGGGGATTGGCCCTCGCCATCGGCGCGGGCGTGCGCGGCGGCGTCTACGGCACCTGGAACGGCCTGGAGGAGGGCATGCTCGCCTACGGCGACCTGCCCGGGAACAACGACTTCCGGGACTTCCTGGGCGAGGTGGTCATGCACACGATCGGCCTGTCCGAGGGGCAGTTGGCGGGCGTGTTCCCCGACTGGAAGGTGACGAGCGCCGGCCTCATGGCCCCGGTCTGAGCCGGCGCGATCCGGGCCGGACCGCGGCGCTTCAGCCCCGGCCGCCGTCCGAGCCGGTCGGCGCCTCCCGCTCCGGTTCGAAGCGGAAGCCCGGAATCGGCCGGTCCACGAGGCAGTTCGTGATACGCAGGGAGGCGAGCCTCAGCCCCGATTCGTGCTCGACCACCACCTCGTGGCTCGTGAGCGTGCGTCCGAGCGAGAGCGGGATCGCGGTGGCCACGACCAGCCCTTCCCGGGCCGAGCGGTGGTGGGTCGCCGAGACGTCCACCCCGACCGCCGAGCGGCCGAGCGTGGAGGCGTGGATGACCGCCGCCCACGAACCGACCGCCTCGCCCAGCGCGAGCGAGGCGCCGCCGTGCAGCAGGCCGTGGGACTGCCGGTTCCCGGCGACGGGCATGCTCGCGACCACCCGCTCCACCGACTGCTCCAGTACCCGCACCCCCATCCGCTCGTCCAGCTCGCCCAGCTCGATCCGCCAGGGTCGGAAGCGGGGCGCGCGGGCGGGGCGGTCGGCGGCCTGCGCTCCGGGGGAGCGGGACTGCTCGGTCACGGTGGCCTCCTGGTCGCTCGGGCGGGACGGTGCAGGGCCTGCCCCGCGGTTCATCCGATAGCCTAAGGGGATACCGACCGAAGGGTCGGTATTCCGTGCGGCGCCGATGCCGCGCGGCGGGCGTGCCGCAGGAGGCGGCATGCGCCGGCAGCCCCGCGAACGTGACAGGACGGACCGACATGACCGAGCGCGCGACGAGCACCCCCGAGCAGACCGCCGACGCCCCCTTCGTGCCCAGCTACGTCTGCGGCCGGTGGTGGACCCCGCAGCCCGGCGTCCAGGCCGCGCCCGTGCGCGACGCGGCCACGGGGGAGCCGATCGGCCGGGCCTCCACCGAGGGGCTCGAGCTCGGCGAGGTCGTCGACTACGCCCGCAGCCGGGGACGCGACGGCATCCAGCCGCTCACCTTCCACCAGCGGGCCCTGCTGCTCAAGCGCCTGGCCCTGCACCTGCAGGAGCGCAAGCAGGAGCTGTACGAGGTCTCCGCCCGCACGGGTGCGACCGGGCGGGACAACCTCATCGACGTCGACGGCGGCATCGGCGTCCTGTTCACCTTCGCCTCCAAGGGACGGCGGGAGCTGCCGAACTCGACCCTGCAGATCGACGGCGCGGTCGAGCCGCTGTCCCGGGACGGCTCCTTCCTGGGCGAGCACGTCTACACCTCGCTGCCCGGCGTGGCGGTGCAGATCAACGCCTTCAACTTCCCGGTCTGGGGCATGCTGGAGAAGTTCGCCCCCGCCTTCCTCGCGGGGCTGCCGTCCATCGTCAAGCCCGCCACCCCCACCGGGTATCTCAGCGAGGCCTGCGTGCGCATGATCGTCGACTCCGGCATCCTGCCGGAGGGCTCGATCCAGCTGCTCTCGGGCTCCGCCCGGGAGCTGCTCGACCACCTCGACTACCGCGACGCGGTCGCCTTCACCGGTTCGGCGAGCACCGCCAAGCGGCTGCGGGCGCACCCGAACGTCGCCGAGGGGGGCGTCCGCTTCACCGCCGAGGCCGACTCGCTCAACGCGGCGATCCTCGGCCCGGACGCGGCGCCCGGAACCCCCGAGTTCGACGCCTTCGTCGCCTCGGTGGTCGCCGAGACCACCGCCAAGGCGGGCCAGAAGTGCACCGCCATCCGACGGACGATCGTCCCCCGCGAGCGGGTGGGCGAGGTGGTGGACGCCGTGGCCCATCGCCTCCGGGAGCGGGTCGTGCTGGGCGATCCCCGCGAGGAGGGCACCACGATGGGCCCGCTCGCCTCGCTGGACCAGCTGCGCGACGTGCGCGGGGCGGTCCAGGAGATGCTCGACGGCGGCGGACGGATCGGCTACGGCACGCTCGAGGCGCCCGCGGACCTCCCGGAGGACGGGGCCTTCATGTCGCCCGTCGTCCTCGTCTGGGACGACGCGCGCGCGGAGCTGCTGCACGCCCGGGAGGCCTTCGGGCCGGTCACGAGCGTGCTCGGCTACGAGGACCCGGAGCAGGCGGTGGAGCTGGCCGCCCTGGGCGCGGGCTCCCTGGTGGCCACGGTGTGCACGAACGACGCGCAGTTCGCCTCCACCGTGCTGCGCGGCATCGCCGGCCATCACGGTCGCGTGCTGCTGCTGAACCGGGACGACGCGAAGACCTCCACGGGCCACGGCTCCCCGGTGCCGCACCTGGTCCACGGCGGCCCCGGCCGCGCCGGCGGCGGCGAGGAGCTGGGCGGCATCCGGGCGGTCCACCACTACATGCAGCGCACCGCCCTGCAGGGCTCCCCGGACATGCTCACCGCGGTCACCGGGGTGTGGCACCAGGGCGCCGCCCAGCGGCTGGCGGGGGATCCCGCCTTCGGCGGCTCGGCGGAGCACGAGCACCCCTTCCGCAAGGCGCTGGACACCCTGCGGGTCGGCGACGGCATCGCCTCCGGGCTGCGGCGCGCGAGCCTGGCGGAGATCAGCGCCTTCGCGCACTCCACGGGCGACGTCTTCTACGCGCACGTGAACGAGGAGGCGGCCTCGGCGAACCCGTTCTTCCCCGGCATCGTCGCCCACGGCTACCTGCTCGTCTCCTGGGCGGCCGGCCTGTTCGTGGCGCCGGGCCGCAGCCCCGTGCTCGCGAACTACGGCCTGGAGAAGCTGCGCTTCCTGACCCCCGTGGGCGTGGACGACGAGGTGCGGGTCGTGCTGACCTGCAAGGAGATCCGCCCGCGCGAGGACGCCGACTACGGCGAGGTGGTCTGGGACGCCGTGCTGTACAACCAGCGCGGCGAGACCGTGGCCGGCTACGACGTGCTCACGCTCGTCGCCAAGGACGAGGGCCAGGCGCTGGGCTGACGCGCCGGCTCGGGGGCGTATCCTCGTCGAGACCGCGTCGGCCGCCCGCCGGAGACGATGCACCACGAAGGGAAGGAACCGCATCATGAGCGCACTGGACCCGGACCCGACCGCGAGATTCGACCCCTACGGCCCCCTGCCCCCGGTCCCCTCCTTCACGGTGGTCTCCGACGACTTCGCGGACGGCGGCGTGCTCGGCCCCGCCCAGACCAGCGGCGCCTTCGGCGTGCCGGGAGGCGAGGACCGCTCGCCCCATCTGCGCTGGTCGGGCTTCCCGGCGAACACCCGGAGCTTCGCGGTCACCGCCTACGACCCGGACGCGCCGACCGGCAGCGGCTTCTGGCACTGGGCGGTCGCGAATCTGCCGGCCGGCACGAGCGAGCTGCCGAGCGGCGCTTCGGGGGCGGCTCTGCCCGAGGGGGCCGTGGAGCTGCGCAACGACGGCGGACGGCGCGGTTTCATCGGCGCCGCCCCGCCGCCCGGCCATGGCGCGCACCGCTACCTGTTCGCGGTGCACGCGCTGGACGTGGACCGGGTCGAGGTGGACGAGGACGCGAGTCCCGCCCTGCTGGGCTTTCTGATGTTCGGCCGCACCCTCGCCAGAGGGGTGCTGCTGGGCACTTTCGAGCGGGACGGCGGATAACCGTCTCGGCGCCGCCGGCAGCGCGCCGGGGCGCGGGTCCGAGGGCGACGGCCCGGACCCGGGCCGCGCGCGGAGGGGAGAGGTGATGACGACGCTGCGTGAACTCGTGGCCACTCTGGAAGAGCTCTGGCCGACGCGACGGGCGGAGCCCTGGGACGCGGTCGGCCTGGTCTCCGGCGACCCCGGGGCGGAGGTCGAGCGGGTGCTGCTGTGCGTGGACGCGGTCTCGGCGACCGTCGAGGAGGCGCTGGAGACCGGGGCGCAGCTGCTGCTCGCGCACCACCCGCTGCTGCTGCGGGGCGTCACCTCGATCGCGGAGGACCGCTACAAGGGCCGCCTGCTGGCCCGGCTGCTGCGCGGCGGCTGCGCCCTGTACGCGGCCCACACGAACGCGGACGTCGTCGAGCGCGGCACCTCCGGGGAGCTCGCCCGCCGGCTCGGGCTGCGGAAGACGGAGCCGATCCGGCCGGATCCGGACGAGCCCGGGCTGGGGCTCGGCCGGGTGGGGGAGCTGGCCGAGCCGATCCCGCTGGGGCGCCTGGCCGGTCTCCTGGCCCGGCTGCTGCCGGCCACGGCGAGCGGGGTGCGGGTCGCCGGCGCCTTCGACCGGCCCGTGCGCAGGATCGCGGTCTGCGGCGGCGCGGGCGACTCGCTGCTCGGCCACCCGCGGGTGCTCGGCGCCGAGGCCTACATCACGAGCGATCTGCGCCACCACCCCGCCTCCGAGGCGATCGAGCAGGCGGTGCTGGACGGCGGTCCCGCCCTCGTGGACACCTCGCACTGGGCGAGCGAGTGGCTGTGGCTGGGGGCGGCCGCCGAGCAGCTGCGCGCGGCGCACCCGCGGCTGCGGGTCGAGGTCTCCGAGCGGAACACCGATCCGTGGACCTTCGCGGTGCCGCAGTGATCCCGGCCCGGCCGCTCGCGGTCCGGGACGCGGACCCGGGGGCCGATGATCGCGGCGCGGGTGCGCTCGGTCAGCGAGTCGGGTCCGGCACGCGGGCCCGGGGCCGATGGGGGGAGAATGGACGAGGAAGCGAATCGCGGCGACGGGAGGAAGCATGAGGGCGACGCCCGAGGCGCAGCGGGTGCTGCTGGAGCTGGCGGCCGTCGATGCCGAACGCATCGGCCTGCAGGAGCAGGCCCGTTCGATGCCGGAGCAGCGGCGGCTGCGGGATCTGCAGACCGCCCGGGCAGAGCACCGGGCCTGGGTGGCCGGGAGCACCGGCGCGGTCGAGGAGCTGGAGGCCGAGACGGCCAGGCTCGAATCGGACGTGCGGCTCGTGAACGAGCGGCTGGCACGCGACGAGGAGCGCTCGCAGCGCTCCAGCTCCGCCAAGGAGCTCGCCGGCCTGGAGCACGAGATCGCGAGCCTCCGGCGGCGGCGCGAGCAGCTGGAGGACGCCGAGCTGGAGCTCATGGAGCGCTCGGAGGCCGCCCGGGCGGAGCTGGAGCGGGCCCGCTCGGCGCAGCGCGAGGTCGAGGCCCAGGCGGAGCGGCTGACGAGCGAGCGGGACGCCCGGCGGGCGGAGCTGCAGGCCCGGGCGAAGGTCAACTCGGCGGCCAGAGCGGCCCTGCTGCGCCGGATCGAGCCGGAGCTGCTCGCCCTCTACGAGCGGCAGCGGGAGCGCTACGGCGTCGGTGCGGCCGAGCTGGTGGGGGAGATCACCTCCGGCTCGAATGTGCGGATCGACCCGAGCGAGCTGAGCCGTATCCTCGCCGCCGACCCGGACGAGGTGCTGCTGTGTCCGGACTCGGGGGCCGTGCTCGTGCGCACGGAGCGCTCTGCGAAGCCCTAGCCGCGCGGCGCCGGATCTTCGCCTCGGAACCGGTGCGGCAGGAGTGCTCCGCGAAGCCCGGGGCGACGCGCTAGAATCGCAGCCACATCGCGAACATCGGGTCGTGCCTCCTCGCGTGGGAGACGCCGGAATCCCGGCACCGAAGGAGCAATCTCCCCGCCAATCTCTCAGGTCCAGGTACCGCGTGAGGATCGACCGCTCTGAAAAGCAGCGCCGCGGCGCTCACCCACGGGGAAAGCGCTTCGGCGTGAAACTCTCAGGTTCCATGACAGAGGGGGACTGCCTGCGCCGCCGGCCGCGGCGTCCCACACCCCGGAGATCAGGAGCACCATGACCGATTCCGCCGAGCTGCGCACCACTCCGCTCGCCCCGATCCACGCCGAGCTGGGCGCCCGCATGACCGCCTTCGCGGGCACCGAGATGCCCCTGCGCTACGGCAGCGAGCTGGCCGAGCACCGGGCCGTGCGCGAACGCGCCGGGCTGTTCGACCTGAGCCACATGGCCGAGATCGAGGTCACCGGTCCCCGGGCCGCCGCCGCGCTCGACTTCGCCCTCGCCTCCGAGCCCTCCCGGCAGACGCCCGGCCGGGCCCGATACTCCCTCCTGCTCGCCGAGGACGGCGGCATCCTGGACGACCTCATCGTCTACCGCCTGGCGGAGGAGCGCTTCCTCGTCGTCGCCAACGCGGGCAACCGCGAAACCGCCGTGCGGGCCCTGCGCGAACGCGCCGAGGACTTCGACGCACCGGTCGTCGACCGCAGCGACGAGTTCGCCCTGCTCGCGGTCCAGGGCCCCGCCTCCCAGGCCGTGCTGGAGGAGACGGAGGGGCTGAGCCTGTCCGAGGGCCTGCCGGCCGGACTCGGCTACTACCGCATCGCCGTCGGCTCCTTCCAGGGGGAGGAGCTGCTGCTGGCCCGCACCGGCTACACGGGCGAGGACGGCTTCGAGCTCTATCTGCCGGCCGGGCTCGGCGTGCCGCTGTGGCGCGCCCTGAGCGCCGCCGGCGAGGCCCACGGACTGCTCCCCTGCGGGCTCGCCTGCCGCGACACGCTGCGCCTGGAGGCGGGCATGCCGCTCTACGGACACGAGCTGTCCGCCTCGATCAAGCCCGCCCAGGCGGGCCTCGGCAGGGTCGTGGCCGCCGCCAAGGCCGGCGACTTCGTCGGCCGCGCCGCCCTGGCGGCCGACGACGGTTCGGACGCGCGCGTCCTGGTGGGCCTGGTGGGCGCCGAGCGCCGAGCCGGCCGCGAGGGCTACCCCGTCCGGCGGGGGGAGCGGGAGATCGGCGTCGTCACCTCCGGGGCCCTGTCGCCCACGCTCGGCGTGCCGATCGCGATGGCCTACGTGGACCGCGAGTCGGCCGAGCCCGGCACCCGGCTCGAGATCGACGCGCGCGGCAAGGCGCTGCCCGTCGCCGTCGCCGAACTGCCCTTCTACACGCGCGGCTGAGCCCGCCGGACGACCGTCCCCCACATCCACGCGACGCCCCGGCGTCCCCACCCGAAAGGCCCACACGCATGAGCACCCCCGAAGACCGCAGCTACACCCGCGACCACGAATGGATCCGGATCGCCGACGGCGTGGCCACGGTCGGCATCACCGCCTACGCGGCCGAGCAGCTCGGCGACATCGTCTACGCGGACCTCCCCGCTGCCGGCGACGCCGTCACCGTCGGCCGGCTGATGGGCGAGATTGAGTCGACCAAGAGCGTCGGCGAGATCAACGCCCCCCTGGACGGCGAGGTCCTGGAGTCCAACCAGGAGGTCCTCGACGGTCCCGAGCTGGTGAACGAGGACCCCTTCGAGCGCGGCTGGCTCGTGAAGATCAAGCCGGCCTCGGACCCGGTCGGCCTGCTCACGGCCGCCGAGTACGAGGCCCTGCTGGCGGCGGAGGCCTGAGGGTGACCGCCGCCGCATTCGACGCGACGGGGCACGTCCCCTTCGCCCGTCGGCACATCGGGCACGCCGACGAGGCCCGCGAGCACATGCTCGGCGTGCTCGGCTACGACTCGCTGGACGCGCTGCTGCGGGCCGCGATCCCCGACTCGATCCAGGACGCCGACGGCGGGGAGGGCACCGCCCCGAGCCTGCCGCCCGCGATCGGGGAGGCCGCGGCGCTCGCCGAGCTGCGTGCGCTCGCCTCCCGCAACGCCCGCGTGACCCCGCTCATCGGCCAGGGCTACGCGGCCAGCATCATGCCGGCGGCCATCCGCCGCAACGTGCTGGAGAACCCCGGCTGGTACACGGCCTACACGCCCTATCAGCCGGAGATCTCCCAGGGACGCCTGGAAGCGCTGCTGAACTTCCAGACCATGATCTCCGAGCTCATGGGGCTGGAGGTCGCCGGCGCCTCCATGCTCGACGAGGCCACCGCGGCCGCCGAGGCGATGCTGCTCATGCGGCGCGCGAACCGGGGTCGCTCCTCCCGCTTCCTGGTGGACCGGGATCTGTTCGCCTCGACCCGCGAGGTGCTCGCCGGTCGCGCCGAGGCGCTCGGCATCGAACTGGTCGAGATCGACGCCGCGGCGGGCATCGACGAGCAGACGGCCGAGGCCGGCTTCTTCGGCGTGCTGCTCCAGTACCCGGGCGCCTCCGGGGCGCTGCCCGATCCGGTCCCCGTCGTGGAGCGGGCCCACGCCGCCGGCGCTCTCGCGGCGGTCGCCGCCGATCCGCTGGCCGCCTGCCTGCTGAGGCCGCCCGGCGAACTGGGCGCGGACATCGCGGTCGGCTCCACGCAGCGCTTCGGCCTGCCGCTGGGCTTCGGCGGCCCGCACGCCGGCTTCCTGGCCGTGCGGGAGAAGCTCGTCCGTCAGCTGCCCGGCCGCCTCGTCGGCGTCAGCCAGGACGCCGAGGGCCGCCCGGCCCTGCGGCTGGCCCTGCAGGCCCGCGAGCAGCACATCCGGCGCGAGAAGGCCACGAGCAACATCTGCACCGCACAGGTGCTGCCCGCCGTGCTGTCGAGCATGTTCGCCGTATACCACGGCCCGGAGGGGCTGCGCGAGATCGCGCGGAACGTGCACGCCAAGACCGTCGCGCTGGCCGCCGGTCTGGAGGCCGCGGGCATGCGGCTGCGGCACGACGCCTTCTTCGACACGATCCAGATCGAGACCGGCCAGGCCGGCGCGGCAGCCCGGCTGGTCTCGGCCGCCCGGGAGGCGGGCTTCGCGCTCTTCGACGCCGGCGAGGGGCGTGTGGGCGTCACGGTCGACGAGCAGGTGGGCCGCGGCGCGCTCGCGAAGCTCGCCGACGCGCTGGGGGCGGAGTTCGATCCGTCCGCAGGCGAGAGCCGTCTGCCCGAGGCCGCGCTGCGGGCCGAGGAGCCGCTGCGCCACGAGATCTTCCGGCGCCACCGCAGCGAGACCGAGTTCATGCGCTACTGCAAGCGCCTGGCCGATCGGGACTTCGCCTTGGACCGGGGCATGATCCCGCTGGGCTCCTGCACCATGAAGCTCAACTCGGCCGTGGAGATGGAGCCGATCAGCTGGCCCGAGTTCGCCGGGCTGCACCCGATGCTGCCGGCCGCGGACGCCGCAGGTTCCCTGGAGCTCATCGCCCAGCTGGAGCGGTGGCTGGCGGAGCTGACCGGCTACGACTCGGTCTCCCTGCAGCCCAATGCGGGCTCCCAGGGCGAGCTGGCGGGCCTGCTGGCGATCCGCGACTACCACCGCTCGCGCGGCGAGGGGCAGCGGGACGTGTGCCTCATCCCGCAGTCGGCGCACGGCACGAACGCGGCCTCCGCCGTGCTCGCGGGCATGCGCGTCTCGGTCGTCGGCACGGGACCGGACGGCGACATCGACCTGGCCGATCTGCGGGAGCGGATCGAGCAGGCCGGGGACCGGCTGGCCGCCATCATGGTCACCTACCCCTCCACCCACGGGGTGTACGAGGAGGGTGTGCGCGAGGTGTGCGACGCCGTGCACGAGGCCGGCGGCCAGGTGTACCTGGACGGCGCGAACCTGAACGCGCTGCTCGGCCACGCCCGTTTCGGGCGGATCGGCGGCGACGTCTCGCACCTGAACCTGCACAAGACCTTCTGCATCCCGCACGGCGGCGGCGGCCCCGGCGTGGGGCCGGTGGCGGCCAGGGCCCACCTGGCTCCCTTCCTGCCCTCCGCGGCGGGCGCCGCGCATCCGCTGCGGGAGGGCGGCGAGGTCGAGCACGCGGGGGTCCGGATCTCCGGGGCCGCCTTCGGCTCGGCGAGCATCCTGCCGATCACCTGGGCCTATCTGCGGATGATGGGCTTCGAGGGCCTGCGTCGGGCGACCTCCAGCGCCGTGCTGGCGGCCAACTACATCGCCGCACGGCTCGACGAGCACTTCCCGGTCCTGTACCGGGGCGAGCACGGCCTGGTCGCGCACGAGTGCATCCTCGACCTGCGACCCCTGAAGGAGGCCACGGGCGTGACCGTGGACGACGTGGCCAAGCGCCTGATCGACTACGGATTCCACGCGCCGACCATGTCGTTCCCCGTCGCGGGCACGCTCATGGTGGAACCGACCGAGAGCGAGGACCTGGCCGAGCTGGACCGCTTCGTCGAGGCCATGATCTCGATCCGCGCCGAGGCCGAGAAGATCGCCTCCGGGCAGTGGCCGGCCGAGGACAACCCCCTGCGCCGCGCCCCGCACACGGCCGAGTCGCTCACGGGGGAGTGGGAGCGCCCCTACGACCGGCGGACCGCCGTGTACCCGACGGGCACGGCGGACCGGGAGCGGGTGGCGGCCAAGTACTGGCCGCCGGTCGCCCGGGTGGACAACGCCTACGGCGATCGCAACCTGGTGTGCTCCTGCCCGCCGCCGGAGGCGTTCGCCTAGCATCCGCGGCCCGTGCCCCCGGGTTCCCGTCCGCCCGCCGGGCGGGAACCCGGGGGGAGCGGGTACGCTGGTGGGGAACGGGCCGGCCAGACGGTCGCGTCGCCCCTTTGGGGGCGCCGAGGAACGTCCGGGCTCCACAGGGCAGGACGGTGGGTAACGCCCACCCGGGGCAACCCGCGAGACAGTGCCACAGAAAGCAGACCGCCCCGAAAGGGGTCAGGGTGAAAGGGTGCGGTAAGAGCGCACCGGGCGCCTGGCGACAGGCGTCGCACGGTAAACCTCGTCCGGAGCAAGGTCAGACAGGAGACGACGACGCTGCCCGCCGAGTCTCCGGGTGGACCGCTGGAGGCGCGCGGTAACGCGCGTCCGAGAGAGATGGCCGTCACGGCCCGCGGAGCGATCCGCGGGACGGACAGAACCCGGCGTATCGGCCGGCCCGTTCCCCGCCCGGTGCCCGAGCCCGGA
>JAUNLB010000041.1:0-3771 GCA_030532485.1 Pseudoclavibacter sp.
CGGGCAGCGGGGGCACCGGCCCGGTCTGCGCCGCGTCCGGCGCCGGCCGCCGGGCAGCGCCGTCCCCGCCCTCCTCCGTGTCGGCGGGGGCCGACAGGACGAGCTGCTCGGGGGCCTGGACGGTGATGCTGTCCAGCACGGGGGCGTTCGCGATGATCGCCGCCCGGGCGTCTCGATCTCCCTCGCGCTCTCCGCGCGCCGCCCGCTCGCCCGCGTCCTCGGGCGCTTCCGGGACGTGGGTGCTGGGCGCCCGCCAGAAGGCCGAGGCGTCCGCCGACTCCTCCGGGCGGCCGAAGCTGCCGTCCAGGCCGATGGCCCGACTGCGCGCGACGGCCGCCGCGAGCCCGGCCTGTTCCGTCGAGGGGGCCTGGGGCTCGTCGGGTTCGTCGGTTGACGACCTTGGCTCGGAGGAGTCGCGCATGGGCAGCAGGGTACGACGCCCGGCCGTCCCCCCGCAGACGCCACGCCCTCCGGGAGCGAAGCGCCCCCGGCGCGCGCGAAGCGCTCCCGAAGACGCAGACGCCGCGCCCTCCGACGTCTTCGCATCGGAGGGCGCGGCGCGGACGGGGAGCGGTGCTCCTACTCGTAGGAGCCGCCGTCGAACTCCTCGCTCGCGAAGGCGTCGAAGTCGACGAAGCTCAGATCGGCCTCGTCGAAGGTGCCGTCGCCGCCGAGGCCGTAGGGGTAGCGCTCCCCCATGGCCTCCTCGGTCGGCTCGACCGTCATGTCCCGGTACTTCGTGAGCCCGGTACCGGCCGTGATGAGGCGGCCGATGATGACGTTCTCCTTCAGGCCGACCAGCGGATCGGTCTTGGCCTCCATCGCGGCCTGGGTGAGCACGCGGGTCGTCTCCTGGAAGGAGGCGGCCGACAGCCAGGACTCGGTCGCGAGCGAGGCCTTCGTGATGCCCATGACCTCCTGGCGGCCCGAGGCCGGACGCCGCCCGGAGGCGACCGCCGCGCGGTTCACCTCCGCGTAGCGCTGGCGGTCCACCAGCTCGCCCGGGAGCATCTCGGTCTGACCGTGGTCGATGACCGTGATCTTGCGCAGCATCTGGCGGACGATGACCTCGATGTGCTTGTCGTGGATCGGCACGCCCTGCGAGCGGTACACGCCCTGCACGCCGCCGACCAGGTACTTCTGCACCTCGCGGGCGCCGCGCACGCGCAGCACGTCCTTGGGGTCCAACGGGCCCTCGACCAGCTGCGTGCCCAGCTCCACGTGCTGGCCGTCCTCGACCAGCAGCTCGGCCCGCTTGAGCACCGGGTAGATCTGCGCCTCGTCGCCGTTGTCCGGCGTGAGCACGATCTTGCGGGACTTCTCGCTGTCCTGGATCTCGATGCGGCCGGCGGCCTCGGCCAGCGGCGCCGCGCCCTTCGGGGTGCGGGCCTCGAAGAGCTCCTGCACACGGGGCAGACCCTGCGTGATGTCGCCCGCCGAGGAGACGCCGCCCGAGTGGAAGGTGCGCATCGTCAGCTGCGTGCCGGGCTCGCCGATGGACTGCGCGGCGATGATGCCGACGGCCTCCCCGATGTCCACGAGCTTGCCGCCCGCCATGGAGCGGCCGTAGCAGGAGGCGCACACGCCGACCGAGGACTCGCAGCTGAGCACCGAGCGCACCCGCACCTCGGTCACGCCCGCGTCGATGAGCCGCTCGATCACCACGTCGCCCACGTCCGTGCCGGCCGTGGCGACCACGTTGCCGTCGGCGTCCACGGCGTCCACGGCGAGGTTCCGGGCGTAGACGGAGTTCTCGACGTTCTCGTCGCGCACCAGCTCGCCGCTGGCCGGATCGACCGTCGCGATGGGCATGTCCAGGCCGCGCGTGGTGCCGCAGTCGTCCTCGCGGATGATCACGTCCTGCGAGACGTCCACGAGCCGGCGGGTCAGGTAGCCCGAGTCGGCCGTGCGCAGCGCCGTGTCCGACAGGCCCTTGCGGGCGCCGTGGGTGGAGATGAAGTACTCGGCCACCGTCAGGCCCTCCCGGTAGGAGTGCACGATGGGCCGCGGGATGGTCTCGCCCTTGGGGTTGGCCACCAGGCCCCGCATGCCCGCGATCTGGCGGACCTGCAGCCAGTTGCCGTTCGCGCCGGCCGTGACCATGCGGTGGATCGAGTTGGTGGAGGGGAACTCCTCCTGCATCTCCTCGGCCACCCGCTCGGTGGCGTCCGACCACTTGCGGATCACGTCCTGGCGGTACTCCTGCTCGGTGAGCAGACCCTGCTGCCACTCCTCGCGGATCACCGCGACCTCGGCCTCGGTGTCCGCGACGATCGTGCGCTTCGAATCGGGGGTGACGATGTCGCTGATGGCCAGCGAGATCCCCGAACGGGTCGCCCAGTAGAAGCCCGCGTCCTTGATGCGGTCCAGGGTCTGGGCCACCTCGTCCTTGCCGTAGCGCTCGGCGAGGTAGTTCACGACGCCCGAGAGCCGCCCCTTGGTCATCGTGTCCTCGACGTAGGGGTAGTCCTGCGGCAGCAGCTCGTTGAACAGCGCCCGCCCCAGGGTCGTCTCCACGAGCGCCGCGGCGCCCGGCTCGTGACCGGCGGGCTCCGCGCCCGGCTGGAAGGCGACGCCCTCCAGGCGCACCCGGATGGGCGCGTTCAGGTGCAGCGTGCCCTGATCCATGGCCATGATCGCCTCGGCCACCGAGGAGAAGGCGCGGTCCTTGCCCTCGACGTCCTCGCGGCGGGTCGTCAGGTGGTAGAGGCCCGCGACCATGTCCTGCGAGGGCAGGGTGACCGGGCGGCCGTCGGAGGGCTTGAGGATGTTGTTCGAGGCGAGCATGAGCACGCGCGCCTCGGCCTGCGCCTCCACCGAGAGCGGCAGGTGCACGGCCATCTGGTCGCCGTCGAAGTCCGCGTTGAAGGCCGCGCACACCAGCGGGTGCAGCTGGATCGCCTTGCCCTCCACCAGCTGCGGCTCGAAGGCCTGGATGCCCAGGCGGTGCAGCGTGGGGGCGCGGTTCAGCAGCACGGGGCGCTCGCTGATGACCTCCTCCAGCACGTCCCACACCTCGGGCTTGGCCCGCTCCACCGAGCGCTTGGCGGCCTTGATGTTGGAGGCGTGCTGGAGGTCGATGAGCCGCTTGATGACGTAGGGCTTGAACAGCTCCAGGGCCATCTGCTTGGGCAGGCCGCACTGGTGCATCTTCAGCTGCGGGCCGACCACGATGACCGAGCGGCCCGAGTAGTCGACGCGCTTGCCGAGCAGGTTCTGCCGGAAGCGGCCCTGCTTGCCCTTCAGCATGTCGCTGAGCGACTTGAGCGCCCGGTTGCCGGTGCCCGTCACCGGACGCCCCCGGCGGCCGTTGTCGAACAGGGCGTCGACGGCCTCCTGCAGCATCCGCTTCTCGTTGTTCACGATGATCTCGGGGGCCCCGAGGTCCAGCAGGCGGCGCAGCCGGTTGTTGCGGTTGATGACCCGCCGGTACAGGTCGTTCAGATCGCTCGTCGCGAAGCGGCCGCCGTCCAGCTGCACCATGGGGCGCAGCTCCGGCGGGATGACCGGCACCACGTCGAGCACCATCGCGGCCGGGCTGTTGCCCGTCTGCAGGAAGGAGTTGACGACCTTCAGCCGCTTGATCGCCCGGATCTTCTTCTGGCCCTTGCCCTCGGCGATCTGCTGGCGCAGCAGCTCGCTCTCGGCCTCCAGCTCGAAGCCCTCCAGGCGGCGCTTGATGGCCTCGGCGCCCATGTGGGCCTCGAAGTAGTCGCCGTAGCGGTCGAGCAGCTCGTGGAAGTCCGTGTCCTCGGCCTTCAGCTCGCCCAC
>JAUNLB010000041.1:3781-16113 GCA_030532485.1 Pseudoclavibacter sp.
AGGTTCTTGAAGGAGTCCCAGACCCGCTCCAGACGGGCGATGTCCTCGTCGAAGCCGCGGCGCAGCTGGCCCATCTCCTTCTCGCCGGCGTCCTTGGCCCGCCGCAGCTGGTCCGCCTTGGCCCCCTCGGACTCCAGCTCGGCCAGTTCCTCCTCCAGGCGCTTCATGCGCGCGGCGATCGCGGCGTCCTTCTGGTCGCCGAGCGTCTTGATCTCCAGGCGGATCTCCTGCTCCAGATCGGGCAGCTCGTCGCGGCGGCGCTCCTCGTCCACCGAGATGACCATGTAGGCGGCGAAGTAGATGACCTTCTCCAGGTCCTTCGGCGCCATGTCCAGCAGGTACCCCAGGCGGGAGGGGACGCCCTTGAAGTACCAGATGTGCGTCACCGGCGCGGCCAGCTCGATGTGGCCCATGCGCTCGCGCCGCACCGAGGACTTCGTCACCTCGACGCCGCAGCGCTCGCAGACGATGCCCTTGAAGCGGACGCGCTTGTACTTGCCGCAGGCGCACTCCCAGTCGCGCGAGGGACCGAAGATCTGCTCGCCGAACAGGCCGTCGCGCTCCGGCTTGAGCGTGCGGTAGTTGATGGTCTCGGGCTTCTTCACCTCGCCGTAGGACCACTTGCGGATGTCGTCGGCCGTGGCCAGGCCGATGCGCAGTTCGTCAAACGTCGTTGCATCCAGCAATTCTGATTCTCCTTGAAAAGCTTCGTCGTCCTGTTCGGGCCCGTCAGATCTCGTCGACCGAGGCGGACTCGAAGCGGGCAGAGATGTTGATGCCGAGCTCCTCGGCGGCGCGGTAGGCCTCGTCGTCCGTGTCCCGGAGGCTGACGGCCTGGCCGTCGGCCGAGAGCACCTCGACGTTCAGGCAGAGCGACTGCATCTCCTTCATGAGCACCTTGAAGGACTCCGGGATGCCGGGCTCCTGGATGTTCTCGCCCTTGACGATCGACTCGTAGGCCTTCACTCGGCCGACGATGTCGTCCGACTTGATCGTCAGCAGCTCCTGCAGGGTGTAGGCGGCGCCGTAGGCCTCCAGGGCCCACACCTCCATCTCGCCGAAGCGCTGGCCGCCGAACTGGGCCTTGCCGCCCAGGGGCTGCTGGGTGATCATCGAGTAGGGGCCGGTGGAGCGCGCGTGGATCTTGTCGTCCACCAGGTGGTGCAGCTTCAGGATGTACATGTAGCCGACCGAGACCGGGTCCGGGTAGGGCTCGCCGGAGCGGCCGTCGAACAGCCGCGTCTTGCCCGTCGCGTCGATGAGGCGCTCGCCGTCCCGCGTGGGCAGGCTCGAGTCCAGCAGGCCCGTGATCTCGGCCTCGCCCGCCCCGTCGAAGACGGGCGTGGCGAGCTTGGTGCCCGGCTCCGCCTCGCGCGCGTCCTCGGGCATGTGCTCGGCCCAGGCAGGGCTGCCGTCGATGCGCCAGCCCTGCTTGGCCACCCAGCCCAGGTGCGTCTCCAGCACCTGGCCGAAGTTCATGCGCTTGGGGATGCCCAGGGGGTTGAGGATGATGTCCAGCGGGGTGCCGTCGGCGAGGAAGGGCATGTCCTCCTCGGGCAGGATCTTGGCGATCACGCCCTTGTTGCCGTGGCGGCCGGCGAGCTTGTCGCCCTCGGTGATCTTGCGCTTCTGGGCGATGTAGACCACGACCCGCTGGTTGACGCCGGAGCCCAGCTCGTCGTCGCCCTCCTCGGCGTCGAACACCTTCACCTGGATGACGGTGCCGGCCTCGCCGTGCGGGACCTTGAGGGAGGTGTCGCGCACCTCGCGGCTCTTCTCGTTGAAGATCGCCCGCAGCAGGCGCTCCTCCGCCGACAGCTCGGTCTCGCCCTTCGGCGTGACCTTGCCGACGAGGATGTCGCCGGGGCGCACCTCGGCGCCGATGCGGATGATGCCCCGCTCGTCGAGGTCCTTCAGCAGGTCCAGCGAGACGTTCGGCAGGTCCCGGGTGATCTCCTCCTTGCCCAGCTTGGTGTCGCGGGCGTCGACCTCGTACTCCTCGATGTGGATCGAGGAGAGGGTGTCGTTCTTCACCAGGTTCTGGCTCAGGATGATGGCGTCCTCGAAGTTGTGCCCCTCCCACGGCATGAAGCCGACCAGGAGGTTCTTGCCGAGGGCCAGCTCGCCCTGCTCGGTCGAGGGGCCGTCGGCGATGACCTCGCCGGCCTCCACCCGGTCGCCCACCGAGACCACGACCCGGTGGTTGTAGCAGGTGCCGTGGTTCGAGCGGTCGAACTTGCGCAGGAAGTAGGACTCCCGGCCGCCCTCGTCCAGCTGGAGCACCACGTGGTCGGCGCTCACCTGCTCGACCACCCCCGCGGCCCGCGCGGTGATGACGTCGCCCGCGTCGATCGCGGCGTAGCCCTCCATGCCGGTGCCGATGAGCGGGGCCTCGCTGCGCAGCAGCGGCACCGCCTGGCGCTGCATGTTCGCGCCCATGAGCGCGCGGTTCGCGTCGTCGTGCTCCAGGAAGGGGATGAGCGAGGTCGCCACCGAGACCATCTGCCGCGGCGAGACGTCCATGTAGTCCACCTCGTCCGCCGGCACGAGCTCGACCTCGCCGCCCTTGCGGCGGACCAGCACGAGCTCCTCGGCGAATCGGCCGTCCTCCTCCAGCGGGGCGTTGGCCTGGGCGACGACGAACTCGTCCTCCTCGCTCGCGGTGAGGTAGTCGATCCGGTCGCTCACCCGGCCGCCCTCCACCCGGCGGTAGGGCGTCTCGATGAAGCCGAAGGCGTTGATCCGGGCGAAGGTCGCCAGCGAGCCGATGAGGCCGATGTTCGGGCCCTCGGGGGTCTCGATGGGGCACATGCGGCCGTAGTGCGAGGGGTGCACGTCCCGCACCTCGACGCCCGCGCGCTCGCGCGAGAGCCCGCCGGGGCCCAGGGCGGACAGGCGCCGCTTGTGGGTCAGGCCCGCCAGGGGGTTGTTCTGGTCCATGAACTGGGACAGCTGCGAGGTGCCGAAGAACTCCTTGATCGCCGCCACCACCGGGCGCACGTTGATCAGGGTCTGCGGGGTGATCGCCTCGATGTCCTGGGTCGTCATCCGCTCGCGCACGACCCGCTCCATCCGGCTCAGGCCCGTGCGGACCTGGTTCTGGATGAGCTCGCCGACCGCGCGGATGCGACGGTTGCCGAAGTGGTCGATGTCGTCCACGTCCAGACGCAGCTCGACGGGCTCGCCGCCGCGCACGCCGGGCAGCACCGCGTCGCCGTTGTGGAGGGCGACCAGGTACTTGATGGTCGCCACGATGTCGTCGACCGTCAGCACCGAGGCGGAGATGGGCTCGTCCAGGCCGAGCTTGCGGTTGATCTTGTAGCGCCCCACCTTCGCCAGGTCGTAGCGCTTGGGGTTGAAGTAGAAGTTGTCCAGCAGCGCGCGCGCGGCCTCGCTGGCGACCTGCTCGCCCGGCCGCAGCTTGCGGTAGATGTCCTTGAGGGCGTCCTCCTTGCTGCGGATGTCGTCCTTGTCCAGGGTCAGCTCGATCGACTCGTAGCCGGCGAAGCGCTCCCGGATCTCCTCCGCGCTCAGCCCGAGGGCCTTCAGGAAGACGGTGACGGACTGCTTGCGCTTGCGGTCGATGCGCACCGCGACCTGGTCGCGCTTGTCGACCTCGAACTCCAGCCACGCCCCGCGGGAGGGGATGATGCGGGCCGAGTAGATGTCCCGGTCGCTGTTCTTCTCGGGCGTGCGCTCGAAGTAGACGCCGGGCGAGCGGACCAGCTGGGAGACGACGACGCGCTCGGTGCCGTTGATGATGAAGGTGCCCTTGTCCGTCATGAGCGGGAAGTCCCCCATGAAGACGGTCTGGGTCTTGATCTCCAGCGTCTGGTGGTTCATGAACTCGGCCTCGACGTACAGGGGGGCCGAGTAGGTCTTGCCGCGCTCCTTGCACTCGTCGATCGAGTACTTCTCCGGCTCCAGGTAGGGGTTCGTGAAGCTCAGCTGCATGGTCTCGCTGAGGTCGGCGATCGGGGAGATCTCCTCGAAGATCTCCTCCAGTCCGGAGCGGGTGGCGATGTCGGTGCGGCCGGCGGCCTGGGCGGCGGCGACCCGCTCCTTCCAGGCCTCGCTGCCCACGAGCCAGTCGAAGGACTCGGTCTGCAGGGCGAGGAGGTCCGGGACCTCGAGCGTGTCGCTGATCTTGGCGAAGGAGAGCCGGTGCGCGTTCCGGCCGGTCTTGGGCGTGGGGGTGTTTGCGTTGCTCGCAGCAGGCAAGGAAGTTACCTCCGGGTCCCCCGGCACAGCGGGGGGACGGTCGTCTCGTCGGTGGAGTTCCGCTCCGGCTCCCGGCCGCGCCCCTCCGCGGACGCTCCGGACCCCGGGGCGCCCGAGGCGCGCCGGAACGAGACCGCGCTGCACGGAGCGCACGGGCAGAGGACCGCCGCACAACCCCGTGATCGAAAGGCGCTCGCCGTGCCGACCGCAATATGAAGGCATCGAGAGACGAAGCGCAAGCGTCCATCATAGGCGCAGATCCCGCGCGTGTCCAGTGTCGCTGCTTGCCCCCGGCCGACGTCTCGGGTATACGGGACGACCCCGGCCGCGCCCGGCCTCCCGCTCGGACCGGATGCGGCGCGGGAAAGAGGGCGCTCGGGGAGAATGAGGGCGGAAAGGGAAGGACCCGCCTGCACGGGGCGCTTGGGGGGCAAACGCAGGCAGGCGGGTCCGGAGGGAATGAACGCGAGGAGGGGTAATCGGGGTGTTCCTCGCGATCACCGACGATCATACCCCCGTTCGCGGCTGCGAGGGAAGCGGCTCGGGAAAACTTTCCGCTCTCTCCCAGACTCGGGCCGGATCGGCCCCCGCCCTCGCGCGGTTCCGGGGCCGGCGGGGTACCGTACGGACATGACGAACCGGGCGGCCCCTGCGCAGAGCACCTTCGACGACGCCGGCTCCGTGGACATCGCGGCGCGCAGCGTCTCCGAGCAGGACAACATGGCCTATCTGCTCGTGGACCGGGCCACCGGCGAGGCGCTCCTGATCGACGCTGCCGACCGTGCGGAGCAGCTGCAGGAGATGCTGGCGGAGACGGCCGAGCGGGCGGAGCGCCGCGGCGATCCGCGGCCGCGCATCGTCCGCATCCTGACCACCCACAAGCACTGGGACCACTATCGGGCGCTCGCCGAGACGGCGGCGCGCACCGGCGCCGAGACGCTGGCCGGCGCGGCCGACGCCGATGAGCTGCCGGTGTGCCCGGACCGGCGGCTCGAGCACGGCGACACGGTGGAACTGGGGGCCACGACGCTGCGGGTGATCGCCCTGCGCGGACACACCCCCGGCTCCGTCGCGCTCGCGCTCGTGCCGCCGGACGGACCGCCGCGCCTGTTCACCGGCGACTCCCTCTTCCCCGGCGGGGTCGGCAACACCGGCGGCGACGCCGAGCGCTTCGCCGGCCTGCTGCGGGACGTGGAGGAGCGCGTCTTCGCGTGCTACCCGGACGAGACGATCGTCTATCCGGGCCACGGCGCCCCGACGACCCTCGGCGCCGAGCGGCCGCAGCTGCCGGAGTGGCGGGCCCGGGGCTGGTAGCCCCGCAGCCGCCCGGTTCCTCGCGCCCCTTCCCGGCTCATCCCTCGTCCGGCGCGTCCGGGCCGGGCCCGGCCTCCGCCTCGGCGAGCTCCCCGAGCCGCAGCGGCACCGCCAGCGGCCGGCCCTGCATGCCGGCGCCGGCCGCCTGCGCCCCGGCCCCCGAGCCGGCCAGCAGCTGGGCGAGCACGGGGCCGCAGATGCGCCCCTGGCACGGGCCGAGGCCCGCGCGACTGAGGAGCTTGAGCGAGACCGTGCCCTCCGAGCCGCACGCCTCCGCCACCTCCCGCAGCCGGCCGTAGGAGGTGCCCTCGCAGCGGCACACGGTCGTGTCCTCCCGCAGCCACTGCGGCCAGCCCGGCCGCGGCGCGTGCACCCGCTCCAGACGGGCGGCGAAGCGGATCCCCGAGGCCCGGACCCGCCGGGCCGTCCGGATCCGCGCGTCCCGCAGCCGGCCGCCGGCCGCGCAGTGCCCGGCGATCCGGCCCTCCGCCTCCGCCAGCACGGCCCCGCCGACGCCCGTGACCTCCCCGGCCGCGTAGACCCCGGCGGCGTCCGTGCGCATGCCCTCGTCGACCCGCACGAAGCCGCCGCGGAGGCTGCAGCCGGCCGCGACCGCCAGCTCCAGGCGGGGCGAGAAGCCGTGGCTTACGCACACGGCGTCGCAGGCCACCCGCCTGGCCGTGCCGGGCACCGGCCGCCAGCGCGCGTCCAGGCGGGCGAGCGTGACCGCCTCCACCCGGCCCCGGCCGTGCGCGGCGACCACCGCGCTGCCGGGCCGGTAGGGGATCCGGTGCCGGGCCATGCCCGCCGCCAGCTGCGCCAGCTCCAGCGCCTTGCCGCCCGCCGCCGGGAGCTCCCAGGGACGGGCCAGCCAGGCGGCCAGCAGCCGCGGACCGGCCGCCTCGTGCACGCCCAGCACCCGGGCGCCGGCGGCGGCCAGGCCCAGCGCGACCGGCAGCAGGAAGGGCCCGGCGCCGCCGACCACGACCCGCTCGCCGATCGCCAGCCCCTCGCGGGCGAGGAAGGCCTGGGCGGCGCCGCCGGTCGTCACCCCCGGCAGGGTCCAGCCGGGGAAGGGCAGGGTGCGGTCGTGGGCGCCGCAGGCGAGGACGAGCCGGTCCGCCCGCAGCAGCCGCTCCCGGCGGCCGGGCCCGTCCGGCTCGCCCTGCAGCAGGCGCAGGCGCACCCCCTCGCCCCGACGCGCCTCGATCGCCCAGACGTCGGTGCGCAGCAGCCGTTCGATCCGGCCGTCCCGCTCGATCCGGCTCGCCAGGGCGCGGAATCGGGCCTCCCGGTGGCCGGAGCCGGAGGCGAAGCCCTCCGCCCCGGGGGCGGGACGGCGCCAGTACTGCCCGCCGAGCCGGGCCTCGCCGTCCACGAGCGTCACCCGGGCGCCCCGCTCGGCGGCCGCGAGGGCGGCGGCCATGCCCGCCGGCCCGGCGCCCGCCACGACCACCCGCCTCACGGTTCCCGCCCCTCGAAGCGGGAGGCCTGGTCTCGAGGCGTCCCGTCGCGCTGGGCGACCACGACGTCCCCGTCTCGCGCCCGCCTCGCGCAGGCCCGCACGTCGCGCACCCCGTTCACCTCCACGAGGCAGTCGAAGCACACCCCGATGCCGCAGAACACGCCACGGGGCGCGCCCTGCGCGGTCGTGCGCCAGCTGCGGACGCCCGCGGCGAGCAGGAGGCCGGCGATGGTGCGGCCCCGGGGGCCGCGCACGCTGCGCCCGTCCACGGTGATCTCCACCTGCTCCGCGCCGTCCGCCGCCGCCTCGCTCACGCCGCCCGTCCCTCCACGGCCCGCAGCAGCGCCGGCCGGTCCGGCCGGAACGGGGCGGGGTCCACGAGCGGGGCGGCGCCCGTGAGCAGATCGGCCAGCAGGCGGGCCGTGGGCAGGGACAGCACGATGCCGGCCCCCTCGTGCCCGGTCGCGAACCACAGCCCCGCCAGCCGACGGTCGGGACCGATCGCGGGCAGATGGTCCGGCAGGTAGGGCCGGAAGCCCGAGTAGGAGCGGATGAGCGCCGCCTCGCGCAGGAAGGGGAACAGCCGGATCGCCCGCCGCGCCAGGCTGCGCAGCACCTCGACCCGGAGACGCCCGTCGAAGCCGATCTGCTCGCGGCTGGAGCCGATGAGCACGGTGCCCGCGGCGGTGGACTCGACCACGCTGGAGACCTGCAGCTCGGCCCGTTCCGAGCCGACCGCCCCGACGTAGTCGGCGTCGTAGACCTTGTGCCGGATGCGCTCGGGCATGCGGGCGGCGACGAGCACGACGCCCCGCCGCGGGACGATCGGCAACGGCGCGCCCAGCCGCTCGGCCACCGCGCCCGACCAGGGCCCGGCGGCCACCACGACCGCGTCGGCGGCCAGCTCGCCCCGGTCCGTGCGCACCCCGGCCAGCCGGCGACCGCGCCGCACCGGGCCGGTGACCCGCGTGCCGGTCAGGATCCGGGCGCCGCGACGGCGGGCGAGGGCCGCGAGCGCCTCGGTGCCGGCCAGCGGCTGGATCTGCGCGTCCTCCGGGTGGTGCACGGCCGCCGTGCAGGCCGTCGAGAGCTCCGGCTCCAGCTCTCGGGCCTGGGCCAGGGTGCATGCCCGCGCCGTCAGCCCCGCCTCGCGCTGGGCGTCGGCCAGGGCGAGCAGGCCCTCGCGGCCCGGCTCGCCGAGGGCCGCGACCAGGCCGCCCTTGGCCTGGTACTCGATGTCGGGGAACGCCGGGCCGAGCTCCCGCGGCAGCAGCGCCGCCGTCCGGCGCCAGTCCTCCAGGCCGATGCGGGCGAGCTCCAGCTCCGGCCCGGGCGGCTTGTCGCTCACGAGCAGATTGCCCTCGCAGTGCGAGCTCGTCCCCCCGCCGATCGTGCCGCGCTCCACGAGCACCGTCCGCACCCCGCGGTCGGCGAGCTCGGCGGCCGCGGCGCAGCCGACGATGCCCCCGCCGATCACGACCACCCGCATCTGCGCCCTCCCGTCTGCCGGACCGGCCCCGCTCTTTCGGCAACGCTACCCTGTCGCAGCCGGGGAGGCGGGGCGGATTCCCCGAGCCCCTCCCGATCCGGCCCGCGGGAGCTCTCCTCGCCGGAGCGGCCGGGGCGGGCTCGGTTCGGCCGCGCCCTCCTCCCGAGCTCCTTTCGAGGCGGCCCGCAGCCGGAGGAGCCGGGGCAGCTCCCGCCGGGCCTGCGGGTCGCCCCGCCGGGCGAGCAGGGCGGTCGCCTCGACGGCCCGCTCCAGCGCCCGGCTCGCCTCGTCCCGGCGGCCGAGGGCCGCGAGGATGCCGGCGAGCTCGGCCAGCGCCTCGCACAGGAAGTGGCTGCAGCCGATCCCGTCCGCACGGTCCGCGATCCGGCGCAGCGCGATCTCCCGGCGCAGCTGCTCGACGGCTTCCTCGGCCCGGCCGGAGAGCGCGTAGGCCCGTGCGAGCAGCTGGTGCAGCCCGGCCCGGCGGGACAGCTCCCGCGGATCGCCGTCCGGGGCCGACGGGGCGGCCAGCTGGGCGTGCAGCAGCAGCCGGGCCCGCTCGGGCCGGCCACGGGCCATCCACTCGAGGGCCCGCTCCGGCGCCGGGTCCTCCCGGCGCCGCGCCCGCCGCGCATCTCGGCCCCGGGCCTCGCGCCGGCCGCGCGGGCTCGAGGGCGGGGCGGGGTCCCGTTCCAGTACGAGCAGCAGCGGCGTCAGGGCCGGCCCCAGCGGCGCGCCGGCGGTCGCGTGCAGCGCCTGCCTCGCGGCGCCCAACGCGGCCTCCGGCAGGCGGTCCGCGGCCGCCGCGAGCAGGCAGGCGAGGTGCTCGGCCAGGCGGGCGGGGCCGGGCCGCAGCGCCTCCTCGGCCGCGAGGCGGCTCAGGTCCGGCAGCGCGGCGGCGAGCGGCTCCAGCCAGGGGTGGTCCGGGTCCCGGTCGAGCAGCAGGAGGTCGGCGCAGCGAGCCAGCGGTCGCAGCAGCAGGCTCGTCGGCCGTCGCGGATCGAGGGCGCGGGCCAGCAGCTCCGACCGCTCGCGGAGGGTGTTCGCGAGACGCAGCGCCAGGCTGCGCGGAGCCGGATCTCCCCAGTGGAGCTCGCCGCGGCCGGCCGGGAACAGGCGCCGCACGCGCTCGTCCAGGCCCTCCGCCCGCAGCGGAGCGCGCCCCGTCGCCGAGCGCAGCAGCTCGACCGCCTCGGCGGAGCCCGCGGCGTCCGTGAGCGATGCGCACGCGACGGCCCGCAGCAGCGCCGACTCGGCCCCGGCGGCCGCGGCCTCGGGATCCGCCCACGCCATCAGGGCGCGCAGCGCCGACTCGGGGTCGGTGGGGGCCGCCCGCCCGGCTGCGCGGCGCCCGGGGGCGATAACCAGGTGCAGCGGCCGGGCCCCCAACCCCTGCCCCGCCCGCGGCGCCCGCCCGTCCCGGGCGCCGGCGGCGCCCGCCGCGAAGGCCGCCAGCGCGCCGCGCAGCAGCCGCTGCCGCTCGACGACGGACAGCGGCGCCCGGGCCAGCGACAGGACGAGCGGCTCGTCTTCGAGCAGCCGGACGGCCCGCTCCCCCGCGCCCCGCAGCAGCTCCGGCCGGGCCGGGCCGGCGGCCCGCAGGTGCAGCACGAGCCGGACGGGGGCCTGCGCCGAGGCCGAGTCGCGCAGCACCGGCAGCAGCGATCGCAGTCGGCCGGGGCGCCGATCCGCCTCGTCCACGACGATGCAGCGGGGCCTGCGCACCGCGGCGAGGGCGGACGGCGGCGTGTCCGCCCCGGCGGGCAGCCGGCCGGCCAGCCAGGCGGGTCCCCGGCCGCGTCGGCCGATCCGCCCGGCCCGCTCGACGAGCTCGTCCAGCAGGCGCGTGGTCCCGCAGCCCAGGCCGCCGACGAGGGCGATCGCGAAGGGCCGAGGTCCGCGCAGCCAGTGCGAGAGCCGATCGGCCTCCGGGCGCCTGGCCGCCAGCGGTGCCGCCGCGGCCTGCGCCAGCGGCCCGCCCCGGCGCACCCGCCGGAACCTGTCCTCGCCGTCGAGCGGTCCGACCGCTCCGTCCTCCGGCCCCATGCGTCCCTCCGACCCCGATGCCGATACCCCCGGGCCGCCCGCCCGGGCGGCCCGCGCGTTCATGCTGCCGCGGCGGAGGGGCACCGCGGCTGGAGATCCGCCGTGCATGTCGCAGACAGCGCCCAGCGGATTCGCAGCGGATCGAGACGATGTCGTGATGCGAGGCGGCGCCGCCCCGGTTTCGAGCGGCCGCGACCGGTACGAGGTGCGCCGGAAAACGGGAAAGCGGACGAGCACGGAGACGCACAGGCGGCGGAAAAGCAAAAAGAAGCAGACGAACGCGGAGAGGCGCGGCGGCGCTCAACCGAGGTCCGCGTTCTTCATCTCCTCGATGTACTGCTCCCTCGTGATCCCGTCCGGGTATTTCCGGGAGAGCTCGTAGCCGAGCCGGATGGAGGCGTCATCGACCGGGTCCGCGCCGATGCCCGTATCGCTCGTGCCGGCGTTCGCCGCGTCGAGGGCGATCTGCTCCTCGACGCCGAAGCGGGCCAGCATATAGCCGTAGCTGACGTTCCCGAACGCGTCGGAGCGGATGCTGTGCCCTTCCTCGTCCGTCAGATAGAAGTAGCCGTCCTCCAGGGGCTGGGCGTAGCGTTCCGCCAGATACGGCTTCATGTCCCAGGGGGCGTTCACTTTGATCTGCGTGTACAGCAGGTAGGCTCCGCCGGCGACCGCGTGCGCCAACGGCGGAAGAACAATGAATTTGGCCGCCACATCCGGGAGCGCCAAGTACTCCTCCCAGCTCAGATCGTCCCCGCGATAGGCGACCGCGACCGCGAGCAGATCGTTGAAAAGCAGCGGATCCGCGGTGGATGCGGCCATGATCGCAGTCGCCTCGGGCGAGTCCAGCCATGCCATGAGCAGCTCGTAGGAGAAGTCGAGGGCGTCGTCCAGATAGGGGACCTGCTCGACCTCGTCCCCCGGCCCGCCGGGCGCGAGCGGGTCGTCCGCCGCGCCCCTGTCGCTCAGCTCGAAGAGCGCCGCCTGATAGCCCGCATCCACCCGGTTCGCGAAGCGGACCGTCTCGCGGACCGCGTCGGCCACCAGCTGGCGCTCGGCCTGGGCGCGGGCGAAGCGCTGCGGGTCCGCCTGGCACTCGGCGAGGTATTCGGGATGGATCCTGACGGCCCCGTCCGAGGCGATCGTCATCCGCCTGCTCGCCGCCTGCACGTGACACTCCCGCACCCGGGTCTGCACCGTGACGACCGCGCGGGCCGCCTCCGAGGAAGCGTCCGCCATGCCGCCGAAGCGCCCGGCCAGCCGGTCGGCCTCCGAGATCCGACGTTCCAGGAACGCCTTGACCGCCTCGGCCGTCTCACCCTGGGACTGCACCCCGCCCCGGAGCCGGAACAGGCGGTCGGACTCCGCCTCGACCTTCCGCTGGCGCTCCCGGCAGCCCTCCGCGACCCCGTCCAGGGGCTCGGGGGCCCACTGCTGCACATCGGCCCACCCGGCCATCAGCCCTCCCCGCCCGGACCCGCACCCGGCATCAGCTGCGCGAAGGCCCGTTCGAGCTGCTGGTCGGTCGAGGCGAAGTCCTGCTGCGCACCCGCCGCCTGCTCCGCCCCGTCCCCCAGGCTCGTGACGATCCGCTCGAGCTCCTGATCCCGCTCCCGGCCGAGCCGGGCGAGCGTTCGGGGCGCACGGCCTCCCGGCATCGCCTGCTCCCCCTGTGCGCAGACCTCGGCGGCGCCGCCCGCGGCGTGCAGCGAAGCGGCCGTCCCCTCCATTTCCCCGCCGATCAGCGTCAACTCGCCGTCGATGATCTCCAGATCTGTCATGCCCCGCCCTCGAGTC
>JAUNLB010000042.1 GCA_030532485.1 Pseudoclavibacter sp.
GGTCTTCTTCGCAGCGGTGGTCTTCTTGGCGGCGGCCGGCTTCTTCGCGCTCGTCGTCCCGCTCCCCGCCTTCGCGGTCTCGAGCGCGCCCTCGGTGGGGGCGCTCGCGGCGGCGGCCTTCTCCTGCTCCGTCTTCGCGGTCTTCGCGGGGGAGGCGGCGGTCTTGGCGGCGCTGCGTTTGGCCGTCGTCTTCGCCGCGGCCGTGCCGCTCCGCTTCGCCGTCGTCTTCGCCGCGGAGCTGCGCGTGCGCGCGGCGGTCCTCCCGGACGCTGAGCGCCCGCCCGCGGTCTCGACGCCCTCGGCGTCCGCTTCGGCCGTCTTCGATCGTGTCGGCATATGGCAACCCCTTCGCGGCGAGTGCGGGCATAAGGAAGGCCCATGTCAAGCCCGCGGCAGAGGGCGAGATGGGTCCGGGCATCGATTATGACATGCCGCCCGCGACAATGGGGAACGCGGACGGCGGGCGGGATGTTCCCCGCCCCGCCGCCTACCAGTCCTCGAAGGGGCGGGGCGGCTCCTGGCCGTCCCCGCGATCCGCGGACTGGCGCAGGAAGCGCTCGAGCTCGGCCGCGATGTCGTCGGCGCTCGGCAGCGTCCCGTCCGCGGAGGCGAAGCTGGACTGCTGGGGAAGTCCCGCCAGATAGGAGTCGTGCTGCTCCTCCAGGGCGGCGACGACCCGGCGCACCTCCTCGTTGCCCTCGACCTGCTCGTCGATGCGCTGCCGGAACACGCGGTCCGCCTCGCGCAGCCCGTCGTCCTCCCAGCGCAGCCCCGCTGCGACCCCGATGCCCTGCAGGACCGCCAGGATCGCGCCGGGCACCTCGGTCTCCACGACGTAGTGCGGCACGAGCGCCACCAGGCCGAGCACCGGCACCCCCAGTGCGGCGAGCCGGTAGTGCAGCAGGTGCATGACATGCCCGGGCACCTGGGCGCTCGGCGCCCACACCGAGAGCTGTTCGACCATGTCCCGGCGGTTGCCGTGCACGCTCAGGCGCACCGGGCGGGTGTGCGGCACCGGCATGCCGAGCGAGTGGATCCAGGTGACGCTGCCCACCCCGAGCCGTTCGACGATGTCCACGAGCTCCGCCGTGAAGCGCTGCCAGAGGAAGTCCGGCTCGGCACCCGCGAGCAGGAGGAAGTCGCGGCCGTCCGCATCCTCGTGCCGGGTGATCTCCAGCCGGGGCAGCTCGACGGCCTGCACCCGGTTGTCGCCGATCGCCACGATGGGACGCCGGGCCCGATAGTCGTGGAGCTCGTCCGTGTCGAACGCCGCCACCAGCTCGGGACGCTCGCCCGCCTCGTCCTCCTCGCCGGTGAGCGCCAGGACGTGGAACTGCCGCACCACCGCGCCCGCGTCGTGGGGGCCGCCGAGCGCGATCAGGAGCGGAAGACCGGGGGGCACCCGATCCCAGCCGTGCCGGGGCCGCCAGCCTCGCGCTTCGCTCTCGTTCACGGCACCATCGTATGCGCTCGCCCCGGCCGGGCCCGTGCGGCCCCCCTTTGCCAATAGGCTGTCCGCCATGCGCATGCCCGAACTCCGCATCACGACCGAATCCGTTCCCAGCGACCTGGAAGACGCCGTGCACGTGGTCCTGGCCGTCGAGGCCGACGGGAAGGACGACGCGCCCGGGCTGCTGGCCGCCGACGCCTTCCTTCCGCTCGCCGAGCGCCTGCCGGGGCTCGGGCTCTCGGGCAGGCGGGGCGAGACCCTGCGCACCGATCTGGAGGCGGACGGGGCCAGGCTCTCCGTCCTCCTGGCCGGTGCGGGCCCCCGGCCCGCCGAGGGGCGGCCGAGCGGCGAGCTGCTGCGTCTGACCGCCGCTGCGGCCGTGCGGGCCCTGCCTCGGGCCCGCGCCCTGTCCTTCGCGGTCCCGGGCCTGGACGCCGAGGGGGCGGCCGAGCTGGCCACCGGGGCGCTGCTGGCCGCCTACCGCTTCGACGAGTTCCGCTCCGAGCCGCCACGGGAGGGGCTGGAGCTGGTGTCGATCTCGATCGGCCCGGACGGGGACGCCGGGGCGGCCGAGGAGGCCGTCGCCCGGGCGCGCACCGTGTGCGCCGCGGTGTGGCGGGTGCGGAACCTCGTGAACACGCCGCCCAATGCGCTCGGGCCCGCCGAGCTGGCCGCCGCGGCCGTCGAGGACGCGGAGCGCAGCGGCCTCGAGGTGCACGTGCGCGACGAGGAGGCGCTGGAGCGGGAGGGCTTCGGGGGCCACCTCGGCGTGGGCCGCGGCTCTGCCCGCCCGCCGCGGCTGGTGCGGCTGGAGTGGGCGCCCCAGGAGGCGGTCGCCCACCTGGCGCTGGTCGGCAAGGGCATCACCTTCGACACCGGCGGCCTCTCGCTCAAGCCCGCCTCGGCCATGGTCGGCATGAAGTTCGACATGGCCGGCGCGGCCGTCGTGCTGGGCGTCCTGCGCGCGGCGGCGGAGCTGCGGCTGCCGGTGCGGCTGACCGGCTGGATGTGCCTGGCCGAGAACATGCCCTCGGATCGGGCGACGCGGCCGGACGACGTCATCGCCGTGCACGGCGGCAAGACCGTCGAGGTCACGAACACGGACGCCGAGGGGCGCCTGGTCCTCGCGGACGGCCTCGTCGCGGCCTGCGCGGAGGGGCCCGACGCGGTCGTGGACGTCGCGACCCTCACCGGCGCGCAGCTGATCGCCCTGGGCGAGCGCACGAGCGGGGTCATGGACAACGACGAGCAGTGGGCCGGGCGCGTCCTGGCCGCGGCCGAGGAGGTCGGCGAACCCGCCTGGCGCATGCCGATCCCCGCCGAGCTGGAGGAGGTGCTCTCCTCGGACGTCGCCGACCTGGTGAACGCGAAGCCCGGCAACCGGAACGCGGGCATGCTCCTGGCCGCCCGCTTCCTGCGCGAGTTCGTCGGCGGCGAGGACGACGCCCCGCCGCTGCCCTGGGTGCACATCGACATCGCCGGCCCGGCCAACAACGAGAAGAAGCCCTACGGCGTCACCCCGGCCGGGGCGACGGGGGTCATGGTCCGCACCCTCGTGCGGATGATCGAGCGGCTCGGCGCCGACGCCGGCTGAGCGGGACGCCGCCCCCGGGGGCGGACCCAGCCCCGAAGCCTGCTCGGGTAGTAGGCTCTGAGGGGTGCGCGCAAGCGCACCGGGTCGGTCAAGCGCACCGGGGCGGTTCCACCGTCGGCGCAGCGGCGGAGTCCGTCCCGGCAAAGACGTCAAGAGGAGATTCCGAGTGTCCGAACAGAACTTCGACCTCGTCGTGCTCGGCGGCGGCAGCGCCGGGTACGCGGCGGCCATCCGCGCAACGCAGCTCGGCTCGAAGGTCGCGCTCGTCGAGAAGGACAAGCTGGGGGGCACCTGCCTGCACCGCGGCTGCGTCCCCACCAAGGCGATGCTGCACGCCGCCGAGGTCGCCGACGAGGCGCGGCACGCCCGGAGCATCGGGGTCGACGCCGAGCTGCACGGCGTGGACGCCGCGAAGGTCGGCGCCTTCCGGGACGGGATCGTCTCCGGGAAGTTCAAGGGCCTGCAGGGCCTGCTGAAGGCGAAGGGCGTGCACGTCGTCGCCGGCGAGGGCCGTCTGGCCTCCCCGAACTCGGTGGCGGTCGGCGACCAGGTGCTCGTGGGCAAGAACGTCGTGGTCGCCACCGGCTCCTACTCGCGCACCCTGCCGGGCCTGGAGATCGACGGCCGGGTCATCACCTCCGACCAGGCGCTGCGGATGGACTGGGTGCCGAAGCGGGCGCTCGTCCTCGGCGGCGGGGTCATCGGCCTGGAGTTCGCCTCCATGTGGCGCTCCTTCGGCGCCGAGGTGACGATCATCGAGGGACTGGCGCACCTGGCGCCGAACGAGGAGGAGTCCGTCTCCAAGCAGCTGGAGCGCGCCTTCAAGAAGCGCGGCATCGCCTTCAAGCTCGGCGTGCGCTTCCAGGGCGTCGCCCAGGACGACGACGGGGTCCGGGTCACCCTCGAGTCCGGCGAGACCCTCGAAGCCGACGTGCTGCTCGTGGCGGTCGGCCGGGGGCCGGCCACCGAGGGCCTGGGCCTGGAGGAGGTCGGCGTGACCCTCGACCGGGGCTTCGTGCCGGTGGACGAGAACCTGCAGACCAATGTGCCCGGGCTCTACGCGATCGGCGACATCACGCCGGGCCTGCAGCTGGCGCACCGCAGCTACCAGCACGGCATCCACGTGGCCGAGCACCTGGCCGGGCTGAGCCCGGTCGCGGTGCCCGACGTCAACATCCCCAAGATCACCTACTGCGACCCCGAGATCGCCTCGGTCGGCCTGGGCGAGGCGAAGGCCAAGGAGCAGTACGGCGAGGACCGGGTGACGAGCTACGAGTACAACCTCGCCGGCAACGCCAAGAGCTCGATCCTCGGCACGGCCGGCTCCGTCAAGGTCGTGCGCGTGAACGACGGCCCCGTGGTCGGGGTGCACATGATCGGCGCGCGCGTCGGCGAGCTCGTCACCGAGGCGCAGCTCATCGTCAACTGGGAGGCGCACCCCGAGGACGTCGCCCAGCTCGTGCACGCCCACCCGACGCAGGGCGAGACGCTCGGCGAGGCCCACATGGCGCTCGCCGGCCGGCCGCTGCACGCGATCTGATCCATATCCGAGGACACCACGGCGGGCCGGAAGCTCGCGCAAGGAGAAACGAACAGCATGAGCGAAGACGTCAAGCTCCCCGCACTCGGCGAGAGCGTGACCGAGGGGACCGTGACCCGCTGGCTGAAGGGCGTCGGCGACACCGTCGAGGTCGACGAGCCCCTGCTGGAGGTCTCGACCGACAAGGTCGACACCGAGGTCCCGTCCCCCGTCGCCGGCGTGCTCCAGGAGATCCTGGTGGCCGAGGACGAGACCGCCGAAGTCGGCGCCGTCCTCGCCCGCATCGGCGACGGAGCGGCCGCCCCCGCAGCCGAGGCGCCGGCCCCCGCCGCCGAAGAACCCGCACAGGAGCAGCCCGCAGCCGCCGAAACCGCCCCGGCGGCACAGGCACAGGAGCCCGCACCGGCCGCCGAAGCCGCGCCCGCGGCCGGCCAGGCCTCCGCGGGCGAGGGAGAGGACGTCGTCCTGCCCGCACTCGGCGAGAGCGTGACCGAGGGGACCGTGACCCGCTGGCTGAAGGGCGTCGGCGACACCGTCGAGGTCGACGAGCCCCTGCTGGAGGTCTCGACCGACAAGGTCGACACCGAGGTCCCGTCCCCCGTCGCCGGCGTGCTCCAGGAGATCCTGGTGGCCGAGGACGAGACCGCCGAAGTCGGCGCCGTCCTCGCCCGCATCGGCGACGGAGCGGCCGCCCCCGCAGCCGAGGCGCCGGCCCCCGCGGCCGAAGAGCCCGCAGCCGCCAAGACCGCCCCGGCCGCGCAGGAGCCCGCACCGGAGGCGCATCCCCAGGCCGATCAGCCGCAGCCGCCCGCCCCGCAGGAGTCGGCGGCCGCGCCGGAGACCGTCACGGTCGCGGCACCGGCGGCCCCCGCCGCCCAGCCCGTCGCCGACGCCTCCCGGCAGCGCTACGTGACCCCCATCGTGCGCAGGCTCGCGAACCGGCTGGGCGTGGATCTGGCCGGAGTGCAGGGAACCGGCGTGGGCGGCCGGATCCGCAAGTCCGACGTCGAGGCCGCCGCCGCGGCCGCGCCCGCCGCCGGCGCCTCGGCGAGCGGCGCCCCGGCGGCGAAGCCGGGCTTCGAGGTGTCCGAACTGCGCGGCACGCGCGCCAAGATGTCGCGCCTGCGCAAGGTCATCGCGGAGCGCGCCGTCCAGTCGCTGGGCGCCACCGCGCAGTTGACGACCGTCGTCGAGGTCGACGTGACCGCGGTGGCCCGGCTGCGCGAGCGGGTCAAGCAGGAGTTCCTGGACCGGACCGGCAACAAGCTGTCCTTCCTGCCCTTCTTCGTGCTCGCGGCGGTCGAGGCGCTGCAGAGCCACCCGATCGTCAACGCGACGGTGGAGGGCGACGAGATCGTCTACCCGGGCCACGAGAACATCTCCATGGCGGTCGACACGCCCCGCGGCCTGTTGACCCCGGTGGTGAAGGACGCGGCGGGCATGAACCTCGCCCAGCTGGCGAGCCAGATCGCCGATCTGGCCGCGCGCACCCGGGACAACAAGCTCACGCCGGACGAACTGGCGGGCGGCACCTTCACGGTCACCAACACGGGCTCCCGCGGCGCGCTGTTCGACACGCCGCTGGTGTTCCTGCCGCAGAGCGCGATCCTGGGCACCGGCGCGGTCGTCAAGCGCCCCGCCGTGGTCCGCACGGCCGACGGCGAGGAGTCCCTCGCGATCCGCTCGTTCGTGTACCTGGCGCTCAGCTACGACCACCGCATCATCGACGGCGCCGACGCCGCCCGTTTCCTCGCCCAGGTGAAGGGCCGGCTGGAGGACGGCGCCTTCGAGCAGGACCTCGGCATCTGAACCGAGCCGGTTCCGCCCGACCCGGCGTTCAGATCCCCGCCGGCGTCGGGGCGGCGGCCCCCTCGGGCCGCTCCCCCGGCGACGGCAGCGGCGTCGCGGGCGACCACTCGAACAGCGCGTCCACGAAGCGGGCGGCCAACTCCGCCGGGTCCTCCGCCGCCCCCGCCCGCCCGTGCAGGCCCGGCAGGCTGCGCCCGCGCCCCAGCCGCGCGCACTCGGCGGCCACCAGCGAGCTCGGATAGGGCTCGGCGCCCTCGTCCGGCCGGCAGGCTCGGGCGACGCCGTCGAGCAGCCCGGCGAACGCGCGCCACTCCCCCAGCACCGCCCGGCGCCCGGCAGCGCCGCGCACGGGACGGCCGGACCACCACTCGCCCAGCAGCGGTCCCCGCTCGCGGTGCAGTCGGATCGCGGCCGCTCCGATCGAGCCGTGCACGGCGCCGGCGAGGTGCACGGCCCCGAGCAGCTCGGCGATCGGCACGAAGACGGTCACGACGGCGCCCGAGCCCAGGCGGCCCGCCGTCGAGAGCCGCGGCGCCGGGGGCGAGGCGGCCAGCAGGGCGCAGCGCACCGACCCGGCGCCCTCGCTGCGGGCCACCACCTCGGGCAGGTGCCGACCGTACCCGCCCGCCCCGAGTCGCTCCAGCAGCCCGCCCGCCGCCCGCAGACGCCGGGACTGCGCCGCCGAGCGGGCGAGCAGCAGCTCGCCCCTCGCCGGCCCGTCCGCCCTTCCGGCCGCGTAGCGCAGGCCGCACGGCGTCCGGTCGATCCTCGCCGTCGCACGCCACTCGGAAAACCCCATTCGGCACCCCCGATGCACTCCCGCGCGTGCGCGCCCCCGCGCACGCCGCACCCCCATCCTGCCCGCTGCGCCCCGGATCGTCCAGCCCCGCTCCGCCGGGCCCGGCCGGGAGCGCTAGGCTGGAGCCACTATGGCGAAGACCCCGGCACGAAGCGCGCAGACGAAGCAGCCCGGACGCGTCAGGCAGATCTGGCAGGTGCTGCGGATGACGGTCAAGTACGACCGGGCCGCGGCGCCGCTGTTCCTGGCGGCGTTCCTGCTGCCGGTCCTGCTCGCGGTCCTCTTCTGCGTCCTGCTGTACGCGGGGAACGTGCTCATGTGGATCCTCACGGTCCTGCTCGGCCTCATGACCGGCTTCCTGCTGTTCATGTTCGCCCTCAACTGGCGGGCCGAGCGGGTCGCCTTCTCGCAGATCGAGGGCCACCCCGGCGCGGCCGGCCAGGTGCTCGGCTCCACCCTGCGCGGCCAGTGGCAGAGCAGCGAGACGCCCGCCGCCTTCAACCCCAAGACCCGGGACGCGCTCTACCGAGTGGTCGGGCGCCCCGGCGTCGTGCTCGTCACCGAGGGCGGCCGCACCGGCGCCAAGAAGCTCTTCCAGGACGAGCGGCGCAAGATCCAGCGCCTGGCCCCCAATGTGCCGATCACCCACGTGCACATCGGCTCCGGCGAGGACGAGGTGCCGCTGCTGCGGCTGCGCCGGACGCTGCGGCGCCTGCCGAAGAAGATCACGAAGCCGGAGGTCCTGGCGATCTCCACCCGGCTGAACTCGATGCCCGGCAACGCGCTGCCGATCCCCAAGGGGATCGACCCCATGCGCGTGCGCTCCTCCCGTTCCCGGCTGCGCTGAGACCGCTCCCGGCTGCGCGCCGGGGCCGACTGCGGCTCAGCGCACGCGCAGGGCCAGGCCTGCGGCGATGTCGTGCCCGCCGCGGCGGTCCGTGTCCCACACGATCGCCGGCAGCACGATCACGAGCAGCAGCTGGCGCAGGAAGGGCCGCCACGGCCCCGGCGCGCCGCCGTCCAGCCGGGTCACCCGCATGCCGAGCAGCAGATGCCCGAGCGAGCCGCCCAGTAGGGCGATCCCCAGGCCCGTGAGCACCACGAAGCAGGCGAGGATCGCCAGCTGGTGCCGATCGAACAGCAGCCAGGCCGCGCCGAGGGCCATGAAGTAGTCCAGGAAGAGCGCGGCGATCCGGCGCGGCACGCCCGCGATCGAGCCGGGCCCCGCCTGCGGGTAGCCGAGCCGGTAGCCGGGGAATCGGTTGTTCTCCGGCCGGGCGAAATCGGGGCGCGCGCGGGGGTCTGCCACGACGGCCATGCTACCCGGCTGGGAAGCGTCCGGCCGCTTCCCGGCGCGCTCCCCGCACCCCGCCGCGCCCGCCGCGTAACATCCAGGAAACACGGCGGTCACGGCCAGGCAACAGCGGCCCCCTACGCTTCGGAGCGGTCGGGCCTGGACCGGCCCGCCCGGTCCGATCGTCTGGAGAGAGCATGTTCCAAGAGCCCGGTGAAGTCCTCGAGTACATCAAGAACGAGCGGATCGTCTTCCTCGACATCCGCTTCACCGATCTGCCGGGCGTCCAGCAGCACTTCAACATCCCCGCCGCCACCGTGGACGAGGACTTCTTCACCACCGGGCAGCTGTTCGACGGCTCCTCCATCCGGGGCTTCGCGAGCGTCCACGACTCGGACCTCCAGCTGGTCCCCGATGTGACGACCGCCTATCTCGACCCCTTCCGCCGGGAGCGGACCCTCGTGATGGTGTTCGACATCTTCAATCCCCGGACGGGCGAGATCTACCACCGGGACCCCCGCCAGGTGGCCCGCAAGGCCGAGCAGTACCTGGCCGCCACCGGCATCGCCGACACCGCCTTCTTCGCCCCCGAGGCCGAGTTCTACATCTTCGACGACGTCCGCTACGGGGTCGAGGCGCACGAGAGCTTCTACCGGGTGGACGCCGAGGAGGGGGCCTGGAACACCGGCCGCGAGGAGCCGGGCGGGAACCTCGGCAACAAGACCCCGTACAAGGGCGGCTACTTCCCCGTCTCCCCCGTCGACAAGCACGCCGATCTGCGGGACGCGATCTGCGTGGAGCTCGCGAACATCGGCTTGCAGGTGGAGCGCTCCCACCACGAGGTCGGCACCGGCGGCCAGGGCGAGATCAACTACCGCTTCGACACCCTCGTGCGGGCCGCCGACGACGTGCTCGCCTTCAAGTACGTCGTCAAGAACGTCGCCGAGGACTGGGGGAAGGTCGCGACCTTCATGCCGAAGCCGCTGTTCGGGGACAACGGCTCGGGCATGCACACCCACCAGTCGCTGTGGAAGGGCGGCGAGCCCCTCTTCTACGACGAGACCGGCTACGCCTCGCTCTCAGACACCGCCCGCTGGTACATCGGCGGCATCCTGAAGCACGCGAACTCGCTGGCGGCCTTCACGAACCCCTCGGCGAACTCCTACCACCGGCTCGTGAAGGGCTTCGAGGCGCCCATCAACCTGGTCTATTCGGCGGGCAACCGCTCGGCGGCGGTGCGCATCCCGATCACCGGCTCGAACCCGAAGGCGAAGCGCATCGAGTTCCGCGCCCCGGACGGCACCGCGAACCCGTACCTCGCCTTCGCCGCCCAGCTGATGGCGGGCCTGGACGGCATCCAGAACCGCATCGAGCCGCTGGAGCCGATCGACAAGGACCTGTACGAGCTGCCGCCGGAGGAGGCCGCGGGCATCCCGCAGCTGTCGACCTCCCTGGAGGCCTCCCTGGCCGCACTCGCCGGGGACCACGACTACCTGACGGCGGGCAACGTCTTCACGCCGGAGCTCATCGAGACCTGGATCGAGGACAAGACCCGCAACGAGGTCGAACCGCTCGCCCAGCGCCCCCACCCCTACGAGTACGAGCTCTACTTCGGCGTCTAGCCCTCCCGGAGGATCACCGGCTCGTGCCGGACGGGGAAGGCGATCGAGCGGGCGATGAAGCACTTCTCCGGCACCTCGCCGTGCAGGCGGAGCGCCGTCCGCTCGCAGCTTTCCGGGGCGATGCGCACGCGCGGCCGCAGCGTGGCCGCGGTGAAGCGGCCCCCGCCGTCGTCGTCCAGGCGCAGTACCCCGTGCGGCCGGTCCTGGTAGCCGGTCACCACCACCCCGGCCGCCGAGGCGAGGTGCAGATACCACAACATGTGGCACTGGGCGAGCGCGCCGAGCAGCAGCTGTTCGGGGTTCCAGCGTTCGGCCTCGCCGCGGAAGGCGGGATCGGCGGTGCCGGGGATCGCCGGGGCGGCGGGGGCGCGCAGCTCGTGCCGGCGGCTGTACCCCCTGTAGGAGGCCGTTCCGGCACCGAGGTTCCCGGTCCAGAGCAGTTCCAGCTCGTATTCGTGCGTGCGGGGTGTCATGAGTGCTCCTGTTCCGTTCCGTCCTCCGGCTCCGCATCCGCTCCGGGTCCGCCGGGCCGAAGCGCGAGCACGTCCAGATGGGGGCGGCGGCCGGCCGGGGCGCGCGTGCGGATCTCCGCGAGGCGCAGACCGGCGGTCTCCAGCGCCTCGCGCAGCCCCCCCGGGCGAGCAGAAGAACGCCGTCGCGATCGCATGGTCGAATGCGAGGCCGTGCGGGCCCTGGAAGGCGCCGATCAGCAGCGATCCGCCCGGCCGGAGGGTCCGGCTCAGCCGCGCCAGCACGCCGGGCAGGCGCTCCGGCCGGATGTGGATGAGGGAGTACCAGGCCAGCACACCGCCCAGGCCGCCGTCGGGGACCGGCGGTCGGCGCAGATCGCCCAGGCGGTAGCTCGTCTCCGGGAAGCGGGCGCGGGCGCGGGCCAGGAACTCCGGCACGATGTCGATGCCGACGACCGAGCACCCCTGAGCGCGCAGGGCGTCGGTCCAGTGGCCGGGGCCGCAGCCGGCGTCCAGGATCGGGCCGTTCACGCCGCGCCCCCAGGCGGCGATGCGGACGATGTCCGCCGGGTCCATGTCCGCCAGCGATCCGAGCGCCGCCGAGTACTCGGCCGCGCGCAGGGAATAGGCCCGCCCGGTCTGCGCCGTCGTCCCGCTCACCTCAACGCTCGCCGCTGTCCGCCACCGGCGCCCGTCCCGGCTCGTCCCGCTCGCCGTAGAAGCAGCGCTCGAAGACGCGACGCGCCCGCCTGGTGACGGCCAGGTAATCGTCCTCCAGCCGCTGTGCGCCACCCTCGGGGTAGCCGAGCAACCTGGCGATCCCCGCGAGCCTGGCGGCGTCCTCCGGCAGCACATCCGATTGCCGCTCCCCGAAGAGGGAGACGGCGGAGCGCACGCGCGTGGCCGTGGTCCACGCCTCCCGCAGGATCCGCGCCTCCTCGGCCGTCAGCAGGCCCAGCTCCTCGGCCGCTGCGAGCGCCCCGAGGGTGGAGGTGGTGCGCAGCCCGGCCGCCTCGTGGGCGTGCTGGAGCTGCAGGGTCTGCACGAGCCACTCCACATCGCTCAGCGAGCCCCGGCCCAGCTTCAGGTGACGGCGGGGGTCGGCGCCGCGCGGCAGCCGCTCGGACTCGACCCGCGCCTTGATCCGCCGGATCTCCCGCAGCCCCGCCTCGTCCAGGCCCGCCGGATAGCGCACGCCGTCCACGAGCCGCGTGAACCGTTCCCGCAGCCCCGGGTCCCCCACGACCGGATCGGCCCGCAGCAGGGCCTGCGCCTCCCAGCCGAGCGACCACTTCTCGTAGTAGGTCCGGTAGGCGTCCAGGGAGCGGACGAGCGGGCCCGCCCGGCCCTCCGGCCGCAGATCCGCGTCCAGCTCCAGGGGCAGGCGCGGATCGGCGACGAGCTCCGTGATCCGCTGCACGAGCCGCCTGGCCCCCTCCGCCGCGGCCTTCGGATCCCGTCCCTCTCCGTCGTAGACGTACATGACGTCCAGATCCGAGCCGAAGCCCAGCTCCCGGCCGCCGTAGCGGCCCATCGCCACGATCGCGAACGGCGGATGCGCGTCCGGCCCGTCGGCCCGGCGCACGGCGGTCTCGGCGCCCGCCAGCACCGCCGTGGCGATGTCGGCCAGGCTGCGGCCGAGCTCCTCGGTCCCGTTCACCCTCAGCAGGGCGCCGATCGCCATGCGCAGCACCTCGCGGCGCCGGAAGGTGCGCAGCGCCCGGGCGAAGCCCTCCTCGCTCGCGTGCCGCCGCAGGGTGCCGTCGATCTCCTGCTGCAACTCCGGCAGGGGACGCGGCCGCAGCAGTGCATCGTCGTCCAGCCACTTCACCGCCTCCGGGTGCAGCTCGAGGAAGCCGGCCGCGAAGCCCGAATCGCTCAGCAGCCGGCACAGGCGGCGGGCGGCCGCCGAGGAGTCCCGCAGAAGGCGCAGGTACCACGGGGTCTCCCCCAGCTGCTCGGAGAGCCGGCGGAAGGCGAGCAGCCCCCGGTCCGGATCGCTGCCCTGCGCGAACCAGTCCAGCAGCAGCGGCAGCAGGGTCCGCTGCATCTGGGCCCGGCGGGAGACGCCCCGGATGAGCGCAGAGATATGCCCGAGCGCGCCCTTCGGATCCCGGTAGCCGATCGCGCCCAGCCGGGCGACGGCCTGCTCGCTCGTGAGCTGGAAGCGCTCGGCCGGAATCGCCGCCACCGCCGACAGCAGGGGCCGGTAGAAGACCTTCTCGTGCAGGCCCCGCACCCGCACCTTCGTCTCCCGCCAGGCGGCCAGCAGCGCCTCGGCCGTCTCGAAGCCCGTCGAGCGGGCCAGCGCCCGCTGCTCGTCCGGATCGCTCGGCATGAGGTGGGTGCGCCGCAGGCCCCGCAATTGCAGCCGATGCTCCAGCAGCCGCAGGAAGCGGTAGTCCTCGGAGAAGCGGGCCGCGTCCTCCCGGCCGATGTAGCCGCCGTCCACGAGCCGGTCGAGGGCCGCCAGGGTGCCGCGCACCCGCAGTGCCGGGTCCCCCTGGCCGTGGGCGAGCTGCAGCAGCTGCACCGTGAACTCGATGTCCCGCAGGCCCCCCGGGCCCAGCTTGATCTGGCGCTCCACCTCCCCGGCCGGGATGTGGGCGGTCACCCGTTCCCGCATGGCCCGCACCTGCTCGACGAAGCCCGTCCGCTCGGCCCCCCGCCACACGAGGGGCGCCAGCTGCTCGCACAGCCGCTCGCCCAGCTCCCGGTCCCCGGCCATGCAGCGCGCCTTCAGCAGCGCCTGGAACTCCCAGTCGCGCGCCCAGCGGCGGTAGTAGGCCAGGTAGGACTCCGGCGTGCGCACGAGCGGACCGTCCTTGCCCTCCGGGCGCAGATTCGCGTCCACCTCCCACAGGGCCGGCTCCACGCCGGGCTCGTCGATCACCCGCATGCTCGCCGCGGCCAGCCGGCCCGCGATCTCCAGCATGCGCGGGGCCGGCAGCCCGCCCGGCGCGGCGCCGCGCGGCCCGGATCGTGCGCTCTCCGGCGGGCGCGGGCCGGGCGGTTGCGGGCCCTCGACCGCATCGGCCGTGTCGACCGCCTCGGCGACGAACACGACGTCCACGTCCGAGAGATAGTTGAGCTCCTCCGCCCCCGCCTTGCCCATGCCGACGATCGCGAGCCGCACCGCGTCCACCTGCTCGGCCGGGAAGCGGCCGAAGCCGGCGGGCGGCGAGGACAGATCGGCCCGGGCCACCGCGAGCGCCGCCTCCAGCGCGGCGGCCGCGAGCCCGGCGAGGACGTGCGCCGTCTCCGGCAGGGCGGCGAGCGGTTCGGGCCGGCTCAGGTCGTGGGCGGCGATGCGGGCGAGCTCCACCCGGTAGCGGCGGCGCAGGGCGCTGCGGGCCCGGTGTCCGCTCAGCCTCGCGCGCAGCGGCCCGCCCTCGCGCGGCCGCTCGGCGCCGACCGCGTCCAGGAGCCCGGCGCGCAGCTCCTCGGCCCCGGGCAGGACCTCGTGTCCGGCGTGCACTTCGGCGAGGGCCTGCGGGTGGCGCTGGAAGAAGGGGCCGAAGCCGGCGGAGGCGCCCAACAGCCGCACCGCGGTGCGCAGCAGGCCAGGCTCCGCCAGGATGTCGGAAGCGGCCCGGGCGTCCGCCCGCGCGATGCGCACGAGCTGCTCGAGCGCGAGGTCGGGGTCGGCGATGCGCTCGCGGAAGGGGACGGTCAGCAGGGCCGGGTCCGTCTCGCACAGTCCCGACAGCTCCTCGATCCGCTGGGCCGCGGCGGAGGGGGCCGCGAAGCCGAGCCGGGCCAGGGTGGTGCGGGTCTCGTCGCGGGCCATGACGGCCGGTCAGAGGGTCCGGCCGAGCCGAAGCTCGAAGGGGGTGACCTGGGCCCGGTAGCGGCGCCACTCCTCGCGCTTGTTGGCCAGCACGTAGCTGAAGACCTGCTCGCCGAGGGTGGCGGCGACCAGTTCGGAGCCCTCCATGATCTGCACGGCCTCCATGAGGCTGGCCGGCAGCGGGGCGAAGCCGAGGACGCTGCGTTCGCGGGGACTGAGGTCCCGCACGTCCCCCTCCACCTCGGCGGGCAGCTCGAGCTCGTCCTCGATGCCCTTGAGTCCGGCCGCGAGCAGCAGCGCGTAGGCGAGGTAGGGGTTGGCGGCGGAGTCCAGGCCCCGGTACTCGACGCGGGCCGAGCCGCCCTTGGCGGGCTTGTAGCTGGGGATGCGCACGAGCGCGGAGGAGTTGTTGCGGCCCCAGCACACGAAGCTGGGCGCCTCGTCGCCGCCCCACAACCGCTTGTAGGAGTTGACGTGCTGGTTGGTGACGGCGGCGATCTGCGGGGCGTAGTGCAGGAGTCCCGCGATGAACCGCCTGCCGATCGTGGACAGCTGGTGCTCGGCGCCCGGTTCGTGGAAGGCGTTCGCGTCGCCCTCGAAGAGGGAGACGTGAGTGTGCATACCGGAGCCGGGATGGTCCCACAGCGGCTTGGGCATGAAGGTGGCGTGGACGCCCTGCTCGATCGCGACCTCCTTGACCACCGTGCGGAAGGTCATGATGTTGTCGGCCGTGGTGAGGGCGTCCGCGTAGCGCAGGTCGATCTCGTTCTGGCCGGGGCCGGCTTCGTGGTGGCTGTACTCGACCGAGATGCCGAGGTCCTCCAGGATGCGGACGGCGCGGCGGCGGAAGTCGTGGGCGGTGCCGCCGGGCACGTTGTCGAAGTAGCCGGAGTCGTCGACGGGGACCGGGCCGTCGGGGCCGTAGTCCTTGGAGGCGAAGAGGTAGAACTCGATCTCGGGGTGGGTGTAGAAGGTGAAGCCGAGCGCGGCGGCGCGGTCCAGGGCGCGACGCAGCACGTTGCGCGGATCGGTGACCGCCGGCACCCCGTCGGGGGTCAGGATGTCGCAGAACATGCGGGCGGTCGGGTCGATGTCCCCGCGCCAGGGCAGCACCTGGAAGGTGGTGGGGTCGGGGCGCACGAGCATGTCCGCCTCGTTGCGCCGGGTGAAGCCCTCCACGGAGGAGCCGTCGAAGCCGATGCCCTCGGCGAAGGCGCCCTCCACCTCGGCGGGGGCGATGGCGACGGATTTGAGCGTGCCGAGCACGTCGGTGAACCACAGCCGGATGAACTTGATGCCGCGGTCCTCGATCGTGCGCAGCACGAAGTCCTGTTGCTTGTCCACCTCGGCTCCCTTCCGGGCGTGCGGCCGCCCTGCCGCCTCTACGCTACCGGTCCGGGCCGGTCCGGGCCGCCGGTCCCGCATTCCGCCGCGCCTGCCGCCTCCCGACGCTCTCGGCCCGGGGCGGCGAGGAGGGGGCGAACGTAGAATGGCGCGCATGTCCTCATACGCAACAGCGCAGGAGCCGGGCCCGAAGGCCGGGGTCAAGCGCGTCCGCATCCGCCACTTCGCCCAGGCCAAGCAGGCGGGCGAGCGGATCACGGCCCTCACGAGCTACGACACGCTCACGGCGCAGATCTTCGACGAGGCCGGCATCGACCTGCCGCTGG